>CALFWB010000068.1 GCA_937928795.1 uncultured Anaerolineales bacterium
ACCTTAGGTTTAGTGATTTCGACGCTCAACAATCCTTTCTTTGTCACCTTGCGGGATGGCGCTCAAAAAGCCGCCGATGCTGCCGGTGTAAAACTCATCATCGTTGATGCCCAAGACGACTCCGCTAAAATGACTGCCGGCATCGAAGACTTGATCAACAAAAAGGTCTCTGCCCTCCTGATCAACCCCACCGACTCCGACGCTGTCGTCCCAGCCATCCAAAAAGCCAACGAAGCCGGCATCCCTGTCTTTACCGTCGACCGCGGCGCTAACGGCGGCACCGTCGTCAGCCATATCGCCTCCGATAACGTCGCCGGCGGCAAAATGGCAGCCGAGTTCCTCTGCAACGCCATCGGCGGTAAGGGCAAAGTGGTCGAATTGCAAGGCATTGCCGGAACATCCGCCGCCCGTGACCGCGGCCAAGGCTTCAACGACTACATGGCAACCTCCTGCAAGGACGCCCAAATCGTCGCCCAGCAGACGGCCGACTTCAACCGCGATAAGGGCTTGAAAGTCTTCGAGAATATCTTGCAAGCTCAGCCTGAAATTACCGCCGTCTTCGCTCACAACGACGAGATGATCCTCGGCGCTATCCAAGCCGCAGAAGCCGCCGGACGGACCGGCATCATCTTCGTCGGCTTCGATGCCATCGACGACGCCGTCCAAGCCGTGAAGGAAGGTAAACTCGCCGCAACCATCGCCCAGCAGCCCGAAGTCATGGGCAGACTAGCAGTTGAAACGGCGGTCAAATACCTCAAGGGCCAACAAGTTGAATCTTATATCCCGGTTCCCCTGAGTCTGGTCACCAAATAATTCATTCTATATGATGGCAGAGGGTGCGTGTTTAGAACGCACCCTCTGCTGCAGAGGTTTCATGACCGAAATAATTCCCCGCCTCAAACTAGAACACATCTACAAATCTTTCCCTGGCGTTCAGGCTGTCAATGATGTTAGTCTAGAAGTTTATGGAGGTCAGATTCTCGCCTTAGTCGGCGAAAACGGGGCTGGCAAGTCTACCCTAATGAACATAATTAATGGAGTAACGGCCCTAGATGCAGGATCAATCTATTTAGATGGTCAAGCTGTACACATCACTTCTCCGCGCCGCGCATTGGAATTAGGCATCACTATGATTCACCAAGAACTGGCACTAATTCCGGAATTGACGGTTGGTCAAAACCTTTATCTCGGGCGAGAACCCAGACGATGGGGAGGCTGGATTGACTGGAGTCGGGTCTATCGCCTAGCCCAACAGGAACTCGACCGGCTGGGCATTGATATTTCCGCCCGCGCTAAAATCAACGACTTAAGCATTGCCGAACGCCAACTGGTAGAAATTGCTAAAGCTCTTTCTTATCGAGCGCGTCTGATTGCACTGGACGAGCCAACCAGTTCCCTTACCAGCCGTGAGACAGAAACTCTCTTTCGCCTAGTCCGTATGCTGAGGGCAGAAGGCGTGGCTTTAATCTATATCTCGCACCGCCTAGAAGAGGTCTTTGAATTAGCCGATCGAATCGCTGTGATGCGAGATGGGCAGTTGGTAGGGGAAGGCTCAGCCGAGGAATTCACCCCCAGCCGTCTGGTGCACCTAATGGTGGGACGAGAATTGGCAGAGTTTTTCCCAAAGAGCTCAACTACTCGTGGAGAACCGATATTACGCGTGGTCAATTTGCACTCTGGCAAGGAAGTACGTGGCGTATCCTTTGAGTTGCACAAGGGAGAGATTGTCGGCATGGCCGGTTTGGTCGGTTCTGGGCGTAGCAATGTTGCCCGCTTGTTGTTCGGAGCTGACCCACTCCAGAAGGGCGAAATTTGGTTTGAGGGCAAACGGGTGGAGTTGCGATCGCCCCGTGATGCCATCCGTCTTGGCATTGGACTCGTTCCCGAGGATCGCAAAACTCAAGGATTATTCCTCAAACAAAGCGTAAGGTACAACGTAGCCTCAGTTCTCCTTCAGCTCCTCTCTCGACTAAGTTTTATCAATTTTCGCGCCATTAACCAAGCGGTGCGTCAATTAGTAGAGCGTCTTCGTATCCGCACACCCTCGCTTAGTCAACAAGTGCGCAATCTATCCGGAGGTAATCAGCAAAAGGTAGTTATTTCCCGCTGGCTTGCACTCAACCCCAAAGTCTTGATCTTGGATGAGCCGACTCGCGGGGTAGATGTGGGTGCTAAGGCTGAAATTCACGCCCTCATGAATGAACTGGCGGCTCAGGGCATGGCTATTTTGATGATCTCATCGGAATTGCCTGAAGTGTTAGGAGTCAGTGACCGTATTTTGGTGATGCGCGAAGGATGCATTGTTGCCGAGATGACTCGGGAGGACGCCACTCAAGATCGAATTATGCAAGCCGCAACCGGTCAACTATGACGACACAAAGGTAAAACCATGAAGCTCAGCAATCCATCAAACCGCATTCTGGGTCTAATCCGCCAGGGGAGTACCTATCTGATCCTTCTGATCATTCTGGTTTGGTTTGCCCTCTTATCACCCGATTTCCTTAAAGTCAACAATCTACTAACCGTAGCCTTACAAACTTCATTAATTGCTTTCGTGGCTATCGGCATGACGTTCACCATCATCACCGGCGGGATTGATTTATCAGTTGGATCGGTAGCAGCACTTGCGGGCGCAATTGCTGCTGGCGCAGCTACACGTCTTGGGCTAGGCACTTACCCTGGCTTGTTACTTGGTCTGTTGAGCGGTGTAGGCATCGGCTTCATAAACGGTGCACTGATTGTATGGGGGCGAATGCCTCCTTTCGTTGCTACGCTTGCAACAATGGCAATCGGTCGCGGACTAACCCTCGTCTATACTCAAGGAAGACCGATCGCCGGCCTCGATAAATCCTTTACCTTTTGGGGCGGTACGAGCTGGCTAGGTGTGCCCGTGCCGGTGTGGTTATTGCTGCTGATGGTGATCATGGCCCACCTCATTCTCAAACAAACTCCACTGGGTTTGCGCATCTTTTCAGTTGGTGGCAGCGAAGAAACAACTCGTTTGGCAGGTGTTAGTGTTGAGACGGTCAAGCTCAGCGTTTATGTTTTTAGTGGGTTATGTGCTGCTCTCAGTGGTTTGATCTTGACGGCTCGGTTGTGGTCGGCTCAGCCTAACATCGGGGTCGGTCTAGAATTAGACGCTATTACCGCAGCGGTATTGGGTGGCAATAGTCTTGCCGGAGGCGTGGGGAGCATCCCGGGCATGTTGGCAGGGGCTTTCATCATCGGCACTCTCTCAAACGGGCTCAACCTTCTTGAAATGCCCTCCTATAATCAACAAGTAGTGAAGGGGATTGTTTTTATCGCCGCCGTTATGCTGGACTACTTCATAAAGCAACGCAAAATGCCCCTTGCCAACTCAGTGGTTGATGACAAGGAAGCGGACTTTCGCCAAACCTAAGGAATGAACATCTACGCTACTCAAGACGCCGCCGGCTGGTGGCTATAGGATAACAACTTTCGTCAGGGTCACGAACAAGTTCTCATTAGAGGAAAAGGTGTCCACGCAAAAGTTGTAGGACAACTCAATGAGTTGTCCTACAGAGCAATGTTGCCAACAACTTTTGAGTGCACACGAGGAAAAGGGTAGAGTTGACATCCTCCTTACTCTATGTTAAACTAACGATAAATGGCTATGCGAAGTTTAGGAGGATGGCATGTCTTCTGAACCAAGAACGGCTCATCTGACCGCTCACTCGACCTTGCCCCCCGCTATTCAAGGCTGGAAAATCTATTTAGCTGACCAGGGCAATTCGATTCACACCGTGAAAGCCTTTGTCCACGATTTAGAGCTGCTGGCAACTTTTTTATCCCCCACTCGCACCCTCGGCAGCATTACCACCGCTGACCTTAACCACTTCCTTAACTGGTTACAAAAAGGCCGCGGTGTCCCTTGTAGCCCCAAAACCCTGGCGCGCCGCATCACTTCCCTCAAAGCCTTCTTTCGTTGGCTGCATCAGCACGCCGTTCTGGCCCACAACCCCGCCGAAAAGGTCATCCAGCATTCGGTGCTCAGCCCCTTGCCCGTCGTCCTAACGCCTTCGGAGGTTGAGCGCGTACTTGAGGTCTGCCAAAAGCATCGCCAATCCCAAAAGCCCGACGCCCGCTATTTTGCTTTGTTTTATCTCTTGATCTCAACCGGCATCAAGAAAACGGAATGTTTAGCCTTGAACCTCAACCATCTCGAATTGACCGATCCCACCAATCCTTTCCTTTTCATTCGCTATACCAACCCGCAATACCGCTACAAAGAACGCAAGATTCCTCTACCGACGGATTGGATTGAAGGTTTTGAGGAATATCGCAGACAATATGAGATCAAAGACCGCGTCTTTCCATGGTCTCAACGTCGCCTTGAATACTTGCTTGAGGATCTCTCCCAAGAGGCAGGAGTGGATAAACATATTTCGTTTGATATGTGTCGCTGGACATGTGCTTTACTCGATCTTCAGAGCGGGATGGAGAAAAACGCGATTCGACAAAAGTTAGGACTTTCCAAAGTCCAATGGCGCGAGATCGGGATGAAACTCGACCAACTCGCAGGATCATTCCTCGAAAGTTGAGTCTTCGCTTTCGTCCCTCGTTTGCTCCAGCCTCAGGTGAACCGCAGTCTGACTCTCTGGGGTTAATCGGGCAAAATGGCTAATGGTATAGCCCGGCACCCATAGAACTGCTTGTTGGTTAACGATCAAAGGATAGCGCGCTCGCACGTAAATTGGAATTTTACGGTCGATAAAAATCTTTGAGATTTTGTTTGTTCGCCCACCCATCGAGAGCGGCGCAAAGCGATCGCCCTCTCTCGGCGGACGAATCCAAAGCCCTTCTTGGCAAACCTGCCCATCTAACCACGCCTCAAATCGATCCGCTTTGCGCTGTTGCATGGCTTGATACGGCTGCTCAGAAACCGTTTCAACCTGCAAAATCCATCCATCATTCAGGCGTAAACTGCCCGAAAGGGGCAACGCGAGCTCTTCCTTACTTGGCAACTGAGGATAAGCCTGATGCGGGGGAAAGGCAAATCTCATCAGCAGGTAACCGAGCTCGTAATCTCTAAGACAATTGACCAAGCGGTTGATGCGACGGCGGGCTACTTGCGGGGCAAGCAAGGTATTGACCACATTCTCAACTTGGGCGAATTCAAGGGGATCGATGCCGGGATACAAAACCTGATAAGCGCGGCGAACAAGCCTCCTCCTCAGAGCCTGAGGGAGCCGACGAAACGTTTCCAAGTCGAATCCCACCCTTTCCTCGTCCCGATAACGAACCGTCTCTTGCCACGCAATCTCCTCCTGGGCTTGCATGAATTCGTCTTCATCGGCTAGGATTTGAGCCGTCTGCCAAATCAACTTGCGAATAGATGGGTTATAACGTTCCAAATCGGGAATCAGGTAATGACGAATGCGGTTGCGGGTATAGGCAGGGTCGAAATTTGTCTCATCAAAAAAGGGCTCAATTTTGTGTCGCTTAAGATAGTCCATAAGCTGAGAGCGCCAGACGGATAACAACGGGCGAACCAACGGGATAGTTTCGCTCCACTCATTCGGTAGTGAAACCGTTCTCATGCCAACTAACCCTTGTGTTCCAGCCCCTCGGATCAAGCGCATTAACACCGTCTCAACCTGATCGTCAGCAGTATGGGCAACCAGCACCGCCTTAGCGCCCACTTTTTCCGCCTGCTCAAACAGAAATCGATAGCGATAATAGCGCGCAGTCTCCTCGATGCTTCGGGGATAGGGATAGGCATGAGCAGCCAAATTAACTCTGCGAGAGACAAATGCGGCACCCATCTGCTCTGCCCAGCGGCGCACTCCCTCCTCTTCTTGATCGGCGGTCGGACGAAGTTGGTGATTCAGATGAGCAACCACCAGCTTCCAATCCAATTCGTGGAGAAGCATCATGAGCGCCAGGCTATCTGGACCACCCGAGACACCGACCACAAGGGCATCGTGTGGTTCTAAATGGCATGTTTCTTGTAAAACCCTTTGGATAACTCTTAACATCCTAAGAAGAGATTATAATTTGTTTAAGCAATTTGTACGATAATTCTAAATTTACACACTTGTTTGTCTTTCAGCAAGAAAGAGCAGATTTCCGTAACATAGGCTTCAGCCTGTGTGTCGTTTACACAAGCTAAAGCTTATGTTACGGTACAAGCTGAAGCTTATGCTACGCATGATGAGCTGCAGCCAGGCGGACTTCCCTAACATAGGCTTCAACCTGTTGATGGTTTGCACAAGTCGGATTTATGCTACCTTCGCATGATTTTTCCATAATTGAATGTCTAAAGCCGACGTTATCAGGGCTAAATTTAGAATTACTGTTAGAATATTGAAAGGCTCTAATCATGACCAATAAACATTCGTATAGAATCCGGATCGCTGATTCAGTCTCCTCAGGAGAAGTACTGTATGGCTGAAAAAATCCTCATCGTGGATGATGATCTAGATACACTGCGCCTAGTTGGCTTGATGCTCCAACGACAAGGCTATCAAATCATCGCTGCTAGCAACGGGCCTCAAGCGTTAGTGCTAGCAGAGAAAGAACAGCCTCATCTCATTCTTCTGGACATCATGATGCCCGAAATGGATGGGTATGAAGTTGCCAGACGCATCCGCGCCAATCCGCTCACCGCTGCCATTCCGATTATTATGTTTACCGCCAAAAGCCAAGTAGAAGATAAAGTGATGGGCTACGAAGCAGGAGCGGATGATTACATCACGAAGCCTACCCAACCGCGGGAGCTCTTCGCAAAGATGCGAGCCGTGTTATCCCGCGCCCAAAAAGCCCCGCCGGTCCAAGTTAGCGAAGCATCTTCTCCTCAGGAAAAGGGTTTCCTGATCGGCATCATCGGCACAAAAGGCGGCATTGGAACCACAACCCTTGCATTTAACCTTGCCCTTGCGCTTCACCAAAACAGTCAAAAAGAGACCATTGTCGCCGAATATCGCCCTGGCATGGGCACGATTGGGATTGAACTGGGCTATAAAGTGTTCGATGGGTTGAATCGCCTGCTTCAGCGCAATGAATTCGAAATCACCTCAATGGATGTTGAAAACAGCTTGATCCAATTTTCAGCCGGCATACGCTTATTGCTTGCCTCCAACGATCCTTCCGCAAGGCTAAAAATCGCCTCGGCTGCTCATTACCAACACATCACCCAATTTCTGGTGGGGATGGCAAAATATATCTTTATCGATCTCGGACCTTCGTTATCCGCCGCTCTTCGAGATATTTACCGTCAATGCAGTGCAATTTTTTTACTGGTTGAACCCACCAGCCTCTCCATCACCCAATTTCAATTGATCCGCGATGCACTCATCGAACAAGGTGTTCATCAAAACCGCATCCATGCCGTCGTTTATAATCGTATGCGCTCGGATATCATGCTAACTCGCTCCCAAATCCAAGAGAAGCTTGGCATGGAGTTGTTGGGCATGATTTCACCCGCACCAGAGCTGGTTTATCATGCAGCACTCAACAACCGTCCGATCTACTTGCACCAACCCGAAAGCCCCACAGCCAATCAGCTAAACGAAATAGCCCGTAGGATTCTCACCCTCGTGTAATTCTTTTCAAATGCCACCTCCCACCCCCAAGACCCTCAGCCCCATCCAAAGTGCTGCGGAGATCATCCGCAAAAGCAAACGTGGGGTCGTTCTGAGTGGCGCAGGGATTTCCACACCCTCCGGCATTCCAGACTTTCGCTCTCCGCATAGCGGGCTCTGGTCCAAAGTCGAACCCCTTGAAGTAGCTTCTGCCCTCTCTTTTCGCTATGACCCGCTGCGCTTCTTTGAGTGGCTGCGCCCTTTGGCGAGGCAGATTTTAACCGCCGAACCTAACGCTGCCCATTTGGCTGTGAGCCGCCTCCAACAAATGGGGTTTATCCAAACCATCGTTACCCAAAACATCGATGGTCTCCACCAGAAAGCCGGGAGCAAAAATGTCCTCGAAGTGCACGGCACCTTCGGAACCATGACCTGTGTGAAATGCTACACCAAAGTTTCTTCGCAGCCCTATCTACGCCCTTATTTAGAACAAGGGATGATCCCTCGTTGTCCATCCTGTGGAGGCATCCTAAAGCCAGATGTTATCCTCTTTGGCGAACAGATGCCGTACCAGCCCTGGCGACAAGCCCAAAAAGCCAGTCAACATTGCGATCTAATGATTGTAGCTGGCTCCTCCCTCGAAGTTCTACCGGTTGCCAGACTTCCAATGCAGGCGGTCGAACGCGGGGCGCATTTGATTATCATCAACCATACCCCCACCTATCTAGATGTTCGCGCCGATGTGGTCTTTTCCGATGACGTCGCCGTTATCTTGCCTCAGATCGTGGCAGAAATCCTCCGTCAAACTCCAGCAGAATAACCTCACTGCCTAAACCGATCCACGCCGTCCAAACTGCCGTTCTAACAAATCCACCGACAAATGAATCATCGTTGGTCGTCCATGCGGGCACGTGCGCGGGGATTGACAGGATTCCAATTCCCGCAAGAGAGCCTTTTGCTCTTCAGGTGAAAGACTCTGCCCAGCCTTCACCGCAACCCGTTTACAGATGCGGGCAATCAAGCGCTTTTCTGTCTCTCGACGGAAGGGCTCCTCATTTTCATCGAAATCATCGATCACAGCTCGCACGGCCAGGGCGCCATCCACTCCAGCAATGATAGCTGGAACCGCCCGTACCTGATAAGTATTCAAGCCAAAGGGCACAATCTCAAATCCAAGCCGGCTCAGGAGTTCAATCTGTTCTTCAAACAATTGCGCTTGCGATGGACTCAGCGTCAGTAAGCTCGGTTGTAAAAGCTTTTGAGAAGAAATTGCCGTTTGAGCTTCATGCAGAAATCTTTCAAAAAGGACGCGCTCATGGGCAGCATGTTGATCGATCAGATATAACCCATCCGGACCCTCGGCAATAAGATAGGTGTTGGCGATTTGACCGATCCAGCGCAATAAGGGCACTTTTTGCTCAAGGCTTGGGAAAACTGAAGGCTGAGGCTGCAAAGGTTCAGAGGGCAATACGCCTCCCCTCTCATCTTCCCTCGGAGAATTTTGAATTTCATCAAAAGGTGGTTGCCAAATCGGAAAATTTGGCGCTGCTGCCAAAGAACTACCGGCTAACAAAGCCCTCCGCACGGCATGTTGAACCGAACCAAAAACCCGTCCTGCCTCCGCAAAACGCACCTCCGCCTTGGTCGGATGGACATTGACATCGACTTTGTCGGCATCAATTTCAATGAAGAGCCATACGAGAGGATATCGTCCGACCATCAACAAGGTGTGATAGGCTTGTAGAACGGCAGAAGACAAGCTGCTATCCTGAATCGGGCGTTGATTGACAAAAAAATGGATCTCGCGCCGATTAGAGCGCGTCAACCCCGGCGGGCTGATAAAACCCTTCACCTGAAAATTGGCTTCCTCGTAGTCAACTTCAATCAATTGAGTCGCTTCTTCTACACCGAGCAAGTTAGCTAAAATCTCGCGCCGATCACCGTTCCCACTACTGGCAAAACTCAAACGTCCTTCGTGATAGAGCTGAAATTGAACCCCTGGAAAAGCCAAACTATACTCGGCAACCACAGCATCAATCCGCTGTCGTTCTGTAGCATCGCTCTTGAGAAACTTGCGCCTTGCTGGCACGTTGAAAAATAAATCCTCAACCTGCACACTTGTCCCAAGCGGCGCTCCGGTTGCGCTCATCTGGTACTCGGCGCCGCCTTCAACCACTAAGCGATACCCCATCTCTTGTAAACGGGGTCGCGAAGTGATCGTAAGGCGTGAGATCGACCCAATAGAAGCCAAGGCTTCTCCTCGAAAACCGAGTGTACGAATTCGCCAAAGGTCTTGGGCGGAGCGGATTTTGCTCGTTGCGTGACGGTGAACTGCCAAGGAGAGTTCCTCTCCCGCAATACCCTCTCCATTATCCGAGACTTCGATCCGTTTCTTGCCGGCTGCATGGCAATGGATCGTCACTTGGGTAGCCTGCGCATCGAGAGCATTTTCAATCAACTCCTTGACCACCGAGGCGGGTCTCTCAACCACCTCACCAGCCGCAATTTGAGAAGCGATTTCCGAGGGTAAGATTTCGATCGCCATTTCTTCACTCAATTTGATTATACCTGTCTTATCGCTCGGTTTTCAGTTATACTTTGGGCATGGAGTTCGAGGTTGCTTTTTTCGACTTAGATGACACGCTCTATGATAAGCAAAGCGGCTTATGGGAAGCCATCCGCCAGCGCATGTCGTTATATATGCATGAACGCTTAGGCATGTCCTGGGACATCATCCCCACCCTGCGCCGTCATTATTTTGAGACTTACGGCACCACCCTGCGCGGATTACAGTTGCATCATCAAGTAGATGCCGATGATTACTTGGCTTACGTCCATGATCTGCCCCTACACGAATTTATCCAACCTGATCCTGAATTACGGCAGATGCTCACGACCTTGCCCTTGCGACGCTTTATTTTTACCAACGCCGACCGCGATCATGCTAAACGCGTCTTGAAAATATTGGGTATAGCCGATTGTTTTGAAGGGATTATCGATGTGCGTGCCATCCACTTCTACTGCAAACCCGAACCACAAGCTTATCAGATCGCTCTCGAAATTGCTCAAGTCCAAGACCCTCAAAAATGCGTCTATTTAGATGACTCCTTGGTCAACCTTGTGGCAGCGCGGGCATTGGGTTTTTATACAGTTCTCGTTGGACAGGATGGACATGAGGCTCAAGTTGATTTGAGCCTACGCCACGTTAAAGAGTTACGTGTAAAGCTACCCTCACTTTGGGAGAACCATCGAGGAGAGCGATGACTGCAAAGGTAATTTCTTTAGATGAAGCTGTTGCTTGTATCCGCAATGGTGATACCCTCGCCCTCGGCGGAATGACCCTCTATCGCCGCCCGCTGGCTTTTGTTCGCCAACTCATCCTTCAAGCTCTCTCCGGCAAACCTATCAACAACCTAACCCTATTGACCTTCACCGCCGGTTATGAGTCTGATTTGCTGGTGGGGGCAGGGCTGGTTAAGACAATCCGCACCTGCTACTTCGGCCTTGAGATCTTTGGCTTCGCTCCCATGTTCACCTACTACGCCAATCAAGGGCAGCTCAACATCATTGAAGAAACGGAGGCAAGCATTGCGTTTGGTTTACGCGCCAAAATGGCGGGGGTCGGTTTTATGCCAAGTTTGGCTTGGTTAGGCACCGACCTGCCAAAACTTAGACCTGATGTCAAGACTGTTATCGATCCCTACACCGGCGAAGAGCTAACCGCCTTTCCAGCCATTGAAGCCGATATCGCCGTCCTACACGCCCTGAAAGCTGACCAAGACGGGAACGCAATCATTGGGAAGAATAAAGGTATTGATGAAGAATTAGCCCTAACATCAAAAACCGTGATTGTGACCACTGAAGAACTCGTCCCCAACCTTCAACAAGCGGATATTGTGGCACCATTTGTCGATTTCGTTATCCACGCGCCGGGCGGTGCAAAACCGACCTCTTGTCACCCCAATTACCCATTGGATGGATTTGCCATCTTAGAGTATGTCTCCAACGTATCCGATCCCGCTTCCTTTGAACGGTATCTAAAAACTTGGCTATCTCAAGTTCATAGCGAACATTAATCATTTCTATAGATTATGTTTACATTTTTTTGTTTTAATCGTATATCAAGCGTTAAGGAAATTCAGTAAAAAACCGAACAATGGATGATTGGTAATTAACGAATCCGAGGAGAATTTTATGGAAAGCAAAAGGCCACCCATCTTAATCATTCTCGCCTTGTTTGTGATCACCATCGGGGCAACAATGGCGGGTTTCTACGCCGGTCGAGTTTCGGCCGGGAGTCAAGAGTCATCTTTCATGATCATGCCGGGGGATACTCCTCGGGTAGAATCCTTACCGAATAGCGCTCCCGATCAAAAGGTCAATGAATTATTTGCCCCGTTTTGGCAAACCTGGCGGCTAATTCACGAGCAATATGTCGAGCAACCGGTCGATGACGTAAAGCTCATGCGCGGGGCGATTCAGGGGATGATCAACGCACTGGGGGATGAACACTCCTCTTACATCGATCCCGAATCGCTCGAGACCTTCCAAGCCCAAATTACTGGCACAGAATATGAAGGCATCGGCGCCTACGTTGACACAACGAGGGAATATCTGACAATTATCGCCCCAATGATGGGTTCACCGGCCGAAAAAGCCGGACTCAAGCCCGGCGATCAAATTATCGCCATTGACGGGGAAGACATGACCGGAATCGACGGGGAACTCGTGCGCCAAAGAGTGCTCGGACCGGCTGGTTCAACCGTGCGTTTGACCATCAAGCGCCCCGGACTTGAAGAGCCTTTCGATGTCGAGATCGTGCGCGCCAGCATTAAGTCCACGAATGTCATCGGCCGCATGGAGAAGAACAACATTGCCTATATCCGCTTGTTGGCTTTCGGAGATGAAAACACCACACGGGACTTTCGCACCATGCTTAAGAAACTCTTAGCCGAAAATCCAGACGGCTTGATTTTAGACCTGCGCAACAATGGCGGTGGTTTGCTCAATTCCGCCATCGAAATCGCTTCTGAATTCATCAAAGAAGGCGTCATTGCTTATGAGGTGTATGGTGATGGCCGTAAAGAAACCTTTAAGGCAAGCGGTAAAGGCTTAGCAACCGACATCCCGCTCATTGTCTTGATCAACGAAGGCAGTGCCTCAGCTTCTGAGATTGTTGCCGGCGCTATTCAAGACTTGGGGAGGGGAAAATTGGTCGGTGTAACCACTTACGGCAAAGGCTCAGTACAGGTCTGGAATGACTTGATGAACAACCAAGGCGCTGTGCGCATCACTGTGGCGCGCTGGTTAACCCCCAAAGGACGAACGATTCAAGGAACAGGTCTGATCCCGGACGTTGAGGTGCAAATGACCGAAGAAGATTATGCCGCCGGGAAAGACCCCCAACTTGATCAAGCCATCGAATTGCTTTCAAAGTAGAGAAAGGAGGACAAGGATGTTTTTCTTCGATCCCTATTACTTGATCTTTATGGCGCCAGCCTTTATCCTCATGCTGGCAGTCCAATTTTATGTCAATTCATCCTATTCCAAATGGAGCCGCGTGCCTTCCCGTCTGCGCATTAGCGGCGCTCAAGCGGCTGCCCAATTGATCCGCTACAGCGGCCTTCATCAAGTGCGAATTGAAGGAATCCGTGGAGAACTCACAGACCATTACGACCCACGCAATAAAACCTTGCGGCTTTCCGAAGGTGTGTATGGCGGGGCATCGGTGGCTGCATTAGCAGTAGCAGCCCACGAACTCGGCCATGCACTACAAGATCAAGAAGGATATGCCCCGCTCAAACTGCGCTCAGCCTTAGTGCCAGCCGTAAACATTGGTTCCTATCTAGGTTGGATTCTGATCATGATCGGTTTTCTTTTGCGAGCACCACAACTAGCTTGGCTGGGGGTCATTGTCTTTTCCGGCGGCGCAATCTTTGCTCTAGCGACCCTGCCGGTCGAGTTTAATGCCTCGGCGCGGGCGAAGCGTTTATTAGCCGAGTCAGGGTTAATTGCTACAGAGGAGGAAATGCGCGGTGTCAACCAGGTGCTAAACGCAGCGGCTTTGACCTATGTTGCAGCTTTAGTTACTGCAGTGCTCCAATTGCTCTATTATGCTAGTCTAGTTATCGGTATGGGTGGCCGGCGGAGAGATTAATTCTCTCCGCCTCTTTTCATCCCTCCCAAAGCCGCCTCGATGCGTCGCTTCTTTTTTGCCGTTCTGATCCTATTGGGGGTCATATTTCTCATCACCCGCTTTGGCGAAGTTCAACAAATTTGGGAAACATTGCAAAAGGGAGATTGGCGATTTATCCTTTTAGCTTTGTTGGTGCAATCGATTTGGGTAGTCAATTTAGGGGCGACCTATCAATCCATCTATCATGCTTTGGGCACACACGACCGCTTAGGGCGACTCGTTGTCTTGGCTTTAGCCTCCAACTTTGCCAACATTGTCGCCCCTTCGGTGGGAATGAGTGGCGTAGCTGTGTTTATTTCCCAAGCCCGTAAGAGCGGACTTCCTATAGGGAAAGTAACCCTAGCTGGTATTCTCTTTGTCTTGGTCGATTATGCTGCATTTCTGTGTGTCCTTGGATTGGGATTAATTGTGCTCTTCCGTCGCAACAATCTCGATCCTCCGGAGATTATTGCTTCCATTTTGCTGTTTCTTTTGGCAGTTTGCATGGCTACACTGATCTATATTGGCGCCCGCTCACCCGTCACCCTCGGCAATATCCTAGCTCGCCTCGCCCGCATCGTCAATCGCCTGCTCTTGCCTTTCCTGCGCCGCGACTATCTATCGGAACAGCGCGCTCATGAATTCGCCCAAGAGGTATCAGACGGACTCGAAGCCCTGCGCGCCGATCGGCGCAGTCTGCTCAAACCTTTATTGTACGGCCTATTCAATAAATTCCTCCTGATTTTGATCTTAGCCCTGGTTTTCTTTGCTTTCCAAGTCCCCATCTCTATCGGCACGGTGGTGGCTGGTTTCAGTGTGGCTTATCTGTTCATGATTGTTTCTCCCACCCCGGCCGGAATCGGATTTGTCGAGGGAGCAATGACCCTTGTCCTGGCATCATTTTATATCCCTCTCAGTGTTGCTGCTGTGCTTGCCATAGCCTATCGCGGCTTTACCTTTTGGTATCCTTTATTGTTAGGCTTCCTCGCCTTCCGCGCTTTGAGTCATCCGCATTTCGTGTCCACGCAAAAGTTGTAGGACAACTCAATGAGTTGTCCTACAAAGCAATGTTGCCAACAACTTTTGAGTGCACACCCGCATTTCAGCGCATTTGACGGATTTTGATCCTATCGGTTATAATACTTCTTTGCGTTAGAAATTTAAAATCTTACTGACGGGAAGGTACAATGCCCAAAAGGACTTATCAACCCAAGATACGCCGGCGCGTGAGAGTACATGGTTTTCGAGCCCGCATGGCAACGGCAGGCGGTCGCAAAGTCTTAAAAAATCGCCGACTGCAAGGCCGTTATCGCCTAACAGTTAAGAAAAACAATCACGTCAAAAACGTGAACTGGAAAAGCTAAGCTCTTTTGTATGCCTGAGGGTTCCTGATCCGTTTAAGAACCGCCTTCGTGGACCGCAGATATCGCTTGAGAGGATCAACCAATTTCAAGCGGGTTCGGCAACAAGGCAGCGCTACGGCTCACCCGCTTTTTGTGTTGATCGTCACACCAAATTCATCCGGCCGCGTGCGGGTTGGGATAGCCGCGGGGCGGTCAATCGGAAACGCCGTGCAAAGAAATCGCGCCAAACGTCGCTTACGAGCCAGCATTCACCCCTTCTTGGATAAACTCCGCGCGGGGATTGATTTGGTTATCCTGGCGCGCAAACCGGTATTACAAGCCAAGTTCTCACAAATTACGAAAGCGATGGCACAAGTTCTAGCCGATCAGCATTTGCTGTGCATCTATGAAAGGACAAATGAAACCCAAGCCACTACCTCAAGACATACCTCCTGAACCCTCTTTGCGCGAGCTCAAGTTGACCCCGGCTACCCTGCTGCGCTTCCCTGTTCTGGCGCTCATTCGGCTCTACCAAATGACTCTCTCAAAGGCACTGCCACCCAATACTTGTCGCTTTTATCCGAGTTGCTCGCATTATGGGTATCAGGCGATCTATAAACACGGCTTGATTAAAGGCACCTTGCTAGCCGCTTGGCGGGTCTTGCGCTGCAACCCTTTTAACCCCGGCGGTTATGACCCAGTACCCTAATCTAAAGGACGTTGGTTAACAAACACATGGATTTCACTCGTTTTTCTTTCTTCTTAGGTCTGATTCAATTGATCTTTCACTCTAACAAGCAAGCAAAAAGATCCCTCCAATGGCTTCTGATTGCCCTCGTTTTGCTAATAAACGCAGTCACTCTCAGTGCCTGTTCATCAGCGGGGATGATGTCCAATTGGCCTGGCGCGGCATTGAGAGAGGGGATCGTCTATGTGGCTTATCAAGCTCATATTCACGCCATTCAAACCCGCAACGGAACAGAGATCTGGCGTTTCCCAAAAGAAGCAGATAACAAAGTCTCTTTTTACGCTCCGCCTGCTCTTAGTCCAGATGGCACCCAACTGATCGCGGGTGGTTTCCACCATATTCTCTATAGCCTTGATCCTGAGAATGGCAGTGAACAATGGCGTTTTGAAGAATCCAAATATCCCTATATAGCCGGCGCGCTGATTACCGAGGACAGCATTTACGCTCCCACAAGCGATCACTTGCTATACGCTTTAGACCGCAAAGGCAACAAACGCTGGGAATTCAAAACCAATGCCCCAATTTGGGCGACTCCGATTTACAATCCGAGCTGTGAATGTGTTTATGTTGCCTGCCTCGATCACATCCTCTATGCGGTTCGGGCTAGAGATGGCGTGTTGCTCTGGCAAACCGAGCGCCTAGAAGGGGCAATCGCCAGTTCACCGGTATTGAGCGAAGATGGTATCCTCTATTTTGGCACATTCGGAAACCGCTTTCACGCCTTTGATCCTCGCACTCAACAGGACCTTTGGACTTACACCGCCTCTCATTGGGTTTGGGGGTCTCCTTTGTTGATAGAAGATCAAATTATCCTGACCGACCTATCCGGCAATGTGATTGCGTTGGATGCCAAAAGTGGTGACGAACGTTGGAAGGTTCCGACCGGAGCAGCCATTACTGCCAAACCGACCTTCTATAACGACGTCATCTACATCGGTAATGAGGCCGGTGACCTCTACGCCATTGACTTACAAGGGAATCTGGTTTGGCAGCAACCCAAGAAGTTTGACGGTAAAATACTCAGCCCAGTCTTAAGCGGCGATGAGGTTATTTTGGTACCTCTGATCGCCAAAGATCAACTGATTGTCGCCCTGAATCCAGATGGCGGACAATCTTGGTCCTTTCAACCCGTAAAATAGAGAGTAGTGGAAGAATAAAATGTGGGATTTAGTGATTATTAACCCGATGGTCAACACATTATTGTACATCTATAGCGTGATCGGTAACTTTGGCATTGCCATTATCATCTTTACAATACTCATTCGCCTAATTACGCATCCACTCACTGTGAGCCAAATGAAAAGCGCCCAAGCCATGCAGGAAATGCAAAAGTCCAAAGAATGGCAAGAAATTCAAAAGAAGTATAAAGATGATAAGCAGAAGTTATCTCAAGAGCAAATGCGCCTCTATCAAGAGATGGGCATCAATCCATTTGGCTCTTGTCTGCCTTTGCTCATTCAGTTCCCGATCATTATTGGGCTTTACCAAGCGATCATTCGCGCCCTAGCAACCACCCCATATCAACTCTTGGACCTTTCAAAGCATCTCTATTCCTTCATCAATGCTGCCGATTTGATCCCTCTCAATAACAAGTTTCTCTGGATGGATCTCAGCCAACCGGAGCGTTTACCGGTGTTTGGCATCGGCATTCCAGTTTTAGCGATTGTGGTTGTCATTACCACCTACTTGCAGCAAAAATTAATGACCCCCCCACCTGCCCAACCCGGCGACCAAACCGCTCAGATGAGCCAGATGATGAACCTGTATATGCCTCTATTCATTGGCTACATTTCGTTTACGCTTGCTTCGGGTCTAGCTTTATACTTTGTAACGAGTAACGTAGTCGGCATCATCCAATACGCTGCGATGGGCAAAGTCAATTGGCAAAATCTTTTTAGCTTTCGTTCCCAATCTACCCCGCAAAAAAGCGCAGGAAAGAAAAAATGAACGAGAAACGAACAAGCTTGGAAATTATTGCTCCAACCGTACCCGAAGCGATCCAACAAGGGTTAGAACAATTAGGAGTGCCTTCTAGTCAAGTCAACATCGAGGTTCTAGACGAAGGCAGCCGCGGATTATTTGGAATCGGTGCTCGTCAAGCACGCGTCCGATTGACTCTCCTTCTACCCCCTACGGTTGCGCCCTCTCCCTCCTCTCCTGAGATGGAGAGCGCAGATCAATCTTTTCCTGAAAGCAGCCGAGCAACTTATCCGAAAGATGCTGCTCATCTTAAGAAAGTCGAAGAAATTGTCTCGCGCCTGTTGCAAGAAATGCGCATTCGCGCTCATGTAAGCGCTACATACGCCGATCAGCCCAACGCCTCCGGCGAAAAGTCGATCCATGTCGATATCCGCGGTAAAGACTTAACTGTCCTAATCGGCCCGCAAGCTGAGACGTTGAATGCCCTGCAATATCTTGTCACTCTGATTATGGGCAAGCAAACCGGACGCTCGACTCCGATTATCATTGATGTAGAAGGTTATCGCGCTCGGCGCGAAAATCAACTGCGCCGTCTAGCACGCAAGATGGCAGAACAAGCCCTTAAAACCGGACGGCGCCAAGTGCTGGAACCGATGCCGGCCAATGAGCGGCGGATCGTTCACCTTGAGTTGCGCAACTTTGAAGGCGTAACCACGGAATCAATCGGCGAAGAACCGCGCCGCAAGGTTACCATCATCCCAAAGTAATCCATCAATTTTTCAAAATTAATTTTGTTTCATCCCGAATGGGGCATGTTTTCGATATAATGCAGGTATGATGAATTCATTGGAGCTCCCTCCTCCCATCGATTACCTGCTGGTTGGCCATCTCACGTGCGACTTGGTCAACAATGGCACTCGCTTGGGCGGTAGCGTTGCCTATGCAGCTCTAACTGCCAAAGCCCTCGGGATGCGGGTGGGGATCATCACATCTTATGCAGAAGATATACTCCTAGACCAACTTGCATCCATTCCAATTATCCACCTCCCTTCTTTGAAAACCACGACCTTTTCCAATCAAGAAACCCCTGCGGGGCGCCTTCAGAAAATCTATCATCGCGCCGAGAATTTAGAATACTATCTCGTCCCCCAAGCTTGGCGTAACCCAACTATCCTTCATCTTGCCCCGGTTGCTCAAGAGGTGGGTGCCGATTTCGTCCGTCATTTTCCCAATTCATTCATTGGAATCACCCCTCAGGGCTGGTTGAGGGCTTGGGATGAAGAAGGGAACGTCTATCCCACCGAATGGCTAGAAGCTACCTTTGTCCTGCCATACGCGAATGCCACCGTTATCAGCATCGAGGATGTGGCTGGCAATGAAGCGGTGATCGAAGAAATTTCAGCCTCTTGCCACATCTTAGCTGTCACCGAAGGCGCAGAGGGATCTCGTGTATATTGGAACGGAGACGTCCGTCGTTTTCGTCCCCCTCCCAACCTTACCGAAGTTGATCCTGTCGGTGCTGGGGATATATACGCTGCCGCTTTCTTCATCCGTCTCTTTGAAACGCGTGACCCCTGGGAAGCCGGGCGCTTTGCTACTCAGTTAGCATCTTACTCCGTGACTCGGACCGGCTTGGATAGCCCTCCCACTCGGTCAGAAATCGAAGAATGTCGCATTGAGGTTTACTAATGGGGCGAATTTACACCTTTGTCAACCAAAAAGGTGGCGTAGGAAAAACCACATCGGCTATCAACTTAGGGGCTTACCTAGGTTTGTTCAACCAAAAAGTTCTCATAATCGATCTCGATCCCCAAGCCAACGCTACGGCTTGTTTGAATATCGACCGTCAGGTAATCCAGGGCGGCACCTATCAAGTCTTAATCGGGGCAGCACCACCTGAGTCCTTCATCTTGCATAACCCTCGCCTCAAACTTTCTATACTCCCGGCATCTGCCGAACTGGCTGGGGCTGAGATCGAACTGGTCAGCGAGATGGCGCGAGAGAGCAAGCTGCGGCGGGCAATGCGTAACTTGGCTGATAAATACGACTATATCCTGATTGATTGCCCACCCTCTTTGGGGCTCTTGACTTTGAATGGCTTAGTCGCTGCTAAGGATGGCTTAATCATTCCGGTGCAGTGTGAATATCTTGCCTTGGAAGGTCTCGGCCGCCTCATGGATACCATCCGCCGTGTGCGCACGGCTTTATTCCCGGAGCTGAGCATCCGCGGCGTCTTACTCACCATGTTTGACGGCCGCACAAACCTTTCTAGTGAAATCGTTGCAGAGGTTAAGCGTTTTTTTCCAAACAACGTCTTTCAGACGATCATCCCGCGCAGCATTCGTCTAGCCGAAGCTCCTTCCTTTGGAAAGCCAATCCTTCTCTACGCCCCTCAATCTAGCGGAGCCTTAGCTTACGAATCGTTCACCCGAGAAATCTTAAAAGGCGATGGGGTTCTCCTTCCTTCGCCGATCCAGCAGAATTGAGGTGAGCCATGGCGAAGCGAACGGTTCTCGGTCGCGGTTTGGATGCCCTAATCCCGGCAGGTGAACAACCTCAGGGTGTCCAGCTTGTTCCGATCGACCGAATTGTCCCCAACCCCCTGCAACCGCGTTCCCAGATTAAAGCTGAAGAATTAACCGAGCTAGCTTCATCAATAAAGGAACACGGCATCTTGCAACCTTTGGTCGTCAGTTATGATGTTGCCCAAGATCGCTATATTCTCATCGCCGGCGAAAGACGCTGGCTGGCTGCGAAACAAGCCGGATTAAGCACGGTGCCGGTGGTTCAACGTCAGGTTGACGATCGGGCTCGCTTAGAATTGGCATTGGTCGAAAATCTGCAACGAGAAGATCTCAACCCACTCGAAGCGGCTGAGGCTTATCACCTTCTCGTGGAACAGTTTCACCTCTCACACGAGGAGATCTCGGAACGGGTTGGCAAAAGCCGCGTGGCAATCACCAACACCCTCCGCTTATTGAAACTCCCCGACGCAATAAAGCAAGCTTTGCGGGATGGGCGCATCAGCGAAGGACACGCCCGCGCCCTGCTAGCCCTGCCCACCCCACAAGCTCAAGTTGCCCTGCTACAAACCGTCCTCCTAAACGAGTTGAATGTCCGCCAAACCGAAGAATTGGTGCGCAAGTATTTAGGAAGAAAACCCCCAACTGCTAAGCAGAAGGATATTCCTCCCGAAATCAGCGCTCTCGAAGCTCAACTGCGTCAAGCGCTGGGCACGAAGGTCAATATCTCTCCCAGGAAAAAGGGCGGCGGCACGATCATTATTCATTATTACTCCAATGAAGAATTAGATAGCCTTCTCCAGCGCATGATGAGCGAGGGGGCAGCAGGGAATTCAGCATGAAACCGCTCACCATCCTTTATAACGCCAATTTGATCACCCTTGACGAAAATCGCCCAAAGGCAACCGCCTGTGCGATTTTGGGCGAGCGCCTCTTGGATATTGGGCAAGAGCACGAGCTGATTGAAACCTATCGCCAGATACCTTTTGAGACTGAATGGATCGATCTCAAAGGGAAAACCGTTCTGCCCGGCTTGGCGGACGCTCACCTTCACTTGCAGCAATTTAGCCTAAGTTTACAGAAGATCAACTGCGAAACGGCGACAATGGAAGCGTGTTTGCAACGCGTGGCAGAGCAGGCAAGCAAACTACCGCCGGGTGAATGGATTTTAGGTCACGGCTGGAATCAAAACCTTTGGAAAGAGGGCTTCGGCGACGCAAACATGTTAGATCAGTTTGCGCCGCGCCACCCGGTGTACCTCACCGCAAAATCCTTACACGCCGCCTGGGTCAACAGCTTTGCCCTCGAAAGAGCGGGCATCAACGCCCAAACTCCCGATCCACCCGGCGGTATCATCCAACGCCAAGCCGACGGTATGCCCAGCGGAGTTCTTTTTGAAAACGCCATGCAGTTGGTTGCCTCCGTCATCCCTCAGCCAAGCAAGACTCAAATCAAGCAAGCCATTCTGGAAGCGCAAAACGCTCTCCTTCAATTAGGGATCACCTGCATCCACGATTTTGACGGCAAAGAATGCTTTGTTGCCCTCCAAGAACTCCACCAAGAAGGACAGTTAAGATTGCGGGTGATCAAAAATATCCCTGCCGATCTGATGGAGGAAGCACTCAACCTCGGATTGCACAGTGGTTTTGGTGATGATCAACTTAGATTGGGAAGTTTAAAGTTTTTCGCTGATGGCGCTTTAGGTCCACGCACGGCAGCCATGTTTGACCCTTACCTCGGCGAGCCTGAAAATCGTGGCGCTTTACTTCTCGACTCCGAAACGCTGACCGAGCTAGGCAGCCGGGCAATTCAAAACGGTTGGCCGCTTGCCGTCCACGCCATCGGAGACCGTGCTAATCATGAAGTTCTCGATGCCCTTCAAAACCTGCGCCGCCTCGAACCGGAAACTCTGCGAGGGAAGACTTCTGGCTTGCGCCATCGCATTGAACATGTCCAACTCTTGCACCCCCAAGACCTCGACCGGCTGGCAAAACTCAGGATCATCGCCTCAATGCAGCCTTTCCACGCCACCTCGGACATGGAGATGTCCGAACGCTATTGGGGTAGAGCGCGCAGCCGCTATGCCTACGCTTGGCGCACCCAACTGGATCAGGGGACGGTTCTAGCCTTTGGCTCGGATGCCCCGGTCGAATTCCCCAATCCTTTTTGGGGGCTCCATGCGGCGGTTACCCGCCAACGGGCAGATAGTAGCCCATGCGAGGAGGGTTGGATTCCCGAAGAAAAGATTTCCCTGGACGAAGCGTTGCGGGCTTATACCACCGGCGCAGCTTTTGCGGCGAAGATGGAAGACCGACTTGGAAAACTTGTCCCCTCCCATTATGCGGACCTCATCGTATTGGATCAAGACCCCTACACAGTTGCCGCGCACGAACTCAAAGATCTTAAGCCCTTAGCCACCATGATCGGGGGTCGGTGGGTTTGGGTGGATAAGCGGCAATCGCTCTAAGCGAACCCAAATTTAGAGTAACGATTCAGCCTGCCCAAAAATCCGCAGATGGCGCAGATTTTGCTGAAAAAATCAAAATCCCCGACTGCTCCAAATTAAAAAAACCACCCTCTACTCAGAGGGTGCTGAGCAAATTCCCCAAAGACACCAAGACCCGAAGAAAAAACGAAGCATATTCGGCTAAGTATCACTCGTGTCCTGGTGTCTCAGCGGTTCATCACCTGTCCTGACTCTAAGCATTCTTAACTGACAGGGTGAGAGAGGGGCATACTCAACGGATCAACGCCTACTCTTCGAGCAACTCATCAAGAACTCCGCCTAAAGAGGAACCTGCGCGTGTTTCCAATTCCATCTCTAACAAAATCGCCGGAGCGATATAGTCTTTCTTTCCTTGTTCTTCCATGGTGAATCTCCTTCTCTACTCACTCTATTAGGATTGCTTGCGGCGTCCGAACCAAAGTGCCGTCAAGCTGGCTGCCAAACCGATCACCAACAAGCCCAGACCGGCAAGCGATTGCTGTGGGGCAGCCGCGACCTTTTGTAGCTCTACGGCTGTTGGACCGAACCGCCACAAATAGTCTTCCACTTCGCCGCCCATGACCAAACCACTCAAATCGGCCGCTCCTTGATCGCATTGAGTGTATTCACCTTCAAACTGAGGATCGGCTTCTTGCAGAAATGTCGCTGGTGAGAGGCGGAAGCGGGCATAAACCGTAGCATTCTTGAAATCGCTCGGCAGAGTAAACGTGAATAGATAGGTACCGGCTGAGGGAAGGTAAATGTTATCGATCACCTTTTCGGTGTAAGTGTCCCCATCCTTGTCGATGGTTTCACTAAATTTGTAATCAAACCCAAAATCCTTGAATAGATCGGCAGGCAGTGTTTCCGTAACCGTTGCCCAATCGACCCAGCCCATCAAACAGGAAGCGCCGCTGACGGTAACGGAAATCACTCCCTCACCTGCACTCCAACTTGCGCCGCGCACCACACCATCTTCGTCGGCTAGATTATCGTTATCATCCCCAAGGGCACTGTCATCGGGTATCCCATTCGACTCTAGATCGCGAAGATCTCCTAACCTTACGTCGTTTGTTATGGGTCTATGTCTTGCTCCATCCTCCCCCAATTGGGTAATGCCATAAGCGGTGGGCAAATCGCCATAATCTGCTTCCACAGCTTGTTGATCGGTATAGCAAAACTCAACATGGCTCAAGCCGTAGGGCTTGTTGTTATTCGGGTTGGTTGGGGTGGTCAAATTGGTATCACTTGTAGCTAGGGTGTAAGAATAGACATTTGCGTTAGGGCCACCCTTGATAATCACTTTATCAATTCCAAAAGCAGCACTCCAATCCACAAGGGGACCATCTTTGATAGTCATGGTTAGAACCCCCATCCCATACACATCATAAGTATAGGTGCCGGTCATGGTATCCATAGGTTTGAAGCCCACCAAATCATAATCACTGCACTTTGGATTACCATCGACCAAAATTGGGGTTACCGAAGCTGCCCAACTCGGCAAGACCAGCAACAAGGCAACTGCAAGGGCAAGGCTTGCTGCAAGGGCGAGAAAAATTCTTGCACGTTTCATCATCAACCTCCTTTTTATGTGATGATGGCAACTTTTCGCAATGGATCAAAAAAGCTGCCAATGGATTTTCCACCGGCAGCCAGACGATCTGCAAAGGCAGATTCACAGCTTTGCGTCCCCACCTCACGATGGGTTTGCCTTTTTCGGGTGAAAACGTTGTTCGTTCAACGTTTCGCTATCTCATTATAGAATGGCTCTTGTCGGTATTTGCTGACAGTTTGCTGACAGTTTTAGACCTGTTTTCTCCAATTTATGAATGCCCCAATTGATATCCTAAGCCACGCACCGTTTGGATGAGTTCAGGCTGGGTAGCATCCTCTGTCAGCTTGCGCCTAAGACGTCGGATGGCTGACTCGACAATATTTAAGTCTACAAAACTATCGGTCATGCTCGTACTGTACCCCCAAACGTTGTCAAATAATTCCTTTTTTGGGATCGCTGTGCCTGGTTTGCGCGCTAAATAGACCAAGATTTGGTATTCCAACGGGGTCAAGGGAATTGGCCGCCCGCGAAAGGTTGCAGATCGGCGCCGCAGATCAATGACAAGCTCTTGAACTTGGATCAGTTCCTCCTCCCCTGCGCTCATCCGCTCAGCGCGTTTCAGGGCAACCTGGATGCGGGCTAAAAATTCCTTTTGGCGGATCGGTTTCACAATATAGTCATCAGCTCCAGCTTCCAATCCTAGCACCACTTCTTCTTCTTGCCCGCGCCCTGTCAGTAAGAGGATCGGCACCGGTGAGAGCCGCCGAATGCGCCGACAAATTTCTAAACCGTCAATCAACGGCATCATAACATCTAGCACCACCCCATCGAAGTGATCACGGCGCCAAGCATCCAAAACTTCTTGACCGTTGCCGACAGCTACCACCTCCATTCCGACGCGTTGCAACATGAGCTTGACTAACGTCTGCATATCGGGGTCGTCATCCCCGTAAAGGATTTTATAGAGTCGTTTTACGCCTGAAACTGCCATTATGAAAAAGTGCTTCTTTTATTGAGAATATTCATCTAAAAAACCAGAATCGTAGGTTGCTCAGGTGACAACCTACTCACGAAACCCAGCATCAACCAACTTTTCTATGAGTTAAGAACGCATTAAGGGGAGAAATGTTACAGTTAACCTGAATTCAAGATAAACTTACCACCTTGGCATGTCACTTCGATCGAAGCGAGAAACCTCTACAATTTCGGGCGAAATGGCAAGATTTCTCTCCGCTTCGCACAAAAACAAGCCATCCGAATTCCTAGTACCCGCCTTCAATCTTCTCCAGACGGCCAAAACACCCAACCCGGCAACCAACCCGGCTGTGCTCCAGTAAGGCGTTGGGATTTCTCCAAAACTGCTCGCACAACCAAGCGTTCCAGATAATGACCCAAATCGCTATTCCAACCGGTGCAAGTAATCAAAGTTAAAGTCGAGTCTTTGGTGGGCTGAACGACCGAGAAATCATCATCTTTCACCACTAGGCTCTCCCGTACCCTGTAAATATAGAGAGCCTCTTCTGTGTACAAGCGGATTTCATCCCCTTGGCGCAAGGTTTCCAAATAGCGAAACGGACCATCGGCACCGTTGCGCAGGGTGACATGCCCTGCTAATGCAGTATTGCCACCCAACCCCGGCCAGGAGGTGCTCCCCATCCAGGCAATTTCATTTTGTAATCCTGAAATCAGCCAACTGAAACCATCGAAAGGCACATATTTGACCACTGCGCCCAACCCCAACTTTGGGATCAGCAGGCGCGTTGGCGGTGTGTCATCCACTTCACCCGCTGCCTGATCAGCCGTCAGCGTTGGCGTTGGAACCGCATAGTCCGGCAGACGCTCTGGCTGGGCATCCCACCATTCTGGCGGTGGAAAAGCAGGTTGCTCTTGCTGGATCACCTGCGGGATCGCTGACGGAGATAAGGCAGGTGAAGGAAGCACGGCAACCGACGGCGCGACCGCGCGCGTTAGCCACCAAGCGCCGCCAAAGAATGTCAGGCTTGCCACGGAAACAATGATCCCAATTTGTCTTGCCCAGCTTGCCCATTCTGAAGCTCGGTTTGTTAAGCTATACGCAATTCCCAGAAGCCCACTGCCGAGCAAAAGAATGCCCAATCCTAAGGCAACCCAAAAGGCAAGCGGGAGGTCGAAAAGGGAAGAAGCTCCCTCACCCCTTGCCAAAAATCCCTCACCCCTTTCCCCTCTCCCTAAAGGAGAGGGGAAGAGAATACCTCTGTCCGTTCCCACGCTCCATAAGGGCGAGGGGGAAAGAAATCTTGCCCCATTGCCCCAAGGAAATAGGGCAAGAGATGTCAAGCCTATCTCGTATGGAAGGTTTAAGTAGCTCGATTGCTTTGTTTGCAGGGGAGGGCCAAATCCCGTCCCAGGCAGGGTTGAGGTGCCTAGTATGCGGTATTGCACTGTGTTCGAGCTTCGCCACTGTCTCTTGCCGCCATGCTCAAAACGTGCTGTAGCTGTGTTATTCAGCGTTTGGGTAGAGGACGCCACGTTGTTAACAGTCATGATAATCTGGACATCCTTGAACGAAGTCGGTGAGATCGTCCCCAAGTCAACAGAGAAGACCCGGCTACTGCTATTGTAACTACCTGCTGGACTGCTGGAATAAAAACTCAGATAGCTTGGAAACGTATTGGTAAAAACCACATTGGTTGCCGGGACTTGAGGTTGACGATTGTAAACCCGAAAGCTAAAGGTAAATCTCTCGTTGATCTTTGCCTCTGTTGGGCTGACGCTATTTTGGACAATTTCAAAATTAGGCGTGTAAGAAAAATCGGTGGCGGTTTTATTGACCCGCGTTGTGCTATCCTCGTTATAGCGTAAGAATACCTTGTTATCGATTTGATTTGTGCCGCTCGCTAAGGGATCGGCAACCTTAACCCGGAGAGCAAGAGTCAGTTTCTCGGTCGCCGTAAAGAGATAGCCCGAAGAGAGCGTCCAAGTGTAGACACGATTGACCGGACCTGCAACGGTATGAGGAATTTTGCCGTTCTTATCTTTCAGGGTATACGTGATAAAAGTCAATTGACTATCCAACACATCACTGATGACCACGTTGGTTGCGTTTAGCACCCCCAAATTGGTGATCGGGATAGTGTAGGTGATGGTCTCGCCCGGAATCAGATACTGGGTACCATCGGACTTTTGAAGGTTGAGTTGAGCAATCGGGTCTAGTGCAATCACAACTGGCCCGTTCTTGATGTCCGCTTGAAGCGTACTCGTGATATTTTTCGGACGGAAGCCAATTGCGGAAGCTTGAAACGTAGCGTTGCCAGCAACCAAAGGGAAAGTTGTTGAATTGGTGAAAGTGAAAACGCCATCTGCTGCAGTTGTGTAAGTAATAATATGGTTGCCACTATCCTTAATCTGCACCTTGGCGTTCTGAATTGGATTGCTGTTGTCCGAACGAATCACTTTGCCAACCACGCAAGTGTTCTTGACCGTCAGAGTCGCCGAAGCAGAATTATCGCCCAAGT
>CALFWB010000069.1 GCA_937928795.1 uncultured Anaerolineales bacterium
AAATCTACGATGAGGAAAGGAAAGAGTCCAATGTTTCGCAAATTGCTTTTCGCCCTTCTAACACTTGTGTTGAGCTCTAGTTTGGCAGCCTGTGCTTCGCCGCAGACACCGACCAGCCCCGCCACCGAAGCAGCACAAGAAGAGATGACTGCCTTTCGGGTGGCAATGGTTTTCCCCGGTGCAGTCAACGATAAGTCGTGGAACCAGGCTGGTTTCACAGGCTTAGAGCGTATCAAAAACGAATTGGGTGTCGAGACTGCCTATCTCGAGCAAGTGCCTTCGACCGATTGGGAGGAATCGCTGCGCACTTTTGCCAGTCAAGGCTTTTCATTGGTGCTTGGGCATGGCGATCAGTTCTCCGAACCTTCCAAGAAAGTTGCGCTGGAATTTCCAGACACCAAGTTTGTTGTCGTGAATGGCGCCTATACCGCTCCCAACTTAGCCTCGATTGCCTTGTTCGATGAGCAAGTCTCTTTCCTTGCCGGGGTCGTGGCAGCGAAGATGTCTCAATCTGGCAAGGTGGGTTACATCGGTGGATTGGAAATCCCACCGGTGATCCGCAACGGCAAAGGCTTCGAGCAGGGCGCCAAATATGTCAATCCAGATATTCTGGTTTCCCTCACCTACTTAGGTGACTTCAACGACGCCGCCAAAGGCAAAGAAGCCGCCCTAGCGATGGCAGAGAACGGCGTGGATGTGATCTTCTACTATGTCGATAACGCCATGCTCGGCATTCAAGAAGCTGCCAAGGGCTCCAACGTCAAGCTGATCGGTTGCATCTTTGACCAATACGAGATGGCGCCAGAGCTGATCTTGACCAGTGCCATTCAGGACATCTCAACCGCCATTTTTGAGGTAGCCAAGACCGCAAAGGAAGGTAAATTTGATGGGAAAGCCTATCTCTATGGGTTAGACAGCGGCGCAATTGCCTTAGCTCCCTTCCGCGAGAATGTGCCTGCCGATGTTGTCGAATTTGTCAATCAAGTGCAGCAGGACATCATCTCCGGTAAACTCACCATTGAGCGGATGAGTCAATAGTCCTAGGGTCTCCTCTTGATGATGCCCGCTCCATTGCTCGAAATGCGCCAGATCGTCAAAACCTTTGGCTCGTTGCGTGCCAACGACCGAGTTGACTTCGAGGTGCGATCGGGCGAAATCCATGCCCTTTTAGGCGAAAATGGAGCGGGCAAAACCACCCTAATGAATATCCTCTATGGGCTCTACCAGCCCGATAGCGGTGAAATCTTTTGGAAAGGCGAAAAGATTGTTCTGCATTCCCCCCGCGATGCCATTCGCCATCGGATCGGGATGATCCATCAGCACTTGATGCTGGTGCCAAATTTTACTGTTTTAGAAAACATTTTAGTTGGCCTGCCATCTCCACAAGAACCCTTATTACCGATCCAAGAAACGCTCGCCCGCCTAAAAGACTTCGCTGCCCAATATGGTTTGCCGATTGATCCTACCCTCAAGGTCAAACAATTGCCCCTGGGATTGCAACAGCGAGTTGAAATCCTGAAAGCCCTGTTTCGCGGCGCAGATTTATTGATCCTTGACGAACCAACGGCTGTGCTTTCTCCACTCGAGGTTGAAGACTTCTTTGCCGTTTTGAGAAACTTGGTTGACAAAGGGGTTTCGATCATCTTCATTTCGCATAAGCTGGACGAAGTGCTGCGCATCAGCGATCGCATCACCGTCCTGCGCCAAGGCAAGCGGGTCGGCACCATTGAAACCCGCCAAGCCACCCAACCTATCTTAGCCGAAATGATGGTTGGTAGAGCCGTTGCACTCGACCATGGCTTTCCCAAAGGCGGAGCCGCCCAGCCGCTTCTTGAGCTGAAAGGCGTATCTCTAATCCGTCCTAAAGTTGGGCGTGTCCTCAAAGACATTAACCTAACCTTGCACAGCGGTGAAATACTCGGTATTGCCGGAATCGATGGCAACGGACAAGAGGAATTAGCCGATGTGATCTGTGGCTTGATTCCATACAGTGAGGGGCAAATGCTTCTAGAAGGCCGCCCGATTCCCAACCCGACCCCGCGAAAGATGAAAGCCGCCGGCTTGGGCTATGTGCCTGCCGACCGCCAGAGAGTCGGCTTGGTGAAAAATTTCTCGATTGCCCACAACTTGGTGTTGAAGAGCTTTGACGATCCACCCTTCAACAGGCATGGCTTCTTACGCGAGAAGGTGGTTCATCTGAACGCTCAACAGGTTGTCGAGGCGTTTGACATCCGCGCCGCCGCTCTTTCCCAACCGGTTGGGGAGCTTTCGGGGGGCAATCAACAAAAGGTCATTCTCGGCCGAGAGTTGAAGTTAGCCACGCGGCTTCTGGTTGCTGTGCACCCGACCCGCGGTTTGGACGTCGGCGCGACTGAGAGCGTGCGCCAATTTCTACACGCCCAAAAAGAAAAAGGCATTGGGATCTTGTTGATTTCTGCAGATCTCGACGAATTATTGGCGATGTCCGATCGCATCGCCGTCCTCTTTCGCGGTGAAATCTTGGGGATAGTGCCGGGCGAGGCGGCCTCTTTGCCGGCCATCAGTCGCATGATGTTAGGAGAGCGATTGGAGGCAATAGCCTGATGGAAAACATGCCATCTTCGGTCTTTTCTCCTTCTCCCGCCTTATTGCGAGCGCGCTGGCTTAATTCCCTGCAAATCATTTTACTGCCATTTGGGGCGGTTCTGGCAGCCTTGATCGTCGGGGCAATTTTAATCGCTTTGACCGGGGTTAATCCCTTCTTTGCTTACCAAAAAATGTGGGAAGGCATCGCCAAGAGCAATTATCAGGTGGGCTTGGTGTTGGTGAAAGCCACTCCCTTACTGATCATCGGTTTGGGTTTAGGGTTTGTCTTCAACAGCGGGGTGTTCAACATCGGTGCCGAGGGACAACTGTATATGGGTGCTTTGCTCGGCACGGCAATCGCCATTCAAGATTTGGGCGTGCCCGCTTGGCTGCATGTCGCACTCTCTTTGTTGGGGGGCTTTGTCGGCGGTGGCTTATGGGGGTTGCTCCCCGGCTATCTCAAAGCTCGCCACAATATCAACGAAGTGATCACCACCATTTTGCTCAACTATATTGCCATCTACATTGTCAGTTACTTCACCCACGGTCCGTTGCGCGATAACCCCTTAGCGGAAGCCGCCCTGCCACAAACGCCGCAAGTCCAACTCTCCAGTCAGTTACCCTTGATTTGGCCGCCAACGCGTTTACACGCCGGTTTCCCATTAGGGTTGGGCTTGGCTTTGGTCCTTTATTTGGTTACCTATCGCATGGCGTTTGGATACAAGGCGCGCGCAGTAGGTAGTAGCCCGGCAGCAGCTCACTACGCCGGCATGAATACGACCTTAATTATGGTGATCGTTATGGTGGTCAGCGGTGGCTTAGCCGGTGTAGCCGGGACAGTAGAAATTCTCGGCGTACAACATCGCCTGCGGGACATGTTCTCACCCGGACTGGGCTACTCCGCTATTGCCATTGCCCTGATGGGCAATAACCATCCCTTCGGCATCCTTTTGGCTGCGTTGTTGTTTGGAGCGTTACAGGTAGGCGCTAACAACATGCAGGCGCTGGCTGGCGTGCCGGTGACCATTGTAGACGTCATCCAAGCTACGGTGATCTTCTTTGTGGCAGTGAGCGCAATGATCCGCTGGCGTGCGTCGCTGCCGAGGCTTTTCAGGCATAAAGGGGAGGCGAACGGTTAGTCGGATGGAAGAGTTCGTCTGGCTCACCTTCTTGGTTTCTTTGCTTGCCGCCGGGGTGCGCTTAGCCACGCCACTCTTGTTTGCTGCATTAGGCGGCATCACCAATGAATTGGCCGGCGTGTTGAACATCGGTTTAGAGGGCATGATGATCGGTGGCACCTTTGGCGCCTATATCGGCGCCTTGCTCAGTGGCTCGGAATGGGGCGGCGCTTTGGGGGGAATGCTTGCCGGCGGATTGCTGGGTTTGTTGTTTGCCTTCTTAAGCATCACCTGGCGCGGCGATCAGGTGGTCTTGGGCACCGGTTTGAATATCTTTGCCCTAGGTTTGACCTCTTTTTTGTTCCGCAGCATGTATAAAGCCGGGATCACCCAATTCGTCCCCTCCTTTCAGGTCTGGAACATACCGCTGCTGTCTGACATCCCGCTCATCGGTCAAATCTTCTTTCGTCAGGTGCCGTTGGTCTATCTGGCTTACTTGCTTATCCCAATTGCCACCTTTTTGCTCTACAAAACCACCTGGGGGCTGAAACTGCGCTGTTGCGGTGAACACCCTCGCGCAGCGGAAACAGTTGGCGTCAATGTGATTAAGACCCGTTATCTTGCGCTGTGCCTGAGCGGTATGCTAGCCGGTTTGGGAGGTACGTTTCTTTCTTTAGGGCAAATTCCTGCTTTTACCGAAGGTTTGGTCAGCGGGCGAGGCTTTATCGCCTTAGCTGCGATCATCTTTGGACGCTGGAAACCACTGAACGTTGCCCTAGCTTGCCTGTTATTTGGCGTTGCCGATGCGTTGCAGTTGCGCCTACAGGGTTTTGGTTTGCCCATCCGTTACGAATTCTTGTTGATGTTCCCTTACCTCTTGACCTTGATCACTTTTGTCATCTTTGTCAACCGCGGCGACTCGCCGGCCGCCTTAGGGAAACCTTACCCAGATCAATAATTTTGGAGGATCGGTATGTTATTTCATCATGCGACAGTCATTACAATGAATCCGAAACGTGAAATTATCTTGAACGGGGCCGTCGCCGTTCAAGATAATCGCATCTTAGCGGTGGGAAAGACGAGCGAATTGTTGGAACAATACCCTGAGATGGAACGCTTTGATTGCAACGGCAACATTTTGTTGCCGGGGCTAATCGACACCCACATTCACCTTGCTCAGGCGATGATCCGCGGTTGTGCCGATGACCTCGGCTTGCTGGATTGGTTGGGCAAACGCGTGTGGGTTCTACAGGGAAATTACACCGCCGAAGATGGGCGCGCCAGCGCTGCGTTATGCATTCTAGAGATGATCAAATCGGGCACAACTGCCTTTATTGAGGTCAACCTTGCTGAGCGCTACGGCTTCGATGGCGTCGCCGAGGTGGTGGTTCAATCAGGGATGCGTGGTGCAATCGGCAAAATCGTGATGGACTTGCCCTCCTATGCCAAGCAACAGGGCTTGATGTATCCGGGCATGATTGAGGATGGCGAAACCAGTTTGCGCAATACGCTCTTAATGCACGAAAAATGGGATGGTGCAGCCAATGGACGGCTGCGCGTCTGGTTCGGACCGCGCACGCCGGGCGGTGTCACCCCGGAACTGTATCGTGAGGTGGCGCGGCTTGCCAAAGAACGCAACATGGGCATTACCATGCATCTCTCTGAAGTGCGTGAGGACCACGACTACGCCCATGAGCTAGGGTATCGCACGCCGGTTGAATTCGCCCTTGATATGGGCTTGTTGGGCAAAAACACCGTCTTGGCGCACTGTGTCTGGACCGACGAGCAGGACTGGAAAATCTTTGCTGAGACTGGCACGCATGTCTCGCATAACCCGGCTTCCAATGCCAAGACCGCAACCGGCATTGCCCCGGTTAAGGGGATGTTGGAACATGGCGTCAATGTGAGCATCGGTTGCGATGGCGGCCCAAGCAATAACACCTATGACCTGATTCGCGATCTGCGTCTCACCTCGTATTTAGCCAACCTGCGTGAAGCCGATCCGACCGTAGTGCCGGCCGAAACCGTCTTAGAAATGGCAACCCTGTACGGCGCTAAAGCCTTAGGGATGGAAGAGCAACTTGGCTCGATCGAGGCGGGCAAGTTAGCCGATTTTATCATCGTCAACACCGATGCACCGCACCTCACCCCCTCCTTCGATCCGGTCTCGACCCTCGTTTATGCCGCGCACGGCAGCGATGTCGATACAGTGGTGATCGATGGCAAGATTGTCATGGAACACCGACAGGTGAAAACCTTGGACGAGGAGGCAATCCTCAACGAGGCGCGCCGTCGCGCTTGGGAAGTGATGTTGCGCGCCGGTTTGAACTTAGGCTCGCGCTGGCCAACGATATAGACTCTGCCAACTGCGCTTCTCAGCGTGTTCCTGTCCCGCGCTGAGAGTTTCGGTGAGCCTGCTGTTTTCACCGCTGGCGGCAACACCCTGCAGGCTCACCTTTTTTCTCTAATGCAACTGCCAACGCAGGTCTGCCCTAGTGGGCTGAAGCCCTGTCTGATGACAAAAAAGCCCTGCAGTCTGTCGAAAAGTCGGCTCTAGCAGACTTTCATGAGATGAGGAAGGCATTGATCCTGCCAAAATGCGGGCGGGATTGAGAGAGGGTAGGCAGTTACCCTCCTGTTGCATTCGGTTGTGTCATTTCGACGAGCGTAGCCTTTCGACAGTGTGCACTCAAAAGTTGTTGGCAACATTGCTTTGTAGGACAACTCAATGAGTTGTCCTACAATTTTTGCATGGGCACTCGTAATTCCTAATTATAGACCGTGGATCGAAATCGGTTCGGTACAGGCTATTCAGTGGAGCATAGGCTTCAGCTTGCACAGTAACATAAGCTTTAGCTTGTGTAAACGATACACGGGCTGAAGCCCACGTTACGCAAATCTGCCTAGTGCAGTAACATAAGCTTCAGCTTGTGGAAACGGCGGTATACTGAAAATTTTGTAAATTAGGATGTCATGGTAACCTTACAGGTAACCATACCAGAAAGGAAAAACCATGGCACCCCGACAAAAGAATACTCTTAGTGATGCAGAACGTCAAGCGACAATTCACGAATTACTCCAGGAACAAATGTGCCTAGCCATCCGGCGCACATTCATCACAGTTTTGGAAGAGGAGGTGAACGGATTTATCCGAGCAGCACTTTACCAAAGGACCCCAGAGCGGCGAGATTATCGCAACGGGTATTACGAGCGAGATTTGGTGACCACTTCAGGAGAGATCGAAGATCTGCCAGTGCCCAGGACGCGCAATAGATTTCGGACGCAACTGTTTGAGCGCTATCAACGTCGCCAGGCAGAGATGGACTGCGAAAAGAGGTGATTTGCGACATACTTGAGGGTATGACAGAGCAAACAAGCAACACTGCAAACTCCTATTCCTCCGAAAACAGGCTGCGTGCGACCGAACTGATGCTGGTCAATCCATGAAACCTCGGTGTCGCCAGATGGTCTCTGCGGTCTTTGAGGACGTTTTTTATCACAGGCTCAGATAGCTCAGAAGCCCAAACGATCGAGAAGTTCTTCCCAGGTATCAAAACAGCGCACGCCTTCGCCTTCTAAGCTTTTCCGCTTTTGTGGGTTCCCATCTGTCAACCCCCAGGTGCACACGCTGACTCGATGACCGATCTCCTCCAAAAATTGGGCGGCAGTACGGACGGAGCGGATACCTCCCAAGGTATCCTCGACCACATGTAGCTCAAATTGCTTGGGCAAACTGTCGAAAGAGAAGTGCGGCGAGCGTTGCGCAAGCCGAGCCAGCGCGCTTTCGATAGCAGCAAGCTCATCCTTGCCGCCAGCGACCAGCAGAGCTGCTAGGGCTTGCGCAGGTGAGGGCTTTAGCAGATTTTCGACCGGCAGGCTGGCTTGACGGGCGACGTATTCCAGTTTGCCTAAGCCGATGAGCGGCAAGTCGGGCAAGCCGATTAACTCCAACGCGGCTTCTGCCTCGGGTGGATAAGGCTCGGAGACAGGGGCGACTCCGCACGGCGGTAGCGAAGGGCGGGCGGTCATGGCGACAACATAACAATCTCCCCGCTGCCACGCTTGTTCCAACCGTGCGCAACTGAGTGCATCGAGCAACGGCTGATCGTATTCCATCAAGTAGGACGGCGCTTGCACCTGCGCAGGTAAGCCATAGATTTCGCTGAAACGCTGACTGCCCAGAACGAATTGCTGGAAGAGCCGCGTGGTAGCAGAACGATAGACATGGCGGGTATTCAGCAGTAAATTGCGCCGCAGAGCATCCGGTAGGGAAGGATAGACTCCATTGCGGTAAGCTGCCTCGGACGGAAAGCAACCCTCTTGAAGGGGGAAAGTCGGAACGACGAGCTTCTGCGGTGGTGACGGATGAGCGGTTGCGATGGATTGAGCTGCCTCTTCCACTTCCTGCGGCACATTCTCAATGGCTGTACTGGAAAGGAAAGCTTCCAACAAAGCACCGACCAGCAGCGGCAGCATGTCAAACTCGCTACTGATGCCGCGGGCTTCTAAATCGCTGATGACCTCCTCCTCCACTTGGAAATCGGCAAGCCCCATCCACGCCGCGAAAGTCGCCACCGAGTCGCGCAGGGCAGCGCGGTAGCCCAACGGGCGCACCAAAACCCCGTCAATATCCAGCAACAGGTAGCGCTTCATCGGTGCCGCCGCTCCAATTCAGCTTGCACCGCTTGCGGAGCGATGCGGCGGGCTGCCATCAGCACCAATACATGATAGGTCAAGTCGGCGATCTCGGCAACGAGGCGTTCATCGTCTTCGGCGAGGGCAGCTACCAGCGTTTCGGCGGCTTCCTCGCCCACTTTCTTGGCGATTCGCCCTAACCCACCTTGAAACAGGTGAGCGGTGTAGGACTCTGGCGGTGAGTTTGCCTGACGGTCTAAGATCACCTGATATAGCCATTCAAGACTCATTCCAACTCCTGTGTCGCTAAGGTTCGATAAAAACAACTGGTGTTGCCGGTATGACAGGCCGGACCGGCGGGTTCGACCAGAGCCAGCAAACAATCGGCATCGCAGTCCACATAGAGGGCAACCCAGCGTTGCACGTTGCCGGAGGTCTCGCCTTTGTGCCACAACCTTTGACGGCTGCGCGACCAGAAGACCATTTCCCCACTTTGCAGGGTCAAGTCTAATGCCTCTCGATTCATATATGCCAGCATGAGCACCTGCCGAGTGCGCTCATCTTGCACAATCACCGGCAATAAGCCGTGAGAGTCGAAGCTTAAGTCAGCTAGATTGCGAAACGACTGCATTTTGCACCTTACGCTTGAATGCGGATCGGTATTCCTTGTTGGTTGAGAAACAGTTTCAGATCGGGAATGCGCAACCTCCCATCGTGAAAGATCGAAGCTGCCAGAGCGGCGTCGGCAAACCCTTCTTGAAAGACGCTGACAAAATGCTCGGGTTTACCAGCCCCTCCCGAAGCGATGACCGGTACGGACACTGCTTGAGCAATGGTGCGGGTCAGTTCAAGATCATAGCCGTTCAAGGTGCCATCGCTGTCCATGCTGGTCAAGAGGATCTCGCCGGCGCCAAGCTCCACGCCGCGCTGCGCCCATTCCACAACGTCCCACTCAGTGGGCGATGTGCCGCTGACCACGACCACTTGCCAGCCTTTGCCATCCACGCGGCGGCGGGCATCGATAGCTAAAACGATGCACTGCGAACCGAAGCGCATCGCCCCTTCTTCCAACAAATGCGGATGGCGCACCGCTGCGGTGTTGATGCTCACTTTATCCGCTCCGGCCAAGAGCAGGTTGCGGATGTCTTCCACCGTGCGCACGCCGCCGCCCACCGCCAAGGGCATAAAGACGTGGTCTGCCACGCGGCGGACAAGCTCAAGGGTGGTTTGTTTGCCGCGCGGGGTGGCTGAAATGTCCAAAAAGACCAGTTCATCGGCGCCTTGCTCTTCGTAAGCGCGGGCTTGTTCCAGCGGGTCGCCAGCATCGCGCAGATCAACGAAACGCACACCCTTCACTGTGCGTCCGTCACGAATGTCTAGGCAAGGAATAATGCGTTTGGTCAACATGGCTCGTTTTCAATTTGTAAAGCTGCTTTCAGTTCAATCCGTCCATCGTAGAGGGCTTTGCCGATAATCGCCCCGGTCGCGCCGATTTGCCTGGCGGCGCGCAGATCATCCAAGCTATTGACTCCACCTGAGAGGATGCATTCCATTTCCCTGCTTTGCAAAAGCTGGCGGGCGAAATCCAAATTCAAACCACTTCCCATACCGTCACGGCGGATGTCGGTGTAGATCAGGGTTTTCACACCGCTCTGGCGCATCTGTCGCACGGCAAGCAAGGCCTCGATGCGGCTGTTCTCCCGCCAGCCGCGCACAACAACGTATTTTCCCTGAACATCCAAAGCCGCAGCAATGCGCGGCGCGCCAAAGCGTTGCACGGCTTCGCGCAAGACGAGCGGCCTTTCGAGCGCTAGAGTGCCTAAAACGACACGACTCACCCCCTGCTCAAAAGCCCTTTCGATATCCGTCAGCGAGCGCAACCCTCCGCCAAGTTGCACCTCCGTATCTGTTCCCTTTAGGTGTTGGCAAATTGCCGCCACAGCAGCTTGATTCAGATGCCCGGCCTCACCAAAGGCGCCATCTAAGTTGACGATATGCACCCAGCGCGCCCCGGCCGCAGCCCATTGCTCGGCAGTGGCGACAGGGTCTGCGGGATAAACGGTCGTGCGTTTTGGATCTCCTTGCTGCAAACGCACCACCCGCCCATGCCGCAAATCGATTGCCGGATAAATGGTGAATGCTTTCATGGCTGCCACTCCACGAAATTTTGTAGGATTTTCAAGCCCACTTTTTGGCTCTTTTCGGGATGAAATTGCACCGCACACAAGTTCTCACTTGCCACCACGCTGGCGAAGGTCACCTCATGGTGGGTTGCGGCAATACAGTTCTCGCTTTGCTGTGGGAGGCAGTAATAGGCGTGATTGAAATAGGCAAAGGGACGCTCAGGCAAGCCGGCTAGGAGAAAATGCTCCTGCCGCACGATTAGCTCATTCCAGCCGGTATGCGGCACTTTGAGCAGTGGACGCTGCGGAAAGCGCACAACGCGCCCTTTGAACAAGCCCAACCCGCTATGAAAACCCATCTCCTCGCTGGACTCGAACAAGGCTTGCATCCCAACGCAGATTCCCAACAAAGTGCTATTGCGAGCAAGGGCTTCACGCAGCGGCTCCTCCAAACCCAAGCGGCGCAAACGAGCCATGAAATCGCCAAAAGCGCCCACCCCAGGCAGGACAATTTTCGGGTAGTTGGGTAAGTCATGCCCTGAATCGCTGCGCAAGACCTCTGCCCCCACCGCCTCAAGGGCTTTTTGCACCGATTGCAAATTGCCCGTGCCGACATCCAAAAGCAGGATACGTCTAAAGGCGTTCATGCCAAGCTCCCTTTGGTGGAAGGAACGCGCTCGGCGCGGCGCGGATCGAGTCGGGTTGCCTTTTCTAAGGCACGAGCAAGGGCTTTGAACAGCGCTTCTGCTTGATGATGGTCATCGCGTCCGTAAAGCACCCTAGCGTGCAGGTTACTGCGCGCCGTGACGGCAAACGATTCGAGGAAATGGGTCAGCAAACTGGTCGGGATTTGCCCAACGGCGGGTGTTTTCCAATCCACTTGCACCACCGCATACGGGCGGCCCGAGAGATCGACTACAACGTGTGCCAGGCTTTCATCCATCGGGCAGAAGCAATCGCCCATGCGCACAATGCCGCAACGCTCGCCGAGGGCGCGGTCGAAGGCGCTGCCGAGCACCAGGGCGACATCCTCCACGGTATGATGCGGGTCAACTTGCAAATCTCCTTGTGCGTGCAGGTGCAAATCGAACAATCCATGCAGTGTGAAATTGTGCAGCAGATGGTCAAGAAAACCCAAGCCGGTCTTGATCTCTGCCTTGCCGACGCCATCCAAATTGAGCGCAACAGATATATCCGTCTCAGCGGTTTTGCGGGAAAACTCAGCGAACCGCATCATAGCACCTCCTGAGCGATCGAATCCAATGCCCGCAGGAGCGCTTCCGTATCCTGCGGTTTTCCGACGCTAATGCGGATACAATCGCGCAGGCGTGGCGTACTAAAATAGCGCACTAAGATTCCAAAATCGGTCATTAGGCGCCTTTTTAGCTCGGCTGCCTCGATGCCGCGCACGCGCATCAGGAGATAATTTGCCTGCGAGGGATAAACTGAAAGGAAAGCATAGCGCGCAAGGGCATAGACCATGCGCTCTCGCTCGGCGATCAGATATGCAACCACCTCTTTCATCTGCTCGGCATGGCGAAGGGCAGCTAACGCAGCGGCTGTGGCAGCGACATTCACATTGTAAGGCTGCTTGGCTTTCCACAGCGTGGGCATCAGCCAGTCGGGAAAGACGCCATAACCAACCCGCAGCCCGGCCAGAGCAGCGAGTTTGCTAAAGGTGCGCAAGACAACCAAGTTTTGCCGTCGGGTGACTTCACGGACACGGCTGATCGTTCGTCCCAGCTCTCCTTGCGGGTCGGCGAACTCGATATAGGCTTCGTCCAGCACCACCAGAACGGGCAACTCCAAGATTGCGTCGAGTTCCTCGGCGTTGGGCAGGGAACCATCCGGGTTGTTGGGCGTTGCCAAGAAGAGCAACTTGGGGCTTTCGCGGTGCACGACTTGGCGCAGAGCGGACAGGTCTATAGAGAAATCTTCCTTGCGCGGCACCTCGATAACTTTGGCATTGTTCAGCCGTCCGTCAAACTCATACATCCCAAAGGTAGGTGGGCAGACGACAACGCCATCGCCGGGCTCTAAAAAGACGCGCATCAGCAGATCGATCAACTCATCGGCGCCAGCCCCGGCTAGGATGTTCCCCATCGGCACGCCGATGAATTCAGCAATGGCTTCGCGCAGGGCGCGGCTTTCAGGATCGGGGTAGATATGCAGAAAGGGCAGATCGGCGAGGGCTTGGCGCACCGCCGGGAGGGGTCCATAGGGATTCTCGTTGGCGTCCAGTTTGATGATTTCTTCAGGCGGACGACCCAGGCGGGCGGAAAGCACCTCGAAAGGCTCTATTGGTGTGTAGGGAGGTAAGATTTCAATATGCTCGCGGATTTGCACAATCGGACTCCTTACTGTAAGGCTGCCACCATTGCTTTGTAGCGCGGCGGCTCTTCCTCGAAGATATAAGTCACCGGCGTGACGATAATGCCACTGCCGCCAATTGAGCGCAGTTCGCCAATGGCTTGGCTAAGTTGATCGCGACGCACCACAATGGTTACCGAATACCAGCTTTGCTGCTTATTGCGAACGATCACTGGGGCGATGGTCGGTCCCTGCAGCCCACCCACAACCTGTTTGGTGAACATTGCCTGAGCAATCTGATCGGGGCTTTCGCCGCGCATGTTGGCGATCACGAGCAGGTTCTCTTTGGCGCGTAAGTGAGCTTCGATGAATTCCAACAATTGGCGCCCCATCTCCAACACCGCCGGGTTGTTCTTCAAGGTTTGTCGGTTGGCGATCAGGGTCGCTTCGGAGCGCAGGATTTCGCCATCGGCTAGGGGACGCAGGCGGTTATCTTGTAAAGTTTGTCCGGAGGAGACCAGATCGGCGATCAGGTCGGCATAGCCAATAGCAGGAGCGGCTTCCAGTGTGCCTTCGGCGGCGATCAGAGTGTGAGGGATGGCATGACGTTGTAGGAAGCGCCCGGTCAAGAGCGGGAATTTGGTGGCGACGCGCAAGGGATGAGCAAGCTGGGTGGCTTTTTGGCGCAGTGAGTCCAGATTGATCACCTCACTCCAGCTTTCGGGTACAGCCAGCTTCAGGGCGCACTGCCCGAAGCCGAGGCGATCGTGCAGGATTAGCACTTCACCGTTCTCGCCGCGCTTCTCCTCAACCGCATCCAAGCCGGTAATGCCGAAATCCACGCTGCCTTGGCGCACACTGACCACAATATCGCCAGCCCGCTGAAAGATGACGCTCAGCGCAGGTAAGGCAGGAATGGTCGCCTGATATTGACGCGGGTTAGGCTTGAAGACGGGCAAGCCAGCCTGACTTAGGAATTCCAGCGCCAGCGGTTCTAGACGCCCGCTGGAGGGCAGGGCAAGTCGAATTTGGGTTCGGTCGTTCATGTCGGTTTCCTCAATTTGCCCAAGATAAAAAAGCGCCCCGGCTGTTGACCGGGGGCGTTATCGCTAAACAAAGGTTGGTTGATGGTTGGATCAACCCACGCGCCAAAGCCACCCGGCCAGCCGGGAGGTGTGATGATGATGGGCGTGGGTGTGAAGGTTTGCCATCTTGGGGCGGAATTATACCAACCTTCTCAGATTTGACAAGGGGTCATTTGGGAGGTGTGCACTCAAAAGTTGTTGGCAACATTGCTTTGTAGGACAACTCATTGAGTTGTCCTACAACCTTTGTATGGACACTTTATCAGCAATCCTTAATCAGCCCGCTCTCATCTTAAGGTATAATCCCCAAGCTACCAATCGAACCAATGTGCTACTCAACGCCCGCAGAGGCGCTGAAAACAGCGCATATCTTTTTACGGAGGCTTGTGTGGAACGATATTTAGATGTGGCTTTAATTATTGTCTCAATTGCTCTGATTGCCAGCGTGATCTTGCAGAGCAAAGGGGCTGGCTTGGGTGGATTGAGCGGCGGCGATAGCGGCGGCTTTTTCACCGCGCGGCGCGGCGTGGAGAAAACCCTCTTTCGCCTGACGATTGTCTTGAGCGTGATCTTTATCCTGCTTGCCATCGCCACCGTCATGGTTGCCGGATAGAAGTTTGTTTACCCTTACGGGATATTGTTCATCCTTGGTAAGCGGGAGACGGTCACACCCTTTTCTATGAAATCCTTGCGCTGGCAATTGATTCTGCTGGGGCTATCGCTAATGGCGATTGCCATCTTGCTCTGGACTCAGCCATCCACGGCTCCTCAAGCGGGTGGGTTGGGATTACAACCGGTCAGCGGTGGGCTCTATAGCGAAGCCCTAATCGGCAGTTTAGGGCGCTTGAACCCGGTTTTGGATGCGCTCAACGCGCCCGATCGAGATGTCAATCGCTTGTTGTATTCCGGTCTGGTCAAGTTTGACGAACGCGGCTTGCCGCAGCCTGATCTTGCCGAATCGTGGGGCATTTCGGCAGATGGGAAAACCTATAATTTCTCCATCCGCCCGCAGGCTGTATGGCACGATGGCGCGCCCGTAACCAGTGACGATGTAGTCTTCACGGTGGACGCGCTGCGCAGCGATGCTTCCCCTTTGCCTAATGACGTCAAGGAAATGTGGCGCCAAATCCAAGTTGTGCCGCTGGACGAGAAAACCTTGCAATTCCGCCTGCCGGCTGCCTTTGCCCCTTTTTTGGATTATCTCACCTTCGGCATTTTGCCCAAGCATCTCTTAGGCGGAACCAGTGTGGAAGCTATGCAGGATGCGCCGTTCAACTTGCAACCCATCGGCAGTGGACCCTTCCGTTTTCAACGCTTTCTCAGCGAAGATGGGCGCATTGTGGGGGTTGCCTTACAAGCTTTTGAACAATACTACCTCGGACGACCTTATCTTGATGAAGTGATCTTTCGCTATTATCCCGATGCCACTTCTGCTTTGAACGCCTATCGTGCCAAAGAAGTGTTGGGCATCAGCCGTGTGGACGAAAGCATCCTGAAAGAGGTGCTTGCCGAAGTGGGTTTGAATCTCTATACGGCGCGCCTGCCGGCTCTGACGATCCTCTTCCTCAACCTTGATCACCCAGACTTGCCCTTTTTCCAAGATGCAACCATCCGCAGAGCCTTGTTGATGGGGCTAAACCGCCAGCGCATGATCGATCAACTGCGCAATGGACAGGCGATCCTCGCCGATAGCGTGATCTTGCCGGGCACATGGGCTTATTACGAGGAGACGGAGCGCATCCCTTACAACCCCGAAGAGGCGTTGAACCTGATCAAGAAAGCCGGTTACACTTTCCCGGCTGAGGGTGGAGAAGCACGGCAGAAGGAAGGGGTTGCCTTGAGCTTTGAACTGGTTTATCCCGACACGCCCGGTTTTGCCGAGCTTGCCGAGAACATCGCCCAGAGTTGGACAAAATTGGGGGTAAAAGCAACGCCCAGAGGGGTTCCCTTTGAAACTTTAATGAGCCAGTATTTAGAGCCGCGCACTTATCAAGTAGCCTTGGTAGAGTTAAATTTCACCCGTTCGCCTGACCCTGATCCCTATCCGTTCTGGGATCAAGCCCAAATCGCCGAAGGGCAGAATTACGCCCAGTGGGATGACCGCCTCGCCAGCGAATATCTGGAAAAAGCCCGCATCACCAGCGACTGGGGGGAACGCGCTCGCTTATACCGCAACTTTCAAGTGCGTTTTCTGACCGAAATGCCTGCCCTACCGCTCTTTTACCCCGTCTATAACTATGCTGTGGATGATACCATCCAGAACGTGCGCATCGGACCGTTGTTCGATGCCACCGATCGGTTCTCTAACATTTTCCAATGGTATATACGAGCGCAGCGCCCACAGGGCTTGACCGAGAGCACGCCCACACCTTGAGAGCCGTTCTTATAGGTTCCTACTTTTGCGTTTCTCAATTACCAGTTTAGCTGGAAAGAACTGATCAGAGCTCAGCAGCGCACTTCTCAAGCGGTCTCAATGAACTGGCTTAACCTTTTGCGAAAGAAATGATGGTGCATCATAATTGGTTTGCTGAAAAGAAAGGAAACCCAACATGAGCACTATCTCGATAAGCTTAACCGAAAAACAGTTCAACGAACCTCGGGGTCCATCCCTCCCTCATGGCATAGAAAAGCCCCTGCGGGGCTTCAACCCGACAGAACCGATCATGGCGGTCGTTCGTTCGGGATTAATCCATCCCTCATGACATAGAAAAGCCCCTACGGGGCTTCCACGAACCGAGGCAGGGCTTCAACCTGTTCGTTGTTTGCACGAGATGAGATCTATGCTACCTTCGCGTGATTTTATCGGATGCCTGAAGCCAGCGTTTTCAGGTCTAGGTTTAGAATTACTGGGTTGGCTCACAGGGAATAGCCATGAGCCAGCAGGTACGGCGCAAAGGTTTGGTTCAGGATAGCTACCTCCTGTTCGCTGAAGGCTTGGCGATGGCGGCCGATCTTCCCTTGGCGGAAATGCAGGCCTTTTTGTTCTTCTTGTACGCTTTGCGGTTGATAACGTTCGATCACGCTTTGGAATTGCGCAGCGGATGGATCGAAACCCAAAAAACGCGCTAGGCGATGCGCTTCCCTCTCGTAATCGCGCAAGAGGTCTTCGTAGCGCGTCGAGAACACCGCCGGGATTGCCAACCATTGCTCAGCAATGGCAACATACTGGCGCATGAAGGCTAGAGCGTGTTCAAAATCGAGCAGTTCGGCAAAGGCATTGCGATTGCCCTTTTGGCGAGCGCGTTTTCCGTTTTCATAGGCTGAGAGCAAGGCATCCCGCGGGTCGCGATAGATATAAGCGGCCTTCATCCAACCTTTGCCGAGCAGCCATTTTGCCAAGGGGGTGGGAGCAGCATGGGCTTTGAACACATAGGTATTCCCAAACAAAGAGGGCAGCAAGGAAAGCAGGAGGCGGCGCGGCGTTAGGGCGCCGATGTTACAGTTGACTTCGGTCAGGATCGATTCAAGGTGATATTGTCTGCGGATCAGGTGTGCGTCTTTCCCTCCTGCGGCGACAACGAGGTCGTGCAGCAGGTTGTAGTGCCAGCCAGAGCCGGCGCGTGGCATTCCAACAGCTAGGATGAGCATCGTTACGTAGGAATTATATCACTTGCAAAAATCGATCCTATGTCAAACTTTGTCAGCGCAACTCCATTGAACCCTCTTAGGTACCATCGATGTACAAGCCCAACTCGGTTAAGACTCGACAGAAGCATTTAGCTCCTCTAAATCATTGAGCCACGAGGCAAAATGAGGGCATTGCGCTCGCATTGTTGGGAGTCCAATGCGTTCCGCAATGCGTATCCCATGTAGCACTTTATTATACCGAGGTAGTGCCTGCCGAATACGGGCCGATGGATGTGTGCGATGCCCTTCGTCTATTTCTTCCGGCGAAGAATATCGGCTAAGGTCTCCAAAACCTTGTCTTCCCAAATTTTCTTCAACGACCGCCACAATTTCTTGCGGCTGTACAAACAAGCAGGACATGAGAAAAAGGTATAATTGAGTTATCATACCCTCCTGAGAAAGGAGCAAAGATGCAAAAGTTTCTCAACTTTTTGGTAGGGGCATTAATCGGCGGTTTTCTCGGTGCAACCCTTGCCATCTTGCTTGCCCCGAGCTCTGGTGAGGAATTGCGCCTAGAGATGCGCGAACGCATTCAACGGCTGCAAGATGAATTGCGCCAAGCCGCTGCTCAACGCCGCGCCGAATTAGAAGAGCAATTAGCCGCCCTGCGCTCGAGCCGAGCTTAGCGCTTACGGCGTGAAGGAAAAGCGATAGGCGGTCGGCTGGCGAGTGAAGCGCGTTGTGCCGCTGACCACCAAAACCACTTCTCGGAGATCGCTCCCAAATTCAAGCGGTAGCTCAAGGGTGTTATCGGGCTGAAGGGTGAGCGACTCAACCGTTGTCGTTTTGCCGATGCGGATCAGGGATAGACGATAGGTCTGGGGCAAAACGTTTTGAACACGCACAAAGCCGGCTGCCTCCCAGCCCCCTTCATCGCTCTCGAAGTCCGTGAAGTAGCCAATTTCGGGGATGGCAATGTCATCCACCATTAAACCCTCTCCGTTGACCGCCGCATCAGTCACATACTCAAAGCGGATGTGGACCTTTTGTCCGGCAAACTTGGAGATGTCAATAGTTTCTTGAATCCACTGGGCTTCACTGCCTTTTCCGCTCGTGCCGTTATAGCCAAAGCCGAAGTTGTTGCCAGTTAGGTTACTGTCGGTGCCGGAGGGCGGACGGAGCATCTCCCAGTCTTCGCCATTGGTCGAAGCTAAGACATAAGCGAAGTCGTAGTCCTTCTCTAGGTCGTACCATGTCCAATATTGTAAGGTGAGGGGCGCTTGGACTTGGGTGAAATCAAAGGTACGGGTCAGGGTCATGTCCGATTCGTCGCCTTTGTTTGACCAGAACGCCCAGGCGCCAGAATAGGGATCAGCAGGCAGTAAGCCGACAACGGTCGAACCCTCGAAGACCAAGCGGGTCGGAGCAGAACAGCGAATCCGAATGTAATCCGTCCCGTATTGATGGACGCTGCGGGTTTCAAGCTTTGAGTCGCACGAGCGGATCGTCTCGGTATCCGAGACCTTTGGGACGCCTTTATAGTTAGAGTAGTAGTACCGACCGTCGTCCACTTTGCGGTCGTTGAGATAATTGGCGATGGTCCAATCGACAAAAATATCGTCTGCCGTCACAATCTGGTTCGTGCGCGAATCGCGCATTCCTAAACGTTCCATCAAGAGATCAATGCTGGTCAAGCCGTTCTCGGGCAATTGAACCAACTGCTTTGTGGCGTTCTCGCCAAAGCGGTCTAAGAAATAGGTCATGAAAAGAAAGGATGCGCCATAATGTGGACCCGTGATGCTCTGCTCGGTTGGCCAATCGTTGAGTTGGATATCGGGGTCGCGGGAAAAAAGCCAATCATGCCCGCCCGTGTCGTAACCGTTCAAGAACATCGCTAATTCAGAGAACGCTTCGTTGATCCAGATTTCCTCGTTGCGGTCGTTTGCCCAGTGGATCATGTGCTGAAATTCATGGGCTAGAACACCATAGGTAAATTCCTCATCCAAATCAACCGTATCGGCGTTGAAGACGAAGGTCTCATGCCAGTTGGAGTACTTGTGTGCCTCTGGAGGATATGAGTCGACCGAGGAGAAATAGCCCGCGATGCTATTGCCCGCGTTGCGCACATAGAGAATATAGATGCGCGGGTCACCATCGGCGCCGGGATTCCACTCGCTGCCAAAAAACTCGCGATTGGTAGGGTAAATTTTCTTTTCAAAGGCTTCGGCTAGGTCTCGCAGTTCGCGTTCACGATAGGAGACGCCGTTTTCAATCCAGAAATAGGCGTGTTCAGTGACATAGCGCAGTGTGGTTTGAACCTGAAAGCTCTCGTTGGTGTCGGCGTTGGTGATCCAAAACGACTTGCCATCGCCAACCTGATATGGCTGGGCTGGCGCAGGTTGTGTGCGTTGGATATTCTTCTTGCCTTGCAGCCGTTGCGCCAAATCGACTAGATCGTTGATCGGCACCACCGTGTTGTTCAAAATCTCCAAGACTTGCTCTGGCGAAGCTTCGCTAAGCGTTGGATTGCTAGGAATGGGGGATGGTTGAACTCGGGGTGTGGGGAGAAGCTCAATGGGGTCGATGGGGATAGTTGGTATGCTGGGCGGGCGCAGGACTAGCGGGGTCGGTGTGCTTTCTATCCAGCTTACCTCGAGGGTATCTTGGGCGGCTGCTTGATTCCACAACCAATAAGAGGCTCCAGCGGCGACTGCGCAGGAAGAGAAGACGCAAAACGACAACAAAAGAAGGATACCGATAATCCAACGTCCTAAATTTTTTTCGTTCATGATGCATCCTTAAAGAAGAAATCGGTCTTGTTTGGTCAGATTATATCATCACCTTTCCTCATCTTGTGTCGGAAAGACGTCGCTCAGGAGTGTGCACTCAAAAGTTGTTGGCAACATCGCTTTGTAGGACAACTCATTGAGTTGTCCTATAACTTTTGCGTGGACGTCGCTCAGGATTTCCCCTTGTTTTCTAAGCGATTCTGGGGCATAATACAGACAAGGCTTGCATGTCTAATCAGCGAGACCCCTCTGAGCCTTTTGCCCCACGAGTGGGCTCTACCTTAGAAAGGAGGGCACCATGTCTGCTCAACCGATTCCTGCGCAACCGTCTTCAACGGAACGCAAAAAAATTACCCTTACCGATTTACGGCGCAAAAAAGAACAGGGTCAACCGATCACGATGTTGACCGCCTATGATTATCCGACTGCCAAGGCGCTTGACGAAGCGGGCTTGGATGTCATTCTGGTGGGTGACTCTCTAGGCATGGTCGTCTTGGGATATCCCAACACCTTGCAGGTGACGATGGAGGAAATGTTGCATCACTGCCGCGCCGTGGCGCGCGGCGCTCGCGCTGCCTTTCTGGTGGGGGATATGCCGTTCATGTCCTATCAGGTTTCGATCCAAGAAGCCGTGCGCAACGCCGGTCGCTTCTTGCAAGAGGGTGGCATGGAAGCCGTCAAGTTGGAGGGCGGACGTGAACGAGCCGAGACAATCCGTGCCATCGTCTCGGCCGGGATTCCGGTGATGGGGCATCTGGGTTTGACACCGCAAAGCATCCATCAATTGGGCGGCTTTCGCCCCCAGGGACGCCATGCCGAGGAAGCGCGCCGCTTGTTGGAGGATGCGCACTGCTTACAAGAAGCGGGTTGTTTCAGTTTGGTGCTGGAATCGCTGCCGCACCGACTCGCTGCTTACATCACTCAACATCTGGAAATTCCTACCATTGGCATCGGTGCCGGAGCGGGGTGTGATGGGCAGGTGCTGGTTACGCATGACTTACTGGGTTTGTTCGATCGCTTTACGCCGCGCTTTGTCAAACAATATGCCCAATTGTATCCCCTGATGCGCGCAGCTTTTGCGCAATATATCGCCGACGTACAAGCCGGAACTTTCCCCGGCCAGGAACACAGCTTGGAAATGAACGAGGAGGAGTGGCAGTCCTTTTTACGGCAGGCCGAAAGCCTTTCCCCAAAGTGGTGGACTGAAGTAGCCGTCAAATGAACCCAGAAGGTGTACTGATCGTCGGAACAGGGGCAATGGCGTGTTTGTTTGCCGCTCGTTTGGCTGCGGTTGGTGTGCCGCTGGCAATGCTGGGCAATTGGCAAGCTGCTTTGCAAGCTCTTTCTAGACAAGGCGTTGCCCTTACCACCTTGAGCGGAGAGAGAGCTGTCTATCCCGTTCTAGCCACTTCTGAGCCAGACAGCTTGCGCGGGGTTCGCCAAGCGATTGTCTTGGTAAAAGCGTGGCAAACCGAGCGAGCAGCAAAGCAGTTACAGGACTGTTTGGCGAGCGAAGGCGTGGCGCTAACCCTCCAAAACGGCTGGGGGAATCGGGAAACCCTCAGCGATTACCTCGGCGCTGAGCGGGTAGCGTTGGGCGTCACCACCCTGGCAGCCACGTTGCTCGCGCCGGGCGAGGTTCGTCAAGCCGGAGAGGGGATCATTTCCATTGGCGAACATGCTCGCCTTGGTCCTCTGGTTGCGTATCTACGTCGGGCGGGGTTCACCATCGAGGTCAGCTCGGACGTTGAAGGGCTATTGTGGGGTAAATTGGTGATCAACGTGGCAATTAACCCCCTCACGGCGTTGCTTGGGGTACCGAATGGAGAGTTACTGCGCCGTCCAATGGCGCAAGCATTAATGCGCCACGCCGTAGACGAAGCGACCCGGGTGGCGAAGGCGCAGGGGATTGACCTCCCTTACGCAAATGCCGTTGAGGCGGTTGAGGCGGTTGCTCAGCGCACCGCAGAGAACCTTTCGTCCATGCTGCAGGACGTCCGCCGCGCTGCCCCAACCGAGATCGATGCCATATGCGGCGCAATTGTGCGTGCTGCGCATCAGGTTGGCGTGCCGACGCCGGTGTTGGAAACCTTATGGCTTTTGGTGCGGGCTCTGGTGGAAGAGTCATCGAGTGACTTGCGGGTTGGGTAGCGAGCGCAGTGAGCGTATCGAAACCCGCCGGGTTGAGCCTATCGAAACCGATAACGAATGGGCTGAGCGCTGAGAGTTGATCGCCAACCGCTCAAGGCTGAACGCTGACCGCTGACAACTGATCGCTAAACAATCGAGGTGAATGAGATGCAAACGGTAACCACAATCCAAGAACTACGTCAAGCCCGCCGTTGCTTGCCGGCTCCGCTGGGGCTGGTGCCGACCATGGGTTACTTGCACGAGGGTCACCTTTCGCTGGTGCGCGCTGCCAAGCGAGAGTGCGCCTCAGTGGTCGTCAGCATTTTTGTCAACCCAACTCAATTCGGGCCTCAGGAAGACCTAGATCGCTACCCGCGCGATCTCCCTCGCGACCTTGCCCTGCTAGAGGCTGAAGGAGTCGATTTGGTTTGGACGCCAACGACGCAGATCATGTACCCCGAAGGCTATCAGACCTGGGTGACGGTTGAAACGATCGCAGCACCTTTAGAAGGCGCAATGCGTCCCGGCCATTTTCGGGGCGTCGCCACGGTGGTCACGAAACTCTTCAACGCCGTCCAACCCGATCGGGCATACTTTGGCCAGAAAGATGCTCAGCAGGCACTGGTTATCCGCCGCCTAGTTGTTGATCTCAACTTCCCCCTCCAAGTGGTGATTTGTCCTACCGTGCGAGAAGCAGATGGACTGGCGATGTCCAGCCGCAACGTTTATCTGAACCCACGGGAAAGGCAAGCCGCCACAGTGCTATACCGCGCCCTGACGGCTGCCCAAGCCGCCTATCAAGCCGGACAGCGAGACGCCGAGTGTCTGCGCGAGTTGATGCAATCGGTTCTCAATACTGAACCGCTGGCAAAACCGCAGTATGTCTCGTGTGCCAAGCTGGATGACCTGCAAGAATGGCAAGGGGAGATGAGCGGCGCAGCGCTGCTTTCGCTGGCAGTCTTTATCGGTCAGACACGTCTGATCGATAATGTGGTTGTCGGTGGGGAGTTTTGAACACCTGAACGAGAGGAGGAGTACTCTATGCTATTGGCTATCGACATCGGCAATACCAATATCACTCTCGGCGTTTACCAAGGGGATCGGCTTGGACCGCGTTGGCGTCTTGCAACCGATCATGAGCGGATGCCGGATGAATACGGTCTGCAATTTGTCTCCTTCTTGCACCACGCTGACGTGCCGCTACAAGCTATCTCAGGTGTTTGCTTGGCTTCGGTGGTGCCGCCCGTGACGGGGCGCATTGTCGAGGCTTGTCGCCGCTACATTAACCAAGAGCCGCTGGTCGTCGATGCGGGGGTCAAGACGGGGGTGCGCATTCGTTACGAGGACCCACGCGCTGTGGGTGCCGATCGCATTGTCGATGCTGCAGCAGTGCAAAAGCTCTACGGCGGCCCAGCTTGCGTGGTCGATTTCGGCACGGCAACCACCTTTGATGCCATCTCGGAGGAGGGCGATTATTTGGGCGGTGCCATTGCCCCCGGCATCGGCATCGCTGCCGAAGCCCTCTTTCTGCGTACAGCAAAATTGCCGCGCGTCGACCTGCAGCGCCCGCCCAATGTCATCGGGAAAAACACCGTTCATGCCATGCAGTCGGGGTTGGTCTTCGGTTATGTGGCTCTAGTGGAAGGGATGGTTGCTCGCTTCCGCGCCGAGCTAGGGGAGAAAATGAAGGTGATCGCCACCGGCGGATTAGCCGAAGTGATTGCCCGCGAGACCCCGGTCTTGCAGATCATTGCTCCCTGGCTCACTTTGGACGGCTTGAACATCATTTGGAAACTCAACCGACCCTGAGCTAATTACACCAATAAAGGGCTGCTCAGAGGCTTAATGCCAGACGATAAGGCGCTTATGGATTTGCGGACCACTCCCGACAATCGACCCGATAGGCATCCAGTTGCCAGTTTTTGCGCAACGCATTAAAGTTCATTTGCAAGGCTTGCGGGCAGAAGTCCGCCGGCTCCAGCTCGTATTCGATGACAAAAACCGGCTTACCAGCCTGAACAAAGGGTAGAAGCAGGTCACATTCTCCATAAGAGAAGCATTCTTCATTGAGCATCCAATCGAAATAGGCTAGTAATTGCGGGATTTGCTCCAAATCGTTCTTCAAACCGACCAAAAGCCCTCTCTGATGGGCTGCTTCTGCAAGGAAGATATTGTAGCGTAGCTGATCTGCAGCCGTTAAGGGGAAACCGGTGTCCTGGGTATAGCCGTTGACGTTGTCCGGATCGACACCATCGCAACCCTTGCTAAGCGCAAGGTCAAGGCGGTCTTGCATGAGCGGTGCAAGCAGATCGATGCGTCGAATATCTAACCATCGCTCGCCTTGCCATCCTGTCATGTCTTTACCTAGGACCTCCGATGGGAACCGTGAAGCATCCACGCGCCAATTTTCATAAGAACCCGCACTGAAATAGCACATCACAAACACATTACGCTGATGGAGCTTTGCGATCGTTTCGGAAGGTGTGTCGAATAGGTCTAAGTTAAACACATCGACTTCTAGGTCAGTCTTGAGCTCTCCCGTGTATTGGATTTGCCAGCGGGCTTGTTGCGGCAGCGGGCGGGGACTTTGAGAGGTAACGATGGGCAAAAAGGTCTGGGTAGTAGTTGGCGCAGCCGCTATCGTTTCTGAAGTCGGGTTTATGGCAAAGCGGAATGGTGTATCCGTCGGTAGGAAGGTTGCGGAGGTTGATAGCAAGGCATCTTGCGATAGAGGGGCAAGCGTGCAGCCGGAAAGGATGAGGA
>CALFWB010000070.1 GCA_937928795.1 uncultured Anaerolineales bacterium
AATGATCTACGATCAGTATAGCACGAATGGGGGTTGAGATGACGAATGTACACAAATCGCACGAAGCGTCCACTCAAAAGTTGTAGGACAACTCATTGAGTTGTCCTACAAAGCAATGTTGCCAACAACTTTTGAGTGCACCCGAGCGAAATAGAACGGCTTAAAAGTCAAAAATAGAGGTTTCGTGTCATAATATGCAAAATTATCATACGAAAACGAGGGATAAACAAAAGGAATTGTGAAGAATTCCATAATGTTTTCGCGTTTACCCCATGATCGCTAGAGTGGTAGTTTCAATCTTCATTTCGGCATTCGCTTCAGAATTGCCCAGTTGCTTGGGAGATGGGCAGCTTTTGACTTGCGATGGTCCATAACATGAGTTCACCCATATATAAGTTTCAGCCAGAGCTTGCTGCTGAAGAAGACCCTCGTAAGGAGTGGGGGTCTTCTTTTGTTTATTATAGTAAACAAAAGCGTTTCTACCGCAAATTTGGAGCGAAAGTTAGAGCTGTCCGAGAGCAAACCGGCCTAAGCCAAGCCGAAACGGCTCAGCGGGCTGGTCTCAACCGCACCTATCTCTCCCAGATTGAGTGCGGAAAACGGCAGGTTTCTCTTTATCTCGCCTATTGCCTTGCGCAGGCTTTAGGCTGCAATCTCGATTCGCTTTTAGCGCAAGGAGAAGATAAGGATGTCTGATCCAGTATTCAGGTTCTTCTCATCGGGATAAAATCCCTTGCCCGGAAGAACATGGCGAATTCCACCGCGCGGGTTTTCAACATCGCCTCGATAGCGCGGGATGACATGGATATGCACATGCGGTATAGTCTGTCCGGCGGCTTCTCCCACATTGAATCCCACGTTGAAACCATCCGGATGAAAGCGTTCCTCTAGGATGTCCTTTACCCGCTCCACCATGATCCATAAGGCTGTCTTGGTGTGATTAGAAAGGTCAAAATAATCAGAGAGATGTTTTTTGGGTATGACCAGCGAATGCCCAAGCGATACAGGATACTTATCAAGAAGCGAATAAGCCGTTGCTGACTCGGTGATTAGTTCTCGCTCTGGTTCAGGTGAACAAAAGGGGCACTGATGCGGATTGGGATGGTAGCATTGATTGTAATGCCGATATTCATAGATTTCTGAATTCTCCGAGCAGAAAATGCTCTGATAGGGCAGTTTTACGTTACATTGGTAAGTATCTACACCGTGTTTGATGTGAGTGCGAAAACCCTCGCGACGCAGATCGCGACGAACAGCGAAAAAAGCTCGCCCAGCGGGTTTCAACAACTCGGAGACTGCCATCAAGACATGGGCTTGTTCTTCAGGAAGCAACACGTTAAGCACGTATAAGCACAAGATCGTGTCAAACTTCCCTTGAGGCAGCTCGGGATAGTAGTAGGGGTCATAACCATAAACTTCGTAATTCTTTGATTGTAAAAAAGCAACATCTACACCTAAGCCGCAACCAAAGTCTAGGATCCTTCCCGAAAGGTAGCCTTGTTTCCAAAGGAAACGAGTAGGAAAGGAAGGTCCTTTGCGCTCTTTGACCGTCAAATGGCTATTTGGATTTTTGGGGGAGCGATAGACCAAATTCACGTGGGATATCTCCACCCAATTGAAAAGCCCATATTGGCGGCAATTTGAATTTGAGGCGCTAGGATCTCATGCAGCCGGTCTCGAAAAGCAAGGAAAGACATGTTTTTCAATTCATCCAGACTACTGAGGCGAAAAAGGAGAACGTAGTCCTCTAAAAGCCTTTCCTTTTTCGGGGTTTGAGAGACAACTTGAACGGCTTCATGCTGTAATTGGGCAAAACGGTCCAGGTAAGCAATATCGGGAATACAATCACTTTTGGCTGAATTCACGCTTCGGGTAGTCGGCGCCAGATTCCACAGTAAATCGTGGGCAACAAATCGCCAGGGCAAAAAGTGATCAATCGAATAATCAGCTCGATGAAGCGGCTCACCTGAATAAATGCAATAAATCTGTCCTTTCTTTGCTATCACTAAATTCCAGAATTCCCTTGCCAAACCTAAATCTCGTTGAATTGGCGCAAACAGCTTGCCAGCAATGTTTGGAATATTTGGATTATTCTTCTGCAAATAATTCAATAAGTGCCACAGGCAAAAATCGGTCTAAATGGTCAAATGCTCTTGAAGGTATTCATACCAATCGAGGTGAATCTCAATCCGCAGTTTAGAGTCGGTTACAAAATGATAAAGCGGAGGCTCGGAAGAAGTGAAAGCTTGCTCGGCTAATTGACAGATAGCTTGATTGACTTTCCAGTCCACCCAACCGCGCAAAGGCTGGGCAAAGAAGGGGCGCAGAAAGCGATAGGGAACAAAATTTGCCAATTGAGCGATCTGACGCCCAATTTCCCCCCGATTAGAAAGGTACTGTTGAACAATTTCAATCACCCGACTTTGAGGACTATGGACATCTAACTCAGCGTTCGCTCCAATTAGCGCCACCACCTTACCGAGTTGATCCTGTTTACCAAAAGAAAGACGATAAAAGTTCAGTGGAAACCATGCCCGACCAATCATATAAGCCAAGAGAGAATCGATAGGTATAGTCCGCTCTTTGCCTTCCCGAACATGGTCTAAAATTGCCAGAAACCAATAGAATTTATAGGAGTTGGTGACTTGATCGAAGCCTGACGCTAGGGCTGCAATGGGCAGCTTTGGTGAACTAGGGAGTGCAATCATTAGTTATCCCGTGCTTTATCCCTCAATAGGCTTACCAATATTTTACTCTTATTTCGCCATGGATCTGGGTTATCAAATAGGGCTTTTTAAAAATTTAATGTGAGGCTCTTTTCGGAACAGCAAGCTCCGCTTAGGATATACTCTTGTGTCCTAATCCCTTCGACCAGCTTAGTGCTGCGCTCAGGGCAATGCCCTACGACAGGGTTTCGACAAGCCCTTCGACGAGCTCAGGACAGCGTCCCAGCCCTTCTCCAAAGGGCAAAACTCCCCTCTCCCAGGGGGAGAGGGGCCGGGGGTGAGGGTCACCCCTCTCCCATAGGGAGAGGGGTGGGGGGTGAGGGAACCGTTCAAGCACACCCAATCCGCCAAACGTCACGTTTCCCATAGGGGATTATACTTACCCCCAACCTTTTTGCACTCTGCGGACTATATACCCTAGAATGAGTGCTAACCCTCATGGAGGACGATGGACGAAGAGACGGCTATTCAACGCCTAAGAGCAGGCGATGTGGCAGGGCTGGAGTTTCTCGTGCTGCGCTATCAGGTCAAAGCCCTGCGCGTGGCAAACCTGATCACCCGCGATCTGCCTCTTGCCGAAGATGTGGTGCAGGAGTGCTTTTTGCGCCTGTTGCGTTCGATCCGCAGTTATGACGGTCAGCGCCCCTTTGAACCGTGGTTCCTGCGTAGTGTGATCCGCGCTGCTGTTCGGGCTGCCAAGCAGCAAGCCCGTCAGGTCTATGCCGAAAGTGAAAACGAAGAGAGGTGGTTTGAAAGCTTATTGGAAAGCGGACGGTCCGCTGAAGCGGAAGTGGAGGCGATGGAAGATCAACAGCGCCTGCTGGATGCCCTCCAAAAACTTTCCCCCCGCCAGCGGGCGGTGCTGGTTCAGCGTTATTATCTCGGTTGGAGTGAGAAAGAGATGGTTACAGAACTCGGCCTGCGCCCCGGAACCATCAAGTGGTTATTGAATGCTGCCCGCGCTCGTTTGCGCGCCGTTTTAGAGAAAGGAGCGCAAGATGAAGCCTGCTGAGCGTCTGAAAGCTGCCTTGCACGCCATTGCCCGCCGTGAGGTGCCGGAGACGGTCAATCTTTGGCCGCAACTGGCAACTTATCTTGAACAGAAGGAGAGCAAGATCATGCAACCTAGCCCAAGAGTCCTCTGGATGATTCTGTTGGTTCTATTGGCATTAGCTCTGGTCAGCGGAGCAGCTTATGCCCTTTACAACGCCTTCAAAGGCGATGCCGGCCTGGAGGCGGTCAGTCAAGCCGGGCTGCTCAGCGAGCAGAACGTCACTGCCTTGCCGACCCCGCTGCCCACGCCAACCCTCTTGCCCCCTGCGGTTCCTCTCGGAAAGACGCAAACCCTACACGGTGTGACAATCCGCCTCGATTGGGTTTACTTGGATGAACTGTGGCAGGCAATCGGATTTTCGGTTAGCGGTTTGACAGAAGAGCAGAGGTTAGGGCTGCCTCAGTTTGACTTTGGTGAAGTTCAACCCGAACAATACCGCGGCGCAGGGATGTCCCTGTTTCCGAGCGAGAGCGGGTTAAAAGGTCGCTATGTGGTCTATCAGCTTGTGCGAGATATGGAAACCTACATGGTCGCCCAGATAATTACCGATGTCGCCATTACTATCCCCCTACTCGATCAGCATGGCAATCCATTGGATACGTTTCGCTTCACGGCGACACAGGTGCGGGTCAACCAAGCGCCTTATGGTGGAGGAAACACCTACGCTGTGCGCTATAGCGGCGGGGAAATGCGGCTCGAATGGGTGATTTCATCGCCACAGGAGACGCGAGCGAAGCTCTGTTATCAACAGCCCGGCACTCCAACCCTGAAGCTGAAAGCCTATGCCGGCCCGCAAGCGGAACAAAATACCGCAGCAGCCGATGCGCCCTCTTCAACGCCTCAGCAGGTGATCGAAACTACTGCCCCAGAAGGTTGGCAGTGTGTGGAAGCTGTCTTTGCACCGCTCTCTCAGGAGGCACAGTCTTTCGATTTATCTATAGAGTCGCTCAAGGATGCTGCGGGAAAAGACATCCCCGGTGCGTTGGATTTTGTCTGGTCTGAATTGCCGTGGCAGAGGCCCATTCCGGGCATCGATCCGCTGCCCTCGCAGACTGTTGGTGAGATTAAGATCACCCTCCTGCAAGCCTATGTGGATGCCTTGCGGGCTGCGGTTGTCTTTCGAGTTGAAGGACTGCCGTCAGGCGCGTTTTACGATCTACAACTAACCGACTCTGAAGGCAAGCCGTTTGTCTTGGGTGGTGGGGGTATGAGTTCTGACGAAAGCGACCCCAACGTCTTCTCTGCCACCTTTACCTTTGCCAAACGCTACAATCGCAAAGCTGATGACGAATTTTTCTCACCGCGGGAGCAGATCGTCAACGGGCGTTTTGTGGGCAAACTGAAGATTATCTTCGATCCATGGGATGCGCAAGGAGGGCAGGTTTTCACTTTTGACCTAGATGTGCCAGCCTATCCAGCCCTAGTTTTCACCCCCGCTCAGAGCATCCTCTCTGAAGGGATAGAGATGCGTCTGGAGCGGCTGGAAGTCACCCCCTCTTTCACGAGAGCCTTCTTGTGCTATCAAAAACCCAGCCCAGCCGATTGGATGTTATCTCACGAGATGACCACGTTGCAACTTGGGCAAGCCCAGGCTATCCTGAGCGAGTATGCGATCGCCTTTGACGAAGAGGTTGGGATGTCCGAGCGCCCCGCATGGGCAACCCTGAGTGGCAAGGTGCGCTGTGTGGCGGCTGGCTTTGCCGTCGGTCATCACGGCCGCCCCGAAACGCTTCAACTGACGGTCAACGAATTAGAACAAAGCATCCCGGAAGTGATCCCTGACGCTCAACTGCAAGCAGCCAAAGAGAAATTGCGCCAGCAGGGAATTGAGCTGGATTGGGTGAGCTTTTCCGCCAACGGTGGTGGTGGCGGCGGTCTACAGATCAAACAAAAACCGCAGGATATGAGCGATATGGAAGTCATGCGGCTCTTCTACGCGGCGCTGGGCTACTATTTTCCGGGCAACTGGACATTTGAGGTAGAAATCCAGCCCTGAGGGTGTCCCAGCGGACTTCGGCGCGGTAGATGTCAAAAGTTGTTTGATCCCTCACCCCTGGCCCCTCTGCTAGGGGGAGAGGGGGGAACTGCTTCCTTCGCCCTTAGGCAGGAGGGGTGGGGATGAGGGAAAAGGCTGCGGGTTGAACTTGTCGAAACTGACAACGAATGGGGGGTCTCGATACGGGCTGGCGCCCTACTCGACCCGCGAAAAACGCGGGTTGAGTAGCGAGCGCAGCGAGCGTATCGAAACCCTCCCTCACCCCCTCCCCTCTCTCAGGGGAAGAAGGGGTGGGGATGAGGGAAGCGTGTCGAATGTTCAAGCCAGCCGCACATCCCCTCCTTGCAGGAAATTAGCAGCACCATCCGCCGCTGCTCTTCAACGCCTAGCGATCGGTGCAGGAGTAACAAGGGTCAATTGAAGCTTGGATCAGCGGCGCATCGGCGAGCGTGGCGTCTTTGAGCATCAAGCGCACGGTGGGCATGTTGACAAAGCTCGGTGTGCGCACTTTCACCCGTACAGGCTTCTCGCCGCCATCCGAAGCAAGGTAATAAAACACCTCGCCGCGCGGCGCCTCGATGCGTGCCACCGCCTCGCCGGGTGGCAGTTCAACAAATAGTTGTCCTCTCCACTCCCCGCTTGGCAATTGATCCAAAGCTTGCTCGATCATCAGGCAGGACTCAACCATCTCCAATGCTCGCACAATGATGCGCGCTAGCACATCGCCGCTCTCTTGAACAGGGACGCTGAAGTCCAAACGGTCATAAATGAGATAAGGTTGAGCTTGACGGAGATCCTGTGCCACACCGCTCGCCCGCGCCGTTGGGCCTACCGCTCCCCAAGCGAGGGCTTCTTCTTTGGTCAAGACGCCCACGCCGGCACAGCGTGCCCGCACAGTCGGGTCAGTGGTGAAGACCGGAATCAATTGCTCTTCCACCGCCCGCCGAATTTGGTGCACACCCTCCTGCACCGTCCGTGGGTCGGTGAGGTCACGGTTGACGCCCCCAACAGCGTTCATGGCGTAGTTGACGCGGTTGCCTGAGATGCTTTCTAGCAGATCCATCACAATCTCGCGCAGGCGGAAGCAGGTCATAAATAAGGTTTGAAAGCCGAGGATATGCGCTGCTGCGCCTGCCCAGAGGATATGCGAATGCAGCCGTTCCAGTTCAGCGACGATCACGCGGATATATTGCGCCCGCAAGGGAGGTTCGATGCCCAATAAATTTTCAACGGCTAGACAATAGGTCAGCGTATGCACATTGGAGCAAATCCCGCACACCCGCTCGAACAGGGCAATGTTCTGAATGACATTGCGGCTTTGGGCAAGCAACTCGATGGCGCGAAAATTGAAGCCAATTTGCAAATGAGCGGCACGCACCCGTTCGCCTTCGCATTCCAGTTCAAGCTTATAAGGTTCCTCTAGGGCAGGGTGGTAGGGTCCGATCGGGATGGTATAGCTCATCTCTTGTCCTCCTGCGACAGGTTTCCGTTGGAAAGGAATAAACCGCTGCGGTCAGTTGCGCGCAAGACCAAAGGGGACGTTTCGCGTCCGTTGAAAAGGATGGCATACAGATCGTGGATCTCGCGCTCGATCCAATCAGCAGCCGGGCAGAGCGCTGCAATGCTGTCAACTTTGCCCGCTTGGGTGAGGGTTGAGAGGTGAAGCATTTCCCCTTCACAATCCCAATGGTAGATCAAGCGACATTCTCCCTCTCCGTCTGGGCGAGCGGTAATGGTGATCAGGCGCGCTTCCCTTTCCACCAGCGCTTGTGCCATGCGGTGGACATCTAAAGCAGGGACGTGGCACCAAACACCGTCTTTCTTTTCAATGAAAGGAGACTGAGTTTGAAGGGCCTGGCGAAGTTCTTCTAAGTTCATTGGGTTGCCTCCTTTACGCGGCGGGCTTCGATCATCAGCTTAAGGGCTTCCTTTTGGCGGCAGGTCGGGCACAAGCGCAAGAGTTGTTCAGTCTGCTCCGACAACTCGCCATACGCACGTTGGCGCAGGATTTCGGTGGCAACTTTGAAGGGTTTGCCGCAACCCTCGCAACGCGGATAGGCCATCCGATACGTAACCGCCAACTTTTGGGCTTGGTGGTAAATCGGCGGACGCTCTTCCTGCATCTGCAAGGCATGGGTCGGACAGGCATCCACACACCGCCCGCAAAAAGTGCATTTGCCTGGGTCATAAGACCAAGTATAGGTTTCTGGCTGATCCGTCACTTGGATCGCCGCCGAAACACACACATAGGCGCAAGAAGCACAACCAACGCACTCTTCGGATTGTATTTGCACCAAGCCGCGATAATTGGGCGGCGGCGGAACGCGCTGTGGATAACGCAGGGTGACCACCCCCTGACGAAGATTATCGGCGAGGATGTCCAGAATGCTCATCGCTTAACCTCCAAAAGGGAAAAAGGAAACGGCTAACGCCAGCAAGGCGAATCCAAAGCCCCAGCGCCAATAAAAGCGGCTGGCTTGCCCCACCTTGAGCCGCGCCGTTGCCCCCGCCAGGCAGGCTAGGAGGAAGACCACCGCCAAGCTGAGCAGGGCAAAAATGGCCGCATCCAAGACGGCTAGCCCACTCCGCCACGGCAACGCCAGCGATACAGTCAGACCGCTCAGCGCCACCCACTCCACGGCATGATTCAACTCCCATAAACCCAATCGCCAACCGTCCAGTTCGGTTAGCGCTCCTTGATAAATCTCCTGTTCGGCATTTGCCACCGAAAAGGGATTTAGGCGCAGCTTAATCGGCAAACAGGCAAAAATCGCCAGAACGGCTAATCCACGCGCCAACGGAGGGGCATGCAGAGCAATATCCATCAAACGCAGGCTGCCGCTGGCGTAGGCGAGGGCGATCAAAGCTGCGATAAAGGGCAAATTGGAGGCGATGGTCAATACCGCCTCACGAACGGCTCCCACCTGTCCAAAGATCGAGCGCGAGAGGAAGCCTAAAAGCACCAAACAAATCGGCGCTATCTCGATCAAGGCGATGAACAAGGCCAAATCGCCAACCAAGCTGAATGAATGGGGCAGAACCGGCAGAAGGGTCAGGGCGCCTAAGGTTGCGCCCAATGCCAACAGGGGTAGAAACAGGTAAAAGCGGTTCTCTTGGCTAGGGCGGGGTAAGGGTTCTTTGGTCATTAACTTGATAAAGTCGAAAAGGGGCTGATAAAAAGGTGGGCCGATGCGGCTTTGCAAGCGAGCGAGGGTCTTACGTTCAACCCAAAGCATCAACCAACCCATCGGGAGGGCGTAGAGAAAACCCGGAAAGACCAACAAGGCAAACCAGCTAGACATAAGTCCCTCCTTCGGCAGATCGCACCACCTTAGCTTTCAGAATTTCGATGGCATGGACAATCCCTTCGAGGATAGCATCTGGGCGTGGCGGACAGCCGGGTACATACACATCCACAGGCACAAAATTCTCCAATGGACCTACTACACTAGGGCTATCGGCAAAGACATTGCCGCTGGCCGGGCAAGATCCGATGGCAACTACCACCTTAGGCGCTGGCGTTTGAGCATAGATGGTTTGCAGGGCAGCTTGAGTGTTGCGCGTCACCGGCCCGGAGATGCACAGAATATCGGCATGGCGCGGACTGCCTTCCAAGCGGATGCCCAGTTGTTCAACATCGTAGCGCGGCGTCAGACAAGCTAAAAATTCGATGTCACAACCGTTACACCCGCCACAGTTGAGGTGAAAGAGCCAGGGCGAGCGCCCGCGAGCATAGCGCACGAGACGATCGAAAAGAGATGGCTTGACGTCCATAGTCCCTTCCTTTCAACTCAGCAACAGTGCCGGCCAGAGCCCGCCGAGCAACAAGAGCAGGATTAGCAGGGTGATAATGAGGCGAAAGCCCAACGGCTCGCGGCAAACGGGCAAATCTGGCTCATCTGGCGGTTGTTGTATTCCACCGCCCCACCAGAAATTGGTCAGTGTCCGCCCATAAGCCAGCAAGGCGAGGGAAGAACATAGCAAAAGCACCGCCAAAAGCCAAGGGCTGCGCTCGAAGGAGAGCAGATAAATCCGCCAACGGGCAAGGTAACCCACAAAGGGTGGCGCGCCTAGAACGGCAAGGAATCCCACCACAAAGCCGGCGCTGCTATACGGATAAAAACGGGCAAGCCCCCCAAGAGAGGGTTTGAGATTCCCATCCGCTTCGATGCGACCAAGGCTGATGAACAACAACACCTTCCCCACTGCGTGGGCAGCCGCGCCGATATACGCTGCTTGCGCGCCCAGCTCTCGCCCCAATGCAACGGCGAGAATTAAGATCCCCATATCCTCTAGGGTGGAGAATGCCAGCAATCGCTTTAGGTCACGTTGGGCGAGCATCGCCAATGCTCCAGCGAAGGCGGAAAGCAGTCCAAAGACTACCCATGGTGTGGCAAGGCTGAACAAAGCTGGCCACCTTTGGCTCCAGCTCACCACCTCGGCAAAGGCGGCCACATCAACCAAGCCGATGATCAAACCCAGCAAGGGGGCGGGAGCGACCACCGCTAGGCGCGGTAGCCAGACATAGAACGGTACCAAGGCGATCTTGATCCCAATTCCCACGAGGAGAAAGGCAAGGGCTAATTTGGGTTGAATCTGGACTGTCTGTAAAGCAGTCCAGCTAAAGCCAGCGGAGAGAAGCACTGCCAGCAGATACATCTGTGCTGCTTTCCGATCGGAAAGGTTGAGCCATAATAACCCAAAAGCCAGCAGAGCAGCAACTTCAAGGAGGAGAAAATTGAAGAGGGGCGCAGAAGCTAACAAACCACCGAGGGCGGTCAGGATCGCCAGCAGGAGCAAGAGAAGGTGATTAAGGCGCAGGGCAACACAGAGAGCTATCGCCAGGCATCCCAACCCGGCCATGCCCAGCCAACCTGCAAACCAGAATGGGGTATGGTGGAAAATACCCGTCTCTGCTGACGGGACTGGTGTAAAGAAAGCCAGCAGCAAGGCACATAAAGCGCTGAAACCAACCACCGCCCATCCTGCCCGCTTTTCCAAGGCTTGTGAAAGGCGTTCTACACTTTGGCTAAGCCGCACAAGCAAACGCCACAAGGCTTGATAGTAGCGGTCGGGGTCTGCCCAGCGGTAAAAGTCTTCCCATTGGTCTTGGATCAATTGGGTGAAATCGCTGGCATTCAACCGGCTGCTTCCGCTCAACGGTTCACCGCCGCTGAAGATACCCCCACCTTCCAGAATTGCCGCTCCTCCACTAACCGCAATCCGCCGCGCCGGTTGCCAAATCAAATAAACCAAGGCGCCCAAGCCAAACGCCAAAATTGCCATCACCAACCCGAAGCTGATGTACCACTCTCCTCCGGCTAAGCGAATGCCCAGCCAGCTAATTCCCTCAATGGGAGCTAAGCCCAAGTGCGGTAAAAGTGGGTTGATCAAGTAGTTAAAAGCAAGCTGTGGAGCAATGCCCAACAAGAGACTCCCTGCCGCCAGAAGGCTGATTGCTCGCTCCATCCAAGGATTAGGTGTTCCATGAGAGGGATATTCAATGCGTCTCTCGCCGAAAAAGATGCTGCTGCTTGCCTTGAGGAAGTAGAAGACGGTCAAAACGCTGATCAACCATGCCATCACAGCCGCCAGCAGTTGACCGGCTTGCAGAGCAGCGTGATAGAGCAACCACTTGGACACAAAGCCGCTCAACAGCGGAAGTCCACTCAGGCTCGCTGCTAGCACTAACCAGTTGAAAGTGGTCAACGGCATCTGTGCCACCAGCCCGCCCAAACGGTTCATATCTCGGCTGCCGCATTCATGTTGGATTTTACCGGCGCATAAAAACAACCCGCCCTTGAACAAGGCATGATTTAGACACAAGAGCAATCCTGCAGCGACCCCCAAAGGCGTGCCGAGTCCTAAGCCCAACATCATATAGCCGACTTGGCTAACGGTTGAGAAAGCTAGCAGGCGTTTGAGGTCGGTTTGGATAGCGGCAAAGAGTGCCCCGACCAACAGGGTCAATATGGCGATGGCGATGAGGACGTCCTGAAAGAGCGGCGGCCAAGGGGCAATCCCGCGCAGGCGAGCAATCAGATACACGCCCGCCGTCACGTAACAAGCGGCATGGAGCAAGGCGCTGACCGGCGTCGGGGCAGCCATGGCATCCGGAATCCAGGTGTGTAGGGGGAATTGTACCGATTTTGCCATCGCAGCTATCAAAGCCAGCAACAAGACGCCGCTACTCAGCCCGGTGGCAAAGCGTGGGTCGATCCACAGTGAAATCCCCGTGCGCGCATAGGTGACTAACACAAAAGCCAGCAAACCGTAGCCAGCAATATGGGTCATCACCAATGCCTTGCGCGCCCCTTTCGCTGCCTCTGGCTGGGCATACCAAAAGCCGATCAAGAAGAAGGAACACAAGCCGATGACTTCCCAGCTCAGATAAATGACAAACCAATCGGCGCTGAAGACGAGGTGAACCAGAGCAGCGATGAACAGCAACATTAGGGCATAAAAACGGCTTGCCCCGTTCTCATCTTTCATATACTCAATCGAGAACAAGAGGATAACACTTCCAACTCCAAGAGCGATGAGAGCAAAGAGGAACCCCAAGCCATCCAAGCGGTAGATCAACGCAAATGGCCCGTCCCAGAAGGCTAGACGGAAGTCTTGAACATCCCCACGCAGAGGGATGCCCCAGCCGCCGATCAGGGCGATCAGACCCAAAGTAGCGCTGACCACAGCGAGCCAGCCCTTTACCACATTGGAGACACGACGCGCCAAAATAACCTGCAAGAAGGCGCCGCCGCTGGGCAGCGCCCACGAAGCAACCAACGGAATCCAAGGTGGCATAATGCTCCTCCGTTTTCCTTACCTTGTACACCCCTCGCCCTGTGGGAGAGGGACTAGAGGTGAGAGCGGGTTGCGATACGCTGCACTGCGTTCCGCTTCTCAACCCGTGTGCGCGAAGCCCCCCTCGCCTTGTGGGCGAGGGGCGAGGGGTGAGGGCTGCCTTCGTTGTCGGTTGCGATACGCTGCATTTTGCCCTGTTCCTCAACTCGTGTGCGCGAAGCTCTGCGCTTGGGATCGGGACTCTACCCTGCAAGCGCTCCTTCCGGCACGGGCAAGCCCAATGCGCTGCGCTTCTTGTCGATGTGCTGTACCATCAACGTGGCTGCCTTGAACGGGTCCGTCTCAACAGCAAACATTGCTCCAACGACCGATTCGGCGGTCTGAGTCAATACTTGCGTAACTAAGGGGCTGCCCAAGACCTGCGGCACGGTGCCCAATACGGTGAAGATGCCGCTAGAGACCACATAAGCGCCAATGCTGACCGCCTTCTCGCTCATCCATTCTGGCGCTGCGCCGGCAACGGGCAAATCGCTAATATCTACACCCAGTACGTTGGCGATGGCAGCGCAAGCAGTCAGAATGCGGCTGATGTCCACGCAAGAGCCCATGTGCAGAACCGGCGGGATGCCCAAGGCTTTGCACACCCCTTTCAAACCCTCTCCGGCAAGCTCGGCAGCTTCGGGCAGGAGCAAGCCGGCTTTGGCAGCAGCGATGGCATTGCAGCCGGTGTTCACTACCAACACATCCTGCTTGATCAATTCCTTCAGGAGGTTGATATGCCCGTAATCGTGCTGTATCTTGGGGTTGTTGCAGCCGACAACGCCGGCAATGCCCCGCACGGCTCCGGACTTAATTGCATCCAGCAACGGATTGAGACTGCCACCCAACGCTGCCACAATCGCTTCGACGCTAAATCCGACCATGCACTCCGACTTCTCATCGGGGATATGCACCATGCCCGGCTTACGGAAGCGGTAATTTTCCACCGCTGTGCGCACGATTTCCTTGGCGATTTCGTAGCCATGTTCTTCATGGAACTCGATATGGGTTGCCCCGGGGAATTTCGCCTTTGGTGAAGTCGAGATCAGCTTTGTGTGGAAGCATCCCGCTACCGTTCCCAAGGAGGGGAAGATGCATTGCACGTCCACAACCATTGCCTCAACTGCACCGGTGGCGATGGCGAGCTCCTGTTGCAAGAAATTGCCAGCCGGCGGAATGCCATGGCGCATCAAAACTTCATTGCCGGTGCAGCAGATGCCAGAAACCTGAATTCCTCTGGCGCCGTATTTCTTTGCCAGCTCAATCATCTCTGGGTCTTGGGTCGCTGCGACAATCATCTCGGAAAGCACCGGCTCGTGTCCGTGAACGATGATGTTGACCATGTCTTTTTTCAAGACCCCCAAGTTCGCTTCTGACTTTTTCGGGGTAGGGGTGCCGAACAAAACATCGGAAAGCTCGGTGGCGATCATCGAACCGCCCCAACCATCCGCAATGGAGGCGCGCAAACCATGCAAAATCAAATTCACCGCATCGTTGTCCACGCCAATATGGGTGCGATGCATGATCTCGACAACTTCGCGGTCGATGCCACGCGGCTCGATGCCCAGTTGCTGCCAGAGAGCCAGGCGTTTCTCTGGGGCGCGGCGGGTAAATTGAATCGGGCCCTCCTGTTTGCCAAATTCACCATAAGCCGCGCGGGCAACATCCAAAGCGATTTCCTCTTTGGTGCGATCTTTAATCTTGATGCCGTATTCCTTGGCGAGCGCTTTGAGCTTCTCTTCGTCCTTGATCTGATAGCCGCTGGCTTTGCCTTGCGCGGTGAGCAACAGGGTGTGAGCAATATCGCGCCCATGATCAGAGTGAGCAGCAGCCCCGGCGGCGATCATACGCAGCAAATTGCGGGCAACGATGATATCGGCCGTCGCTCCGCAGACTCCTTGCTTGGGTCCCTCTTCCTCAAAGGGGCTGATGCGGCAGGGTCCCATGTTGCAGTTGCGGCAGCACAGTCCCAATTCGCCAAAACCGCATTGCGGCTGCATGGCATCGAAACGCTCCCAAGCGGTTGAGATGCCCAGTTCATCCACCCGCGCCAGCATAGCGTGGGTGGCGGGGTCGATACTGCGACTTAAGATTTTCTCGGAGTACTTCCCATTCCCTTTCATCGAATCCCTTCCTTCCTTAGATAAAAAACTCGACTATTTCTGTAATTCTCGTTGAGTACGGATCGCTTCCAGATACCGTTCGGCGGCGCTGCGCCGCGCCGATTGGATAACCTCCTTAGGGAGGACCATCCGAATTGCTTTGGTCGGGCAAGCTTCGACACAGGCCGGTCCTGCTGGTCGGTCAACGCATAAGTCGCACTTGGCAGCAGCGCGCTTGGTGTGCCCGTTGACTTTAACGGTGGCAATGTGAATAGCACCAAACGGACAAACCATCGTGCATAAGCCGCAGGCGATGCAGCGATTGGCGTTAACCGCTGTGTAGGTCTCGGTGCGGAAGGTCGCCCCGGTAGGACAGACTTTGACGCAGGGCGCGTCCTCGCACTGGCGGCACTGGGTAGGAAAACGGACATCGGCAACCTGCAATACTTGATTGCGCGAGGTAAGCGGCTCGCCACTCAGCACAGACCCAATTAGCGACTGAGAACGGGTATGTGCCACTGCACAAGCAAGCTCGCAGGTATGGCAACCCAAACATAAATCCGGGTTGACTTCTAGAAACGGTCCCTTGAGCTGAGTCATGGTTTGCACCTCCTTGCAAACGAAAAAGTTGTCACGGACTACAAAACCAAAAATGTTGCTCACTCCCTAATCAATAAGCATATACCCAATATTTTCAGAAAGCAAGTGAGATTTGCACTATTTTGTTGAGGGAAAAGGTCATATCGCCGATGGCAGTGTAGTTTCGATAAAGAAATCTAAACCCCTGACCCCTTCCTCTTGTCTTGTTGCCGCTCCATTGTCATGTCAAACACTCTCCCCTGTCATACCGAACGAAGTGAGGCATCTTGTTAAGACCTCTCGCTGCGCTCCAGGTGACAAGCTTCTAGCAAACAGGGCTCGGCGTTCTTAAATATGCGCAATTTGAGGGTATACCCCTTATTTTTCTTTGACAATCTATAATTTTTCGGCTAAACTCCAACTGTATCCTAATTCTACGAGGTTGGAGATGGACAAAAAGCTTTCCCGCTATCGCTGGTTTGTGGTCATCATATTCTTCTTTTTCATGCTCCTCCATCAGACCGACAAGCTGATGATCGGCT
>CALFWB010000071.1 GCA_937928795.1 uncultured Anaerolineales bacterium
TTCAGTTGACCCTTGCTGATCAGGGCTTCAAGATCGTTGCGATCCGTTTGCGTGAGTTGTACATGTTGTTTTTTCATCCTACCATTTTCAGCCATTTTACTGATTTTGTCAAAAGGTTCGCCTATTTTGTTTACGGTGTAATTAGCCTGTTTATGGTTTGCCCAAGTGAGATTTATGCTAACTTTGTATGATGTTCCCCTATCGGATGTGTGAAGCCAGCATTTTCAGGTCTAAATTTAGAGTGACTGCAATGCGACATTCTCATCGTAGGATAAGGATATAATTTAGAAACCGATCATATTCCAAAAGTTTATGGTTATAATCCCTCAATGGAGCAACCATGTCTTCCACCTTTGACCTCCTTGCCTTTGATGCTGATGACACGCTATGGCACAATGAGAGCCGCTATCAGGCAGCCAAGAGCGAGTTTGTGCATCTGATGTCTTCCTTTCAACCACCGGAGCGAGCATCTGCTTTGTTAGATGAGATCGAATTGAGAAATTTATCCCTCTACGGCTATGGGATGAAAAGTTTTACCCTCTCCATGATCGAAACCGCCCTAGCGCTCAGCGACGGCAAGATTAGCGGCGCCGAAATCAACGCCATCTTAGGCATTGCCCGCCGCGTCCTGACTGCACCAGTCGAGCTATTTCCCAAGGTTGCTGAGACCATTGCCCAACTTGCCAAGCAATATGAACTCATGCTGATCACCAAAGGCGATGCCAGTGAACAAGAACAGAAAATTAACCGCTCTGGCATTGGGCACTACTTCCGATCCATCGAGATTGTTCATGACAAGACGGTCACCACTTATCGGAATATCCTTGCGAAATACCATCTCTCCCCAGACCGCTTTGTCATGATCGGCAATTCGCTGCGCTCGGATATCCTGCCCGTTGTCCAGTTAGGTGCAATGGCTATTTACATCCCGCACGAAAACACTTGGGCGCACGAATTGGAGCACGACGGAAAGCTCGCCGCCGATAGTTATTACCAACTCGATTGCTTCGAGCAACTCCCCGACTTTCTAAATCGTTTACAGGACTCCTTCAGCCTCACTCAACCGCCAACAACGCTGCTTGCAGAATAGATTCTCCGATTGCACGAGCACTACCCTCATCCTCTCCCTCAAGGACAACCACCATTGCTAGCGGCTTTCCCTCCCATCCCTGAGCGGTGCCGGCGATGTACCAAGTTGTGAGTTTGCCACCCTCCGAGACCACCGAACCGCTCACCCTCCAAGTTAAGCCCTCAAAGTCTGTTTTTCCCTCAAGGAGGGACGTGATTTCATCTGCTTGGTAAATGGGTCGAGGAAGGCTTTGCGCCTGTACGGTCACCCAGCCGCTGTTGGGCAAGCTAAGCGCATCCACCAACTGCAGTGGCAACCGCGTGCCGCCGTTGGCTAACGCAGCCGCAGCGCAAACCGCTTGGAGAGGCGTGACAAAATTCTCGTTTTCCGGTAACGAGCCATCCCCCAAGCCATCGGGCAAAGCGAGGGCGCGCAGCTCGACAAACTTCAGGGCAGAAGTCCCTTTCGGAAATAAAAAGCCGCTCAGCCTGCCCAACGAATAGCGCCCCTGAAAAGCTCGGTTCATGAAGGGAGCATTTGGGTCTTGCAATAAAGACTCAATCTGCTGGGACAACTGATTGCTATCATAAGCCGGCTGCGAAGCAAGGGCTAAGATTTTCCCAGCCGCAGCATCCACCACCACCGCTGCACCAACCCTCCCTTGCAGATTGCGATCAACCTCTTTCTGCAATTCCAAATCCAACGTCAAACGCACATCGATGCCCGGTGGCGGCGTGCCGGTTAACAAACGCTGCCAGAGGATCATTGAAGTGCGGTAGCCTCTCTCACCGCTCAGCCACTCGTCAAGACTTCTTTCCAAGCCACTTTGCCCAAAGACGGGATGCGAATAACCGATCAGGGGGCTAAGGAGTGGGTAGAGGATTTTGCGCTGATAGGATAACCCCACTCGCTCGGAAACCACCAAAGGGCGTAACTGACGGTCAAAAATTGTCCCGCGCTGAACCCGTTGGGCGTAGATGTAACGGCGGGCGTTATCCGTGCGCGCCAGCAGTGTTGGCGCTCGGTAAAGGGCAAACCAACCATTCGTTAGAGCGACGCCAAAGTAACCCAGCAGCAAAACTGCTCCAAAGAGACGATAAGGCTTAGGATTGGGTAGGATACCCGGCTGTGGTTGAGCTGAATGACTGATGATCAAGAGCAAACCGAGCATGAACCACGAAACCAGCAAGGAAGACCCACCATAAGAAACAAAAGGCAGGGTGACTCCCGTCAGCGGCAAAAGGCGTAAGTTGCCACCGATGATCAAGAGACTTTGCCCGCCAAAGTAGGCAGCAATTCCGATGGACAGCAAACGGTGGAAGTAATCCTGAGTGCGCATCGCAATAAGGATAGCGCGTGAAGAGAGCAACGCCAGACAACCCAGCAGGGCTAAACTTCCGAATAAGCCGCTTTCTTCGGCAAGTGCTGCGTAAATAAAATCCGAGTGCGGCACCGGCACCTGCTCTGGATAACCCATACCTAGACCGCGCCCAAACAAGCCGCCGTTGGCTATGGCAATCAGGGATTGGACAATTTGGTAAGAGCGATGAGTCGGGTCTAAATAGGGATTGATCCAGGCGTCAACGCGCCAACGAACCACGTCAAACAATGCGTATCCAACGCCCAATCCGAGCAAAATACCGATACCCCCAAAGAGCAAGATGCTGCGCCGTTCGGTAGCAAAATAAAAGAGGACAGTCGAAAGGAAAAAGAAGATCGAAGCAGTCCCAAGATCACGCTGCACAATCAATAAGCCCATCGCAAGTACGCTCATCACGCCACTCGGTGCCAGCAAGGCAAGAAACTGCCTTGAGTTCAATTGCCTTTGCAGGAACCGTTGGCTACCAGCCAAATAGGCCGCCAGGTATACAATCAGGAAGAGCTTCATCGGCTCAGAAGGCTGCAAATAAATTCCACAACACCCCAACCAGAGGCGCGGCAAACGCGCATCGATTGGATTGGTGCCAAAGATTAAGGTCGCAAAGACCAACAGGAGCCCCCCACTCAACCAAAGATATTTATATCGCCTGAGATAGGACAAGTCGGTAGGAGCGTTCAAGAGGACAATCAAGACAAAGCTAGAGATCGCTAACCAGAGGCTTTGTCGTTGCCCGTAATAAGGGGACAATCGCCACAAAGTCGTCATCCCCCAACCAATCAACAGAAAAGCAAGCGGCAAGAGATAGGGATCGCGCTCAGGGACCGACCTCTGAGCCGCTCGATGAACGAAGACGCTGCACACTGTCCAAAGGATGAATCCCGCTCCATGCTGCCAAGTTCGGAAATCTCCCCCTGTGCCCCCCCTGACCTCAATTGACAGAGACAATGCTAGGTTGAATAGCAAAATAATCCCTGTCGCAAGCAGCAAGAGAAAGCGCTCTCGCTGTACGGAATCGCCTCTATCAGTTCTCATCGTTTGCGTTGCTGTAAAATTGCTTGTCCGGGTGAGGCTAGTTGAAATATTTATCGATTATTAAGCTCAGGCGTTGCCGTGTCTCTTGGGGCACCACATCCTTGCGCGTGATGAAAGCGTTGGCAAGTGCAGAGCCGCAACTGCACGTTCGTTCTGACTTCAGGTTGCGTAATAAATTACGTACCGCTTGCTGGGCAACAGCCGTATTGCGGTTGAGCACCTGAATCACCTGCTCAACGGTCACCGGCACTTCGGCAATATGCCACACATCATAATCGGTAACGTGTGCCATCACCGCATAGCACATCTCTGCTTCGCGCGCCAGAAACGCTTCTGGGGAGGTGGTCATGCCAATAATGGACATGCCCCATGAACGAAAAACGTTTGACTCGCTGCGCGTCGAAAAGCGGGGACCCTCGATGGTGATCATGGTACCGCCGCGATGGACGACAACACCGGTGGCTTGCACAGCTTGGAAAAGCAATTCGGAAAGCTCGTGGCAAAACGGATCGGCAACGCTGATGTGCACCACACAATTGCCCTCAAAGAAGGTTCGCTTACGGTTGCGCGTGAAATCAAATAAACCATCGGGGACAACCAATTCACCGGGTGCGTAATCCTCGCGCAGCGAGCCGACCGCCGAAATGCTCACAATCTGTTCTACTCCCAAACTCTTCAGGGCATAAATGTTGGCGCGGTAATTGACCTCGCTGGGAGAAAAGCGATGTCCCTCGCCATGACGGGCTAAAAAGGCAATCGGTTTGCCCTCGATGATGCCACATACAATCGGCGCGCTGGGTTTGCCAAAAGGGGTGCTCACATCGACTGCCTGCACATCTTGTAAATCAGGCATCTGGTAAATCCCCGATCCCCCGATAATAGCTAAAATCGGTCTCTCGTTCATTATGCCTCCCGTTTCTATGAAAGATTTGCAACTTCAATTTGCACCTGACCGCAGCGGATCTGATCACCGCCTGTCAAGACCATCGGCTCCGTCAAGCGGGTTTGATTGAGAAACGTGCCATTGGTCGAGTTTAGGTCCTCTAACCACCACTGTTCTTGGCGAAAACGGATGCGGGCGTGCCGACCGCTGACCGTGCTGTCGGTCAAACGTAAATCACATCCGACTTCTCGACCGATTAAGATCTCAAGTTGTTGAAATGAGCGCGGCGTTGCTTCACCCTCGATGCTTAGGGCGATCTTGGGCAGGGCTGACGGGGTTAGTGAGCGGCTTTGGAAAACTAGGTCCTGATAGATCGTCCAAAAAGCCCACCCTAAGAAGACATATAAGCCCACGGCGATCAACATGCGCACCACGAGAAAGAGAATTTCGCTCATCTTTTCACACGGCTCGGACTAATGGGAAGACAGCGATAGTTTGCGCGTGCCACCGACCGTTTGGGCGTCTTCCCCATAGACTAAGGGTACTCCGGCTAACGAAATCACATCCCCCGAAGATAGGGTTGCTTGGCGAACACGCACGTTATTGACCAGTGTTCCGCCGGCCGATCCGAGGTCAAAGATTAAGTAATGCCCACGCACGGCGCGCAATTGGGCATGTTGACGGGAAACGCGCGGATCATCCAACACCAGATGATTATCTGGATGCCTACCGATGTTCACCACAGCTTGATCGAGGGGGAAAATGCGCACACCGTTCACAATCAGGAAAGCGTTTTGGGGAATTTCCACACCATCGTGCTCTTCTTTAGCAACCCCATGCGTGGTTGTCACCTCCTGCGAGAAGTGACTGCTGATACTAATCTGAGGATAGGGAATTTCTTCGTCCGCCACAATCTGAATGATCGGTGGACTGGCAAAGGTCAAACCGGCTTCTTGAGCAAGTTGTTCCAGTTCATCCTCTAGGTCTTTGAGGAGTTGATACTCTCGGCGCAATTGCTCACTACAGAGGGGAGAAGCAGAGAGAAGAAAATAGTTCGGCGCTAAGATGCGACCGTCTTCAAGCCTTTGACAGTTGGTCTGCAAGGCTTCGCGCAACTGGGCAGCGATCTCTCGGCTATTTAGCGGCGTAACCACAAAGTGGGTCGCAGCCGCCTCGATGAACATTTTGAGACGTTGTTCCAATTTGATCAATTGGTCTATGAGAAAATTTCTCGCTTCCATCGTTAATCTTATCTTACCACGATGTCTTGCTGAGCGGATAAATTCAAGATGAGAAGGGCTTCACCGATATTCGCTTTTCATGGTAAAATTTCAATATCCTTCTCTTCTTTGGAGGGATGGCCGAGTGGCTTAAGGCGCCTGTCTTGAAAACAGGTATGGAGCAATCCATCGTGGGTTCGAATCCCTCTCCCTCCGCCTGCACCAGCCACAAACCGCCAAGATAGAAGTGGTGCAAGATCGTTCCTTTCCATCCATAACATGGGGAGGTGCCAGAGTGGTCGATTGGGGCCGCCTGCTAAGCGGTTGCCGGGGGAGAACCTCGGCCGCAGGTTCGAATCCTGTCCTCCCCGCCTGTAAATTGCAGCAAGTCATGGTCACCTCATGCCCTGCTGTTGTTTTATTATGCTAGCCCTAGAACGAGATTCATCACACCCTGTTGCGACACGGATGGCGTCCCGTGCTAGGGGGAGGCGCAACATGAGCATAGCACAGCTCATATGCCATACTGTACAATTCGCCCGATAGCCACCTATGAACAGTGAGCAACCGATCCGAAAAATCGCCATTTCAACCGGTGGTGGTGATGCGCCGGGCTTAAATGCCGTAATCAAAGCGGTTACCATTTCTGCTCTTAACCGTGGTTGGGAAGTGGTTGGAATTCGCGATGGGTATAACGGCATTCTGTTTCCCGACCAATACCCGGATAGAGGCTTCATTCCCTTGAATCGCGAGCGCGTGCGCGGCATCACGCACCGGGGCGGAACGATCCTCGGCACCACCAATCGCAACAATCCCTTGCGCTTTCCACTATCCAAACCCGATGGCACGGTCGAATTCATCGACCGCACGGATGAAATCATCGCTGCCTTTCACGCTCAAGGAGTGGACGCGTTGGTTTCGGTTGGCGGGGATGGCTCCTTAGAAATTGCCCACGCCTTGCACAAAAAAGGCTGCCGAGTCGTTGGCGTTCCAAAAACCATTGACAATGATCTAGAAAAAACGGTCATCACGTTTGGCTTCGACACCGCTGTTGCCTTCGCCACGGAATGCCTCGACCGCCTTCATACGACTGCAGCCTCGCATGGGCGCATCATGGTTGTCGAGGTGATGGGGCGTTATGCCGGTTGGATCGCATTAAACTGTGGCATTGCTGGTTCAGCCGATGTCATTCTAATCCCTGAAATACCTTTTGACATCGAGGTTGTCGTCCAGAAAATTCAACAACGCGATGCGCAAGGGCGGAATTTTAGCATAGTCGTTGTCTCAGAAGCAGCCCACCCGATTGGAGGAAAAATCATCGCTCAGGCGCAATTTGGACGCCAAGAACGCTTGGGAGGAATTGGGGAAATTCTTGCTGCGGAGCTCGAACAGCGCACTGGCAAAGAGACCCGTTTGGTTGTCTTAGGTCACCTGTTGCGCGGCGGTTCACCCACTGCCTTTGACCGCCTCACCGCTCTGCGCTTCGGCGCGGCTGCGGTGCGGGCCCTTGCTGAAGGAATTTTTGGGATCATGGTTGCCCTAGACCCACCCAATGTTCGCTATGTGCCTTTGGAAAAAGTCACCAAGCGCACCAAGACCGTCCCCCTCGATAGCGACGTTATCCGTACGGCGCGGGACTTGGGGATCTGTCTCGGCGACCGCTTGGGAAGCTAACTTTTCGATGCCACTACAACCAAATTGGAGCTTCTTTCAGGATCAAAGGCATCGCCGGCTAAACTTCCGAACAAGTTGATCTGAGAAAACCCGGCTTGCTTAAGCCAATGGATTAATTCAGCCGCCACTAGCGGCTTAAGCAAAGAGTTCTGCCAATCCAGCTTCCAAGCTGTGCAGCCTTCTCGGCTGAGCGTTAGAAAATTAAAGCCGATCAGTCCGTTTTCAAGAAAATCATAAAAGCGCAGAAAAATCCACTCCTTATCCTTCTCTATTACGGACTGTGGCTCCATCTCACGTTGGCGGCTTTGCAATATATGGTCAAAATTGCGGTTCTGGATCAACACAACTCCAGAGGGACGCAAAAGACGATAAAAGTCAACCAAAGCCCTATGGACTTCCTCTTCCGTCAATAAGTGGGGTAAAGAGTTGCCCAAACACAAAACCGCGTCAAAGCTCTCTTCGCCAAAGCGGTCCGCTTGCTCTCCCAAAGCTGCGGTCTCGAAGTGCACATCGACTCCCGCTTGATCAGCATTGCGTTTTGCTTGGGAGACCATCTTTGAGCTCAAATCGGTTCCAACGACCTCATATCCTTGCTGAGCAAGAGCGATGGCGTGCCTACCGGTTGCACAAGCCGTGTCCAATACGCGCAGCTTTTTTCCTTGCCGTGACGGGACAGACCCCAAAATTCGCTCCAGAAAAGGCATTTCATAGGCTAAGCGCTCTGCCCAATTGACAAAACGGTCATAATCTTGACTTAGGGCATCGTACACCCTAACCTCCTTTATGCGAATGTTTCTTTGCGGCGCACCAGAAGCCAGAACAAGACGGCAGCGAAGATTTCTAGGATCAAAACTACCCAGAGTAGGAGGGACATGGCGGATTGATAAAGCCAACCGAGCAGGCTGCCCCCGATGAACCAAGCTGCACCATAAATTGTGTTGAAAATGCCATAGCCAGTTGCCCGTTTGTTAATTTGGGCAATGTCTGCCACTGCAGCTCGCATGGTCGTCTCATGCACTGCCATGACCGTTCCCCATAGCAAGAGACTGATTCCGATCCATATCCTTGATTGTGTAAAGCCGCTAAGAGGGATCAGGAGAGTGAACAAAGGCACAGCGAACAAAGTGCTTAAGCCAAAGCGATCATACAGCTTACCCACGGCTAAAGCAATGACAGCATCCACGCCCATGGCGATAGCATATAGGGAAGGAATCCAAGCGGGCTGCACAATGCCCTCCTTCACCCAATACAAAGACAACAAGGGAAAACTGACAAAACCAGCTACACTGAAAAAGGTAAACCCTGCGTAATGCCAAAAAGTTAGTGGCAAGGATGTCTGTTGATTAGCGGGATCGGCACCCTGCGAAATATCGCTTTCAAGAGTTTCCGGATTGGGCACCTTCCAACGGGCAAAGGCTAGAAATCCAATGACCAGAACAGCAGGCAACCAGAGCCAATGAAAACCGCTGCGGTAATTCCCGCTCATAAAAAAAGCCAACGAGAGAACCAGCGGGCCAAGAATGGCACCGATTTGATCTAAAAATTCATGCACAGCAAAACCCCAGCCGCGGCCGGTCTGATGGGTGGCATGAGATAAGATCGTATCTCTAGCTGGCGAGCGGATCGCTTTGCCAATCCGCTCCAAGATCAAAAGCACAGCCGCGGCTTGCCAACTGCCGGCAAACGCTAGGAAAGGAATGCAAAGGATTAAGCCATAGCCGACAAAAGTTGCAACCCAGTAAGCTCTAGTCCGATCGGTAAGGTATCCAGAGAGCAAACGCAAGCCATAACCGAGAAACTCCCCCAATCCCGCCACGGCGCCGACCACCACTGCACTGGCGCCCAAAAAAGCAAGATAAGGCCCACTGATACTGCGCGCCGACTCATACACAATATCCCCAAAGGCGCTGACCAACCCCATCAATAGAATCAAAGACAATGCAGCATTGCGCTCCGTTTTCATCTTTCACTCCTAAAATGTGATTCGAGTTCACGGATTTCCTCCCACAGCTTACGCGCTTTGGCGTAGGTTTCCCGCAAGGTTTGCTCTCCCTTCCAAGTTGTGCGGTAATACTTACGCACTTTTCCGGCAACAACTTGTTGATATACTTCTAGGTATCCTTCCTCCACAAGTTTGCGAAAGATCGGATAAAGCGTGCCTGGGCTGATATGATAGCCTTGTCGATTCATTTCTCGAAGAAAATCCAAGCCGTAGATTGGTTCCCTGAGGGCATGGAAAAGGATACGAAGGCGAACAAAAGCAAGGAGGAAATCACGAAACATCGCTTCTGTCTTTTTATCGAATTTCGTTATCAGCATTCGATAATACACCCCCCTTTTGTCTCTGTCAAGGATTGCGTTCTTAGCCAGTACTCTTAAGTTTAGACTTAAGTCCCGATCGAATCATCGGCAAGTGGGGGGCAAGTCTGCGACCTGCCACACACATCGGAGCGTGGCTTTCCGACAAGGCAAGCGGTCACGGGTTTAGACCCCCGAACATCAGTTTCAGCTTGCGTTCAGAGTAGGAGATGAGGACTGAAGCCTACAGAAATTCGCCCCATCGTGCAAAAATCGGTGGATTTTTGGGCAATATAAGCAGTTAGGAGAAAGTCTACTTACGTGCGCGGCGAAAACGCTCGAAGGCTCGCTGGATAGAATACCAAATGTAGAGCGTGACATAGGAGAGGGCAAGGATGATATTGACAAGCGCAAAGATGATTAATGCTTTCATTCGCTCCTCCGGTAAAAAAAAACTTACCTGGGAGAGAAAATCTCACAAAACTGCTTGATCTTCATACAACCTGTCTGTAATTATACCAAAACTAGGGAACAAATGGGGATAGTGCAGAAGCTTGAGTTTCCTGCCAAACAAAGCAAGCGGGCTTCTCCTCCCTAAAGGTCCCAGCCTTGCTCCGTTCAAAAAGGATAGCTTACTGACCGTCAAGCACTCTGTCTTAATCCAAAAATTTAGCTAAAACGTCACTGCACTCCATCAACAGATATTCTTGCCCATCGATCTTAAACTCTGTGCCACTGTATTTTGGAAAGAGCACCTTATCATTGACCTTCAAGCACACCTCTTCCGAGTCGCCGACTGCGATCACCAGCCCGGTTTGAGGTTTTTCCTTCGCCGTTTCTGGGATATACAACCCAGACGCAGTTTTCGACTCTTGATCTAAGGGCTTGATCAAAACACGTGTTCCCAAGGGTTGAATTTTTACTTCGCTCATTTCTACCTCCAACAGATAAAAGATTTCACTTAAGACCTAAGTACTGGTCAATCTTTGCTCGATCAAATCCGACAATAATCTTTCCCCCGATATCGATCACCGGTACACCGCTCTGACCAGAACGGCGCACCATATCGCGCGCTGCGGCCGGGTCTCGACTGACATCGACATCCCGGAATTTAATCCCTCTTTCACGCAAATACCGTTTGGCAGCATTACAAAAAGAACAGGTCGGTGTCGTAAAGAGGATGACTTTAGGCTGTGGTTTTCCCTGAGTTATCATTTTCATCTCACTCCAACCGAGCAATTTTGCAAAGTCGAATCATTGGATGCAACGCTCGAAAAAAGGTTACATACAGGTACACTCAACCTGCAAATGCGATAAAATAGGGCGCAATGCTTGTAGAACGAAACTCAAAATTCGCCCGTTGCAGAAAGGAATGACCCAATGGCAAAATATCGCATCGCCTGGTTGCCGGGGGATGGAATTGGCGTAGATGTATTGGAAGCCGCCCAAATCGTTCTCGAACGCCTTGCTTTTGATGCCGAAATCCTTCACGGAGACATCGGGTGGGAGTTTTGGTGCACGGAAGGCGATCCACTTCCCAAACGCACCATTGAACTGCTTCAAACCGTTGATGCTGCGCTGTTTGGCGCCATCACCTCTAAACCGAGCGATGTGGCTGAAACAGAATTGGTTCCTGAGTTGAGAGGCAAGGGTTTGGTCTATCGCTCCCCTATCGTGCGCATGCGTCAGTTGTTCGACTTATATCTCTGCCTGCGGCCGTGCAAAGCTTATTCGGGTAATCCGCTCAATTACAAGGAGAACATCGACCTGGTCGTATTCCGAGAAAACACCGAAGATTTATATGCCGGCGTGGAATTTTTTCCCGTCCCAGCAGAGATTCAAGATGTTATGGAAAAGCATTCCCCCAACTTCTCCCCCTTCAAGGACTTATCGGGCGAACAATATGCCATTTCTTGTAAAGTCAACACCCGCAAAGCTTCGCAGCGGATTGTGCGCGCCGCCTTTGAATTTGCCCGAAAGAACCACCGCAAAAAGGTGACGATCATCCATAAAGCCAACGTCGTCCGCGCTACCGATGGGCTCTTTTTGCAAGCTGCTCGAGAAGTGGCAAGCGAATATCCCGCCATCCAATGGGAAGAGGCAAATGTGGATGCCATTTGCATGTGGTTACTGAAAAACCCATTGAACTACGATATTTTGGTTGCCCCAAACCTCTACGGGGACATTATCTCGGACTTATGCGCCCAAATGGTTGGAGGGCTGGGTTTTGGATGTTCCGGCAACATCGGCGAGACTCTGGCAGTATTTGAACCAACCCACGGATCGGCGCCGAAGTACGCCGGTCAATACAAGGTCAATCCAATTGCGACCATCCTTTCAGCCAAGATGATGCTTGATTGGCTTGGCGAGTTTGAAAAAGCCCAACGTCTCGAGTCGGCGGTTGCTGCGGTTATTGCGGAAGGGCGTGTGCGCACCTACGATATGGGTGGCAATCATACAACCCTTGAGATGGCTCAAGCTATCGCCGAGAAATTGTAAGAGAAAATCGATGCAAGAACGAATTTGGAGGTAGTGTAATGGGAATGACAATGGTAGAGAAAATCCTCGCCCGAGCGACAGATCGAGCCAGCGTCCGCCCCGGCGAGGTGCTGGAACCCCGCGTGGATTTAGCAATGTCGCACGAAAACTCTGCTTTGGTGATCAATCAATTTCAGGAGATATTTAAGGACACCGGGCTAGAAGCGAAAGTCTGGGATCCCTCGAAGTTGGCGATTATCTTCGACCACCGCGTGCCGGCCGAGAGCGCCAAAACCGCCACGAACCAAAAAAAAATCCGTCAATTTGTACGCGAACAGGGCATTGAAAAGTTTCATGACATTCGCGGAGATGAAGGGGGCATCTGCCATCAAGTTTTAGCCGAGTCTGGCTATGTTTTGCCGGGCTATGTCGTCGTTGGTACCGACAGTCACACCACCACACATGGTGCCTTGGGCGCCTTTGCTTTTGGCGTTGGCGCAACAGAAATGGCAAGCGTCTGGGCGCTAGGTCGGGTGCTCAATGTTGAAGTTCCCGAAACCATCAAGGTCATCATCAGCGGCAGGATTCCGCCCTTTGTCAGCGCCAAAGATGTTATCTTGGCTTTAATCGGCAAAATTACCGCCCAGGGGGCAAACTTCAAGGTGCTAGAATTTCACGGCGATACCATCCGCCGCTTGCCCACTTCGGGACGTTTGACTCTCTGCAATATGGCCATTGAAGCCGGCGCAACCAGCGGGATTGTCCCGCCAGACGAGGAAACCTTGCGCTATTTGCACCACGAGTGTGGGATAAGCGGTCTTGAGCTCGATTTATCCCCCGACCCTGATGCTCACTATGCTGAAATCGTGGAATTAGACGTCTCGACATTGACTCCCATGGTTGCTTTCCCCCACATGGTGGATCATGTCAAGGGTGTGGAAGAGGCTTATGGTTTGCCAATCGATCAAATCATGATCGGTTCTTGTACGAATGGGCGGCTTGAGGACATCGAAATTGCTGCGCATATCCTAAGAGGCAAAAAAATCGCCCGCACCGTCCGTCTATTGGTCTTTCCGGCTTCCTATCGCATTTACCATCAAGCCCTCGATCGTGGTTACATCAAGGAGCTGCTGGAAGCTGGGGCAGTCGTGATGAATCCCGGCTGCGGCCCTTGCTTGGGTGTTCACGAAGGTATCCTCGGCGATGGAGAACGCGGCTTATCCACAACCAACCGCAATTTCAAGGGTCGGATGGGCAACCCCAACGCCGAGGTTTACCTCTGCTCCCCGGCGGTTGCCGCTGCCAGTGCCTTAACCGGCGTGATTACAGATCCGCGCACCCTCGATCTCCCCGAACCCCAAAGCCTCCCCTAAGGGAGAAAAGGAGACACGATATGGCAAAAGTCGTCCTCGTCCTTGGCGATGATATTTCGACCGATCACATTTATCCCGGGCGCTACATGGCGACCGTTCTACCCAACGAAACGCCTCAGTATGCCCTTGCCGATTATCCGTTAAACAAAAAGCTCAATACTGGTCAAATTCCACCTAACAGTATCATTGTTGCAGGTGAAAACTTTGGCTGCGGCTCTTCCCGCGAACAAGCTGTCTCTGCTCTTAAGGGATGGGAATTGATCGTCATTGCCAAAAATTTTGCGCGCATCTTCTTTCAAAATGCTGTCAATTTAGGGCTTAAACTGGTCATCTGTCCCACCATTGAAGCCGAGGAAGGGGATGAGTTAGAAATCACCGAGACAGCGGTGATCAATCACACAAAAGGCAAGGAGTTTCCCATCGTGCCGATACCAGCCACCCGCCAAGCAATCATCGATGCGGGAGGATTGATCGCTTATACCCGCAAGAGGTTACTGGAAGAACGCCGCCCAACTTACTAAAGCCATCCTAAAGGGGGAAAGGTCCCTATTTCAGGAAACAAGTCATCCAAAGCCTGGGTCGGGATGAACAATCTGCACCGAGCAGATTTCCGTAACATGGGCTTCAGCCCGTGCCTCTCTGCGCAAGCTAAAGCTTACGCTACGGTGGAGAAACACCACCAAGCGAATTTCCGTAACATGCGCTTCAGCCCGTGCCGCCTTCGCATACACAGATGTTTATGCGATGGTGAGAAACTGCTCCAATCCGAAGGCATAAGGGCCTAACCTCACAGCCCAATCCACATCCTTTTTCCCAAACAAGTGTCTGAAACTGCTGTCTTCCGCTCTATATTTTTGAATAATTGAGGTAACACCTCAATCATTCAAACTCACCAAGAAATGGGGGATTTTTTTGGATAAATCTTCACTTGACCCCTCCTATTTTGCCCATATAATCACGACTAATCTTATCGTATATACTAAAATAACGGATGAAAGTTTCCAAGAAATGTGATTACGCTCTACGGGCATTGATGACTCTGGTCGAAAATTACGGCGTTCAGCCCGTTTCAATTCGCCAGCTAGCTCAACAAAATTTCATCCCGAAACGCTTTTTAGAGCACATTATGCTGGATTTAAAAGCCAAAGGCTGGGTTACCAGCCTGCCCGGCAAAAACGGAGGCTACCTTTTAGCGAAAAGCCCGGACGAAATTTTCCTCGGCGAAATCGTGCGGCACTTCGATGGCTTGTTAGCCCCCATTGCCTGTGTCTCTGTCAGCCACTATCGCTCTTGCCCGCTCGAATCGGTTTGTCGCTTTCGGCGCCTTTTCCTGGTCATACGCAATGAGATTGCTCTATTGTTGGATCAGACGAGTCTCAGCCTCGCCTTCCGCGGTGAGCCAGTCAAGCGTGGTGAGGTTTTCGATGAAGCCCTAATCGAAGGCGCAGGAATCTAAAGAAGGCTTTTAGCGTTTCTTCTTCACAAGCGCAGTGGCGGTTTGGTCTGTCCACAAATCCACAGATTTCATAAGGAAAAAATCCAAAAAACTGGCGTAAATCGGTGAAATCTGTGGAAATTAAGAACGAGCCGTCAGCTCTCGTCTCTTGACCTTCAGCTAAACCGTTACAAAGCGCCAAATAAAAAAAGAAAAGAGGTTAAGAAAATGTCAAAAATTGCAAAGGATGTAACGGAGTTAATCGGCAACACCCCCCTCGTGCGCTTAAACCGCGTCACAAAAGGCGCAGTGGCAGAGGTGGTCGCCAAGTTAGAGTTTTATAACCCGGCAAAGAGCGTTAAAGACCGCATCGGGTTTTCCATGATTGATGCTGCCGAGAAAGCAGGCATCCTAACGAAAGACAAAATTATTGTCGAGCCCACCAGCGGCAACACCGGCATTGCCCTTGCCATGGTTGCGGCTGCCAAAGGGTATAAATTGATCCTGTTCATGCCCGAAACCATGTCCAAAGAAAGGCGCATTTTGCTACGCGCCTATGGAGCCGAATTGGTCTTGACCCCCGGAGCTGAGGGGATGGGAGGAGCCATCCAACGCGCCGAAGCGTTGGTCAACTCAGACCCGCAAAAATACTTTTTACCCCAGCAATTTAAGAACCCGGCCAATCCTGAAATCCATCGCCGCACGACAGCCGAGGAAATTTGGCGCGATACGGATGGCAAAGTGGATATTGTGGTGGCTGGAGTAGGAACCGGCGGAACTATCACCGGCGTTGGAGAGGTGCTAAAGGCACGCAAACCGTCCTTCAAAGCCGTTGCGGTTGAACCCGATGCTTCGCCGGTCCTTTCCGGTGGAGAAAAAGGTCCCCATCCCATTCAGGGGATTGGCGCAGGCTTCATCCCTGAGGTGCTCAACACACAAATTTATGACGAGGTTATTCGAGTTCGCAATGAGGATGCCTTTGAAACTGCACGGCGAGTTGCCCGTGAAGAAGGCCTGCTGATCGGCATTTCAGCCGGCGCTGCCACCTGGGCGGCCTTACAAGTAGCTAAGCGATCCGAAAATGCCGGCAAGCTCATCGTTGTGATCATTCCCTCGTTTGGAGAGCGCTATCTTTCCACTGCTCTCTACGCCGATCTTGCCGATTAAGACAATCTATTTAGAACTTTACATCAACGGAGGATAACATGCCAACAACCCAGCGTTCATTTGGATTCACCACGCGCCAACTCCACGCCGGTTATGACCCCGATCCCACCACCGGCAGTCGCGCCGTGCCCATTTATCAGACAACCAGTTACCAATTCAAAAGCACCGAACATGCCGCCAACCTTTTCGCCCTCAAAGAGTTAGGGAATATCTATACTCGCATCATGAATCCCACCACGGATGTGCTCGAAAAGCGTGTTGCTGACTTAGAAGGAGGAGTTGCCGGTTTGGCAGCCAGCAGCGGCCACGCTGCCCAAATTCTCGCCATCCTCACCCTTGCCGAGAACGGTGACCACATTGTCTCATCCAGCCGTCTTTATGGGGGAACCTACAATCAATTTAACTATACCTTACGCAAAATGGGCATTGAGGTCACCTTTGTTGACCCAACCAACCCGCAAAATTTCGAGGCAGCCATTCGCCCCAACACGAAAATCCTATATGGCGAAACGTTGGGAAACCCCGACATCTCTGTCTTCCCCTTTGAGGAAGTGTCCGAAATTGCGCGCAAGCACCACATTGTGCTCATGATCGATAACACCTTCGCCACGCCATATCTGTTTCGTCCGATCGAATGGGGGGCAAACGTGGTCACACACAGCACAACTAAATTTCTCGGCGGGCATGGCACCACCATCGGTGGGTTGATCGTGGATGGCGGCAATTTCGATTATCGGCAGGGGCGCTACCCTAACTTCACCCAACCCGACCCCTCTTATCACGGTTTGGTCTATGCCGATCTGGAAGGTGCTGGTCTGCCCCCTTTTGCTATCAAGGCAAGAGTCCAAATGTTGCGCGATATCGGTGCCTGCCAAGCACCGTTCAACGCCTGGCAAACGCTACAGGGCATTGAAACCCTTTCGCTGCGCATGGAACGCCATGTCCAAAACGCCCAAGCGGTAGCCGAGTTTTTGGAGAAACATCCCAACGTCAGTTGGGTGATGTATCCGGGCTTGAAAAGCCATCCAGACCACCAGCGTGCCAAGCGCTATCTCCCGAAAGGCGCCGGCGCCATCCTCGGCTTCGGCATTAAGGGCGGCTTGGAGGCAGGAAGAAAGTTCATCGAACGCCTGCAGCTTTTCAGCCACCTGGCAAATGTGGGAGATGCAAAATCCCTAGCCATCCACCCAGCAACCACAACCCACAGCCAACTCTCCCCGGAAGAGCAGCTTTCGGCCGGTGTCAGCCCCGATTTCATCCGCCTAAGCATCGGGATCGAGGATATCGATGATATCCTCTGGGACCTCGATCAAGCCTTGCAGGTTTGAGCGATCTCGAAAACAACTCCGTTATTGCGCTATAAAAGTAGGTGAACCATGCCAGTTATCATCCCCTCTACCCTTCCCGCCCGTGAAATCTTACAAAAAGAAAACATCTTCGTCATGGGCGAAGAGCGCGCCTCCCATCAAGATATCCGCCCCTTAGAGTTGGCGATCCTGAACCTGATGCCAACCAAGGTTGCCACCGAAACCCAACTTTTGCGTTTGATCGGTAATAGCCCGCTTCAGGTGAAGATCACCCTGCTCCATACTGCTACCCATGAAAGCAAAAACACCTCTGCAGAACATTTGCTCAATCACTATAAAACCTTTGCTCACGTTCAAAAACGCAAGTTCGATGGGCTCATTATTACTGGAGCACCGGTCGAGCAAATGGACTTCGAGGAAGTGGATTACTGGCAAGAACTGGTTGACATCATGGATTGGGCTGAAGAATCCGTAGAGTCGACCTTTTATCTGTGTTGGGGTGCCCAGGCAGGCTTATATCATCGATATGGTATCCCCAAATACCCTTTGCCGCGCAAGATGTTTGGAGTATTTGAACACCGACCGCTTATCCCCACTGCCAAACTTTTACGCGGATTCGATGACGTCTTCTATGCCCCTCACTCACGGCACACGGAAATTCGGCGCGAAGACCTTGAAAAAGTCCCCGATTTGGAAATTCTTTCCGAATCCGACGAGGCGGGCATCTATATCGTAGCGACCAAAGATGGGCGACATATCTTCGTCACCGGCCATTCCGAATACGATCCGCTGACCCTCAAAAACGAGTATGAACGCGACCTGAGCAAGGGCTTGCCGATTGACATTCCCAAGAACTACTTTCCCAACGATGACCCCAATCAGTTTCCAATTGTTCGCTGGCGAGGGCATTCGAACTTGCTTTATACCAACTGGCTAAATTATTACGTTTATCAGGTAACCCCCTATGATTTGAACAAAATTCCGCATGGAATATACACTGATTTTTAGGAGTATCGAATTGGAGTGTGGTCATCCTCGCCGATCATCAGCGAGGATGACTGCAAACTGTTGGGACTAAGCGACAAAAATTTCTCCTGAAAAGCCCGTTCCAAATCAAAGCAAAGCGTTTTCAATGGGGGAACAAATATCATCCCTGCCCAGCTCGCGCACAAACTCAATTTTGTTTTACAATTATGGCATGAACGCCGAACACACCCAATGGATCACTCAGACTCTTGAAAAACTGCAACGCGAGCGCGTGATCCCACGCCTTTGGGCACACGACCATACGCTCTGGAACTCAGAACCAACCGAGATTACCAACCGACTTGGATGGTTGCATTGCACTGAATGGATGCCGGCCCGCCTGCACCAACTCACCGCTCTGGTTAAGGGCCTGCAAAAAGATGGTTACCGCCAAGCCATCTTATTAGGCATGGGAGGCTCTAGCCTTGCCCCGCATGTTCTTCGCCAAGTCTTCGGCGTCCAAGAAGGTTTTCTCGACTTACAAGTTTTGGACACCACCGATCCGGATACGATCGCAAGCGTTGAAAGGCAGCTAGATTACAACCAGACTCTCTTTGTCGTCTCAACCAAGTCGGGCGGCACGGTTGAAACCTTCTCGCTCTTCCGCTACTTTTACAACCGCTGTCGCAGCGAACTGAATGAGAACGAGGTTGGCGCTCATTTTCTTGCCATCACCGACCCAGGCAGCACACTGGCTGAACTCGCTGAACAATTGCGCTTTCGTGCTCTTTTCCTTAATGACCCCAATATCGGCGGGCGATACTCTGCCCTTTCCCTATTTGGATTGTTGCCGGCTGCTCTGATTGGGGTTGACTTGCATACGTTTATCGATCAAGCCTCTCAAGCCGTTCAGGTAAGCCAAGAAGAAACCCTTTACCCAGAGTGTCAAAATGCGGCTGCCATGTTAGGAGCTACTTTAGGCACCATGGCTCTTCATGGCAAAGACAAAGTCACCTTCTTGATCTCACCTACTTTGGAGCGTTTCGGCGATTGGGTCGAACAACTGATCGCTGAAAGCAGCGGCAAGGTCGGAAGAGGTATCTTGCCGGTAGTGCACGAACCGATCGGGCAACCACAAGAGTATCATTCTGACCGTCTTTTTGTTTATCTGCGTTTGGATGGTGAAGAAGAATTCGACAAATTCACCATTGCATTGCAAGAACGAGGACACCCTGTCCTGATCCTGCCCCTAGCCGGACGCTATAACCTTGCCGAGCAATTCTTTTACTGGGAGATGGCAACCGCAATTGCCTGTCACCTGATCGGTGTTCATCCTTTCGACCAGCCTAATGTCGAAGAGACCAAAGCCCTGACTCGCCAATTCGTCGCTGCCTTCAAAGAAAGTGGCAAACTACCCACGCCAAAACCCGATCTTTACACCGAAACGGTTGACGTTTTCGGAGCAAACTCGGCACAAAGTCCCCAAGAAGCCTTGCAGAACTTTCTAACCCGTGCCACTCCTCCCGCTTATCTTGCCATCCAAGCCTATCTACCCCAGACGCCACAGAACGATCAAGCTCTGCAGAACTTACGCATGGCGTTGCGCCAGAAAACGGGGTGTGCCGTCACATTAGGTTATGGGCCACGCTATTTGCATTCCACCGGTCAACTGCATAAAGGGGATGCCGGAAACGGCTACTTTATCCAATTCACCTGCGATCCTCAAGAGACCGATTTGCCGATTCCCGATGAGGTTGGCTCGCCACACTCCACCATCCGTTTCGGTACGCTCAAGTTAGCCCAAGCGCTAGGCGATTATCAAGCATTGATCAATCAAGGACGGCGAGTCATCCGCTTCCATCTCAAAAAGGATTTTCCCTCCGCTATTGAATCCCTAACTACAGAGAGCCAATATAAGAGACCGATAAAGACGAATTCTCAGAAAGAAATGAGGTTATGAACACTGGGAGGTGATATGGCATTAACGGTCCAACAAATTCAAGAATTGATTAATGAGGACCACGAACACTGCTGCGATGGGTACGGGCCTGAACAAATTTGCGTGCGCATTGTCGCCATAGCAGAACTGCCCACTCGTTTTGGGCAGTTCCATGTTGTTGCTTTTTATAATAACAAAGATCACAAGGAGCACGCCGCCCTTGTGCATGGCGATGTCTTAGGAGCGGAGGATGTGCCAGTGCGCATTCATTCAGAATGCTTGACCGGGGATGTCTTCGGTTCGCTGCGCTGTGACTGTCGCGATCAACTGGAGACGGCTCTGCGCACCATTGGACAAATGGAAAACGGCATCCTGCTCTATTTACGTCAAGAGGGCAGAGGGATCGGTTTCATCAATAAAATTCGCGCCTACAGCTTACAAGACCATGGCTTTGACACGGTTGACGCGAATTTAGCCTTGGGTTTTCGGGATGATGAGCGCGAATATTGGATTGCCGCTCATATGCTCGACTCACTAAGAGTGCGTTCTATTCGCTTGATGACCAATAACCCAAGAAAAATCGAAGAACTAAAACGCTACGGCATTCGCATCACCGAACGCATCCCTCTGGTGATCCCTCCCAATCCCTACAACGAATTTTACTTGAGAACCAAAGCGCTAAAGTCTGGACACTGGATTGACCCGAATGGGAAATACCATCTGAGGGAGCAGATTGACCTGCCGCTGATCGAGGGAATGAGCCCTAATTTCTTAAGCCAAGAGGAAAAAGCAGATGGAGAGTCCTAGAGGCCTTATGATTGCTGGAGTAAGCGGCCTAAAAACCCGATCAATGGGCGCGCACCCCTCTAGCCCATGATAATCTTTCAAGTACAATTCGGAACCCCCCTTTTGGAAGGAACCTATGAAGAAATCGAAATTGCCCCGAAACCTAAGCTGGTTAGCTTTCTTGTTTACCCTGCTGACAGTTCTAGCCTGTTCGACAGGCACTCTGCTCTCACCCCCTGCAACGGCTACCCCTGAACCCTCCGCAACAGCGGCAGAACCTCCGACCGCTACCGTTGATTATGCGGCTCAAACCGCCGTTGCTCAACAAACCCAAGCTGCTTTGGATGCCCAAGCCACCGAAATGGCAGCTCAACAAACCCAACAAGCTGCCGAAATCCTGAGAGCGACCAAAGCTGCGCTTGAACCCTATGAAATCGCCCTGTCCGGCTTGGGCGTAATGCCATCGGAAGGACAGATTTATCTAGCCGACTCACCGGTCACCCTTCAAGGCAGTGGCTTTAAGAAATTCTTCTATGCCGATCAATTTCCGGGTGTAGTGGGACGCAATCTTGCTATTCAGGCGGATATTCAATGGGACTCACGTTATGGCGATGCCGGCTGTGGCTTTGCATTTCGCTCCAGTGGCGCCGGCGATAAACCCAATCAATACGCCGTGGTTGCCATGCGCGAGTTTGGCGGTTATGTCGCCTTTGAAATTCACAACGAAGGTTTGGTCATCAACCGCAAAGAAGTGTATCCGGTGCTCTATGATCCTCAGTTCGACTGGAAAAATGGCGTCACCAATCGAGTTGCGGCTGTCTTACGGGAAAACACCCTACAACTCTTCACTCACGGGATATTCCTCGAAGCGCTGGATCCCACCGCACCACCTAAACCGCCGGTTTTTCCGCCTCCGCCTGCACCACCGACCAGCAACAATCCAGATGAACTAGCCGAATATAAGTACGAACTAGATGCGTACAATAAAATGAAACAAGAAGCATTGGATAAATATAATCTTTATCGTTCGCGGTTCAACCAAGGGGCAGCCGATCTGCAAGAGGGTTATATTTATCTGATCGCTTTTGCCGGCAGCGGTGATATTACTTGTCAATTTAAGAACGCCTTCTTATGGATCGCCTCACCGTGAGGGCAGCAATTAATGTTCGCCTTCCATCACATATTCGGTCAGCTCACCCACACTTAAGCCCCGAATTCCGAGATTTTCGGTCGTTCGGCCGCGGCGCCAGTAATCGGTGCGGTGAATGATGCAAGCCAGGCGAATAATCGCATCAATCCCTCGCACCGAAACACCATATTGTTGGCCCAGCGAGGCGATGGGCACTAAACTCATGGGGACATCCTCCGTGATATAGCGGTGATTCAACAGCGCCGGAGCTTTGATGCCATAATAGCCGGGCTGGTTATGAATTGCCTCATAGAGATCGCTGCCGCTGGCGTCATACGCCATTTTGAGCCATTCCAGCGCCGTGCGGGCGCGGATCCCGACCGCTGAGGCAACCGTTACCCGCTCGCGGTCTAGCACCTCCAACACACGCGCAACAGAAGGAGTAACCCCGTCAATATAAAATTGAAAATCGCCGCGGGTGGATTCAATTCGACCGGCATTCAACAGGGTTAGCGCAGGGTGGAATATTGCCCCCATGTTATTTAGCCCGGTGTGGAGAACGCTGACTCCATCAATGAATTGAGGATAGGCTATGCGCAGCCTTTCTAAAGCCTCATGCGTGCGGCTAGCCGGTAAAGCAGCCAAAGGAACCGTCTCCTTAATGCTAAAAATGCGCGCTTGGGCAGGACCATCCGAACGCGAGGCGTAAATCAAGGTTTCTGTCTCGGCGATGAGCGGTCGCGTTTGACACCCCTGACTGCGGATTGTGCGTTCAAACTCAACTGCACCCAACGTGCGCCCAGGGTTGAGAACGACCATATGGCAATCTTGAAGGTGAGGCGCCGCCCACCGCGCAATATCTGCATGAGCTGAAGAAGGAACTACTACCATCACCACATCAGCAAATTCAAGGGCTTCGGCGATGTCGGCTGTGACCAATGCCAATTGCGCAAATCCGGAGGGCAAACGCTCCGGGCTTTCCAAATCAATCCCTCCCCTCTCTTTAATAACGTAAATGTTTTCAGGAGTGCGATTCCACAAAGCTACTTCAAAACCCATAAGCGCCAAATGAGCCGCCATTGCCTTCCCGCCATGTCCCGCCCCTAAAACCGCAAACCGATTGTGCTTGTCCATGTTGAAACCTCCTTAGCTTTCTTTCGTTGCTAAAATCTTTTTAATTCTGTGTTGTTCATCCATTGGTTTGGCACTCTCTGGATCGACCTCAATACAAGCCCCACGCGAGTCGATTCGCGTGAAGGCTTTGCCAGCGGCATAGGGGTTATTCCTTAACTGGGGCGCGTCTAGGAGGCCTATTTTGACCGCTTTTGCCAACGTTGGAGGATCAACCAATGGGTCTTCAACAGAAGAGGGCGCCAACGACCGAATTGCCTCAAGGGTCACCTGGGCTTGTCCAACGAGCTCATCAATCCGCTCTTGGATTTGCGGATCAGCATCCATCCTCGGTTGGCCGTACAAAGCGGATTGAACGACATAACGAGCCATTTTACATGATGCGATCACTTCCTCTGCTGTAGCCGCATGATGGGCTTCGTTATAGCCAACCACGTGAACGATATGGGGACGGATTGCCATTTGTACGTAGATGCTGGCAGCCAGATGGGCTTTGGCTGCATCTAAATCCAGTGGATAACTCAGCAAGCCAGTTCGGGTTTGTTTCCAGATGCGAAAGTGCTCATCTTGTAAAGGTTCAATCAGCCTAAGAATTGCCAGCATTTTCGCCAAATCCATTGCATCCGATAAGCCCGGCGGACTATTGAACATCATTTGAGCGATGTAGTCCTGCACCCCAAAGGCTTTGGCATTATAAGCAGAGAGATAAGCAGAAACAACAAAGACGACATCGGAGGCATCCCGCATGCCCCAATGATGAGGCTCGTTTAGCTCAACCGGCACACCTCGCTCACCATACCACTGCATGACTTGTTGATGTTCCCGAATCGAGCCTTCCAAGTCCCATGGACCGCGTCCATCCATCCGATTGAACCAGAATAGGGGAATGGCACACCAGGCGTTATGAATGGTTTCCATGTAAATCTCGGCTAAAGCGATAAAATCATCTGTCCCCGAATAGGTGCGCATTAAGGGATAATTCCCACAACGGCTCGCTTGATAGAGGGCGCGATAATCTGCGGCAGAGCGCACCGGGACGCCGCCGGCGCCCTTCCGCCGCGGGTCTTGGCGCTCTGGATGGAAAAAATTCTCTTGGGCATCTTGGTCGATTCCTAACGAAATCACATCTAACACTTTGGCTTCCGCAATCTGGCGGATACCATCGAGAGTGTCCTGCATGGTTGGCAAGCCAAAATGATGACGTAAGAGTGGATAAGGCGACTTCCACCGAATCCTTGCTACCGTATCTTGGGGATAGTCTTCCTCTGTCGAAAGATTCGCTGTCCCGCCCTTGAGATACGCTAAGGTTTCTTCCTCTGCTTCCCCCCCATGGAACACTTTCTCAAAGAAGCCAATTTTTGCAGCCCGTTCAGCCACCGGCGGTGTCCCTCCAAAAACAAAGTGGACACCTTTTGAACGCAGTTCATCCGCCTGCTCGGCAAATTGAGCTAAGAGACGCTCCCCCGTCTCTGGAGTGAGCCGATAGGAAACGCCCACCAAATCCGCTTGCTCGATTTCAGCCGCCTGCAGAACTGCCTCGATCGAAACCGCCGGACCCAAGAAGACCGTTCGCCAGCCAGCCTTTTCAGCCAATTGTAAAAAACGGCTCACCCCGGCTACATGCACACATTCCCCTAAGGCACCTGCCACAACCGTTTTAGACATCCTCTTTCCTTTCATTTCATCTCATTTACGCCGCACACTCAAAGCTTGCCAAATCTGCCAATCCTGTGAAGGAGGAAAGACGCCCTGCGAAGCCGTGCGAATTTCCTCCACTGCGAAGAAAATCTTCGGATCGAGTTCACGGATCAAGTCTACCACCTGTTTCAAGCTGCGCCGTGGGATCAGGGTATAAAGAATATCAATAGAACCCTGGGTTCCCATGGCAGGCAATTTTGTCACTCCAAAGCCATTTTCGCTCAATTTCTCCATCAGGCGGTCACAATCTCTTTTCAGGAACACACGCACCGCAACCATGCCAATTGCCAGTTTTTGCTCAATCAACAAACCCATATAGTTACCCGCCGCAAAGCCACCCGCATAGGCGATATAGGTCAGTGGGTTGGTTAAGTTGCGCATAATCTGGCTGATGGCTAAAATCCAGATCAACACTTCAAAAAAACCAACCAGCGGCGCTAACGAACGCCGTCCCTGGGCTGAAAACACAATGCGTAGGGTCATTAGGGTCACATCTGAAATGCGCGCCAGAAAGATCAGGAGAGGCAAAACTACCCACTGAAACCACCCTGACTCAAAGAACAGATCAACATTCATCGAAAAA
>CALFWB010000072.1 GCA_937928795.1 uncultured Anaerolineales bacterium
ATGCTAGCAAAGCTATGGCTACTCTGCTTCGGCATCCTCATTGTCATCAAGCAGAACCTCTCTCTCGCGACTACCCGTAAGAAGTGGTCCAACTACGCCCAGCTCTTCCAATTCATCCATCAAACGCGCCGCGCGTGGATATCCGATACGCAAGCGGCGCTGTAACAGAGAGGCACTGGCACGGCGCGTTTTGCGCACAATCTGGATTGCTTGCTCAATTAAGGCATCGTGGTCTTCCAAAAGCGAGCTCTCTTTGAGGTATTCTTCCCAGGGCGGTGTTTCCTCCGAGGCTGTAGCGTTGGATTGCCAAAAGGTGATCAGGCGCTCAATTTCGGTGTCGTTGACCATCACGCCTTGGCAGCGTAGTGGCGCCATCGCTTCGGGTGGCAGATAGAGCATATCACCGTGTCCGAGCAAGGTTTCTGCCCCGCTTGTATCCAAAATGACGCGCGAATCCACTGCCGAAGCCACAGCGAAAGCAATGCGGGCTGGGAAATTGGCTTTGATCAAACCCGTGACGACATCCGTGCTGGGACGTTGGGTGGCTAAGATCAAATGGATGCCCGTTGCCCGCGCCATTTGCGCCAAGCGAATCAAGGCGTGTTCGGTCTGTTCCGCGGCGCTCATCATCAGGTCGGCTAGCTCATCGATGATGACCACTAGGTAGGGAAGGGGGGAGAAGTCTTTATGGCGCCGCGCTTTTCGATTGTAAGTTTCTAAGTTGCGCGAGTGAGTAGTTTCAAGGATCTTATAGCGGCGCTCCATCTCGGCCACCGTCCATTGCAAAACTCCTAAGATGCGCTCCAATTTTGTCTCCACCTTTCCCATCAGGTGAGGAAGGCCATTGAAGCGCACCAACTCAACCATCTTGGGATCGATCATGATCAAACGCAGGTCTTGCGGGGTGTTATTCATGGCTAAACAGGTTGTGATGGCGGCAATACACACCGATTTCCCCGAACCGGTTGTGCCGGCAATCAGCAAGTGCGGCATACGGGCTAAGTCGCCCACTACGGGATTGCCTGAAACATCTCTTCCGAGGGCAATTGCCAGCGGAGAACCTACTTTTGCAAAAGCCTCGCTCTCTAGGATAGGGCGCAGGCGAACCACTGAAGCGCGCGGGTTGGGAACTTCAACGCCGATGTAAGGCCGTCCGGGCACCGGCGCTTCGATGCGCAAACGTTCTGCAGCAAGCGCCAAAGCCAAATCTCGACTCAGCGCTGCAATCTGCGCCACGCGCACCTTTTGCTTAGCAATCTCCCCTTCAGCGCCATTCTTTTCTAAGAAGCCCGGCTCGACAGCAAATTGCGTCACTGTTGGCCCTACCCGAACGCCAACCACTTTGGCAGGAATGCCAAATTCGCCTAAGGTCTTTTCGATCAAGCCAGCGGTCATATTGACGTTGCGCTCGTCAGGCCGATAGGCGGATTCCGTCACGAGCAAATCCAAAGGTGGCAAGCGCTCATCGCGTGGAAGGGGCGCAGTCGGTCTTTCACCCTCATCCCTTTGAGAGAAGCGAAATCTCTTGCGCCATTCCTTGGGCATCCGTTCGCTGACTTTGTCGGTCGATACAGACGATGTTCCAGCAGCACTAGGGAGCGGAGAGAAGGTTACCGCCGCTTCAGGCAGGGTGCTTCCACTCTGCCTTTGCTGCTGCATTTCCAGCCAGAGCCATCTTCTTCCCCCCAAAGCGACAAAGAGGCACAGGAACAACCCAATAGCGATCAATAAACCCTGCAGAATCTGTCCCACCAGTCCGAGCGGGATGAACCAGCCGCCGGTCAGTCGTGCAAGCCCCCAACCAACTCGGCCGCCATCCAAACCGGCTTCTGCCCTGCCAAACGCCCATCCGCCGAGCACGCTCAGTAACGCCAAGGAAGTAAACGCAACCGCCTCCCAAGCGATCAGTTTACCTAATACAGAGGCTATGTTCAGACGTTCCCGATAGAAGAGCATAACCCCTAACCACACCAATCCTGCTACGATCCACAAGGCTCCCCAGCCAAACCAAAGGCGCAGGAAACGAATCCACGCCGCTAAAATGCCCTCGGTCAGCTCAGGAAAGAGAATTCCGAAAAAAGTCATGGCTGCCAAAGCCAGGGAAAGGATGCCGCCAATATCCCTGGCAAAGCGACGAAAGCGAGTAAATAACGAGAGGATAGAGCTTTCCCTCTCTTGTAGTGATGGAGAAGATGCTTCCTGAACGAGCTTTGGCTTGGGGGTGGTTTTCGCCATGGCTGAAAAGGGTTCTCAATCTCAAAGACGACTTTTGAGAATGATTCTACCCGATAATTTAGTAGTCCTCACCCAAAAGGGTAGAGGGTGATCAACTCATGTCACGTCAAATCGCCTTTCTGTTTAAGCGAAGCAATCAGCAAACTGCTCCAGAGCAACCCACCTTCGATCATTTTGCAGAGGGCTTGGCGTCTCGTTGAAAAACTAATCTGCCAACAAAGGTGAAACCTGAGGGCGAGCTAGTTTATCACTCAAGACCTCGAAATGTGGGCAATCACTTTACCAAGAATTTCTTGCGCCTGAACCACTCCAAATGTGCGACTGTCGAGGCTATTGGAATGGCTTCCTCGTACCCAATAAAACCGCCTTTGATTATCGCAATGTTCAACACGTTTGATCAAGATCCCATACGGCTCCTTGCGGAAGACAATCATATCCCCTACCCGAATGCAAGAGAAGATGGGGAGCTTCAGCGTCACTACAAAATCCCCATCTTCAACCTCTGGGCTAAGACTTTGACCACGCACGCGCAAGAAGCGGATCATTCAATCATCGCATAGACCAATTCCAGATTGGGGGCATAAGGAGCTTTGGCGCGCTTGGTGGCAATCCCTTTCGTCTCCCAGAAGATCTGGGCAAACTCATTGATCGCCTCAACAAACTGTTCTGCTGCCTGACGGTCTGCACTCTGGCGCACTTTAGAGCCATACCCCATAATTTTATGGACAATCTCGTGCAGGTGTGGATATTTTTCGATATGGTGTGGCTTGAAATAGTCTCCCCAAATGATCCGAATTTCGTGTTTGGCTTTTTCAGCGTGCTCTTCCTTGATAGCAATGTAACGGGACATGCTGTTGTGATAGTCTAGCTTTGAGACCGACTCGCGACTTTCGAGGTCCTTCATCAGGTCGATCATGCGCACCACGGTAAGTGCGGAAATCTGGGCAACGATCGGATCATAAATCCCGCAGGGGATGTCACAGTGGGCTTTTGCCCTGGGCAAGGGGATACGCTGATCGATCCAATCCATAATTTGGTAAAACATCATGCTCCTCCTTCCTGCTCAGCACAGATTTGAGCCAATTACTCTTAAGCATCATACTGACTAAGGGTAAAACTGTCAAGCCAACCAAACGTCAAAATCACCATCATGAAACCTTTAGCGGATAACCCGTACCTGTTTGACGCCAAAACTTAACATTCTTCTTACCAAAATTTACTTGCATCTTGGACATTATATAGTATAATTATCTTAATAATCCAATTAATTTCACCCTTTGCGGGTGGGAAAAATACTTTGCAAAGAAAGGAAAAGACTTATGGCAAACCAATTCGTTCTTCCCGATCTAGGTTACGCTTTTGATGCCCTTGAACCCGTCATTGATGCCCGCACAATGGAGATCCATCACGACAAGCACCACGGCGCTTATGTAACCAATTTGAACAAAGCGCTGGAGAGCGCTGCGGAGTTTTTTGAAAAACCGATTGAAGAGATTTTGCGCAACATCCAGAGCGTTCCCGAGAGCATTCGCACTGCGGTGCGCAATCATGGGGGTGGACATGCTAATCACACCCTGTTTTGGAAGGTCATCGCTCCGGGTGGGGCGAAAGCACCCTCTGGCGAATTGGCAAAAGAGATCGATAGCACCTTTGGATCATTCGATGCCTTTGTCGAAAAGTTCAGTTCGGTTTCCGTTGCCCACTTTGGCTCCGGTTGGGGCTGGTTGGTGATCGACGGCGAAGGCAAATTACAGGTTTACTCGCTCCCCAATCAAGATAGTCCTTATATGCAGGGGCACATTCCTATTTTGGGATTGGATGTTTGGGAACATGCCTATTATTTGAACTATCAAAATCGCCGTCCAGATTATGTTAAGGCTTTTTGGCAAATTGTCAACTGGACGCAAGTGGAAGAAAACTTCCGCAACGCAAAATAAGGCAAATAGCCTTGCTTCTCTCGGTGTGGGTTCTGGCCTCCTTCCAGTGGAGCTTCTCTCTCTCAAGAGAGAAGCTCCTTTTTTCTTGAATTCCGTGAATTTTATCTGAACATTCATTATGATTTTTGTCTTAATCAAATATGATAGGATTTGTCACTCTACCTGCCAAAATTGGGGTAAAATACAGCTAATCCTACTCGTCTTTTATCCATACTGATTCTCTATTTACAGGAGGAATTTCCCATGACCCACATTATTACCAGTTTATGTTTACGGGATGCAGGTTGCGTGGAAGTTTGCCCGGTCGAGTGCATTGTCCCCGGTAAGCCGATCGAAGAGTGGCCTTGGTACTACATTGACCCCGACACGTGCATTGACTGCGGCGCTTGCGTCCCCGAATGCCCCTACGAAGCGATTTTCCCCGAAGATGAAGTTCCTTCCGCTTATGTCGCCAAAGGTGGAGAGTATCAAAACAAGGTCGGTTTCAGCGGCCATTACGAAGGCACCAATCATCACGGTGAGAAAGTCGTCCTCGACACCGTCCGCCAGCTCGAAAAGGGCGAGACAGTGGATTTGACTCCCGACATCAAAGAAAACTATCGCTACTTCCAAGAGGGACCGGGTTACAAAGCCCTCGAAATGTAAGGATTTTGGGGAGAGCCGGGCGCATTCAGGTGTCCGGCTCTTTTAGACTCTCAGCAATCTCGCCAAATCGATTATCAAAACGGAGTGTGCATCCAACCCATCTCTTCAGCTTGGGGAGGTCGTCATGCAAATTACACACGCTGAAGTCGTGCCGGTTGAATTAGCACTTCATCAACCGATTCAAATGGCACATCTGCCGCCGATCCGATCGGTCACAGCGATTTTCATCCGCATGGAAACACGCCAGGGGCAGAACGCCTGGGGGTGTACCATTGCCCATCCTCAATTGAACGGCTATCAACCCTCTCAAGTGCTTCAGGTTTGTCGGGAATGTGCCCTCAAGGCGGTCGATTTGCACCCCCTAAACATCGAAAATGCCTTGGCTGAACTTGCCCCCCTGTGCGCCAATTGCCCGCCAGCCTTGTGCGCATTTGACTTAGCCTTCCACGACCTACTGGGCTTAGCTGCCGATTTACCCCTTTATCGCCTGCTGGGTGGGTATCGCAACCGCATTCAGACCTCGATCACGATTCCCATTACCTCCGTGGAAGAGAGTGTCGAACTTGCCACTCAGTTTGCCGAGCAGGGTTTTCGTATCTTTAAGGTTAAGGGTGGACTTGACCCGGCTGCAGATGTAGAGCGAATCCAAGCCATCCATCGCGCTTGCCCAGAGTTCACCCTGCGCCTCGACGCCGATGGCGGCTATTCTGCCCAGGACGCGCTCGAGGTTGCCCGTGCCCTAAGCGGCATATTAGAGTTCCTTGAGCAACCCACCCCCGCTGACGATCTACAAACGCTGCGCGAAGTCACCCAACTCAGCCCGGTGCGTATCCTTGCCGATCAGAGCGCCTGTGGTACAGAATCGGCTTTGCGGGTGGCTTCGCAACATGCTGCACATGGGTTATCGGTCAAGCTTGCCACCTGTGGCGGCTTGCGGGCGGCTTATCAAGTGGATGCCATCGCCCGCGCGGCGCGGTTATCCACGATGGTCAGTTGCCTAATTGAGCCGGCCTTACTGATTGCGGCTGGGTTGAGCTTAGCTCTGGCTAGTCCAAACGTTCAATATGGTGATTTGGATGGTCACCTCGTATTATCCAATGATCCCAGCCAGGCCGGCTTTACTTTGCAAGACGGTTGGCTTATTGCCGCAGAGGTACCCGGCTTGGGCTATTCGGTGAATTTGTAATCCTCCTCTCCCAAGTGCAAAAACTCCCTTTGCCTCTTGGGTAAAAGTGGAGGATAGGGCTTTTCAAGCACTTAATGTTAAGTCCCTTGCGGAATGGCAAGCTCCGCTTAGGACAAACTGTCTTGCTCCCTCATCTCTTCGGTAAGCTCAGGGCAGCGCCCCGGTCCTTTTCCCAAAGGGCGAGTCTCCCCTCTGTCAGCGGGAGAGGGTCCAGGGATGAGGGCAGCATTCAGACCAGGTCAAATCCGCGTGAAAGGGGCAAGGTGTGAATTTGCGTGTATTTGCGGATAAACTCAGAACACAGTCGCAAAACGCTGTCTTATATTAGGGGAGAATTTCATAAACCGCCAGATCGGAAAAGTTGACCGTCACAGCCGAACTGGAGACCGAACGGGCAAAAAGCCCAATAATGCCCGTGGGAATCACGCTCTCGGCTAAGGTAAACTGGAATTGATGGTTGATAAAAACGGTGATTTCTTTCTGCGCCGCATAAATGGCAATCGGCACTGAACTAGGGGCGCCAGGCGGAACTGCCCCGCTGAAGGTTTTTGGATAGGGTACCGCCGCTTTGCCTTGAAAGAAGCGGTCTAGGCGTAGTTGACCATTACAAGTCAGCGCCAAGCGATAAAAATCTAGGTTTGGGGTCACCCGAAAGAGTACCCCATATTCATCCTCGCCGTGACAGAGATTGGGCCAAAGGGTCATTTCAAGGTAGAAATTAGAAAGCTGAGGGTTGTTGCGCAGGGTATAGAGGTAGAGTTTTGGCTGAGCGATGGCGATAGTTAGTTCGTTTTTGCCGAAGGCAATGCTGCTGAAGTCGTTTTGAGCTAAAACCCAGTTTTCTCCATTTGTGAACCGATCCTCAAAGATTAAAGGTCCGATTTGAGGGCGTAAGTCAACCGTTGGGGTGACAACCGCCGTGGGTGGAAGGGTTGGCGTGGCGGTGGGAGGAAACCATACAACCGTTGCTGTTGGCGTTTGAGTTGGCGGAGGAGCGGTCGGGGATGGAATCAGGGCTGGCTCGGCCGAAGAGAAGCAGGCACTCAATAAGGACAAACCTGCACAAAAGAAAAGCGCCATAACCACCCTCTGCGCTGAGCGGAATTGACCCCGGAGAAGGTCGGCAGCCATCTCGATAATTCCGCCTGCCGCTTTTTTAGGCGAGGACAATCACGTCCTTTCGCTCGGGTCCGACAGAAATGCGTTTGATCGGCACTTGGCAAGCCTCTTCGATGGTGCGAATGTACTGACGGGCATTGAGGGGCAAGTCCTCCCAACGGCGGCAGGAGCGAATTTCCTCTTTCCAACCCGCAAGAACTTGATAGACGGGTTTGAAGGAGTCTAGTTCAGTCGGTCCGAAAGGTGGAATTTGATAGCTGTGATCATCGGCTTGATAGGCAACACAGAGTTTGATTTCATTAAAACCGCTGAGGATGTCCAGTTTGGTGAGGGCGAGTTCGCTGATGCCGTTCACTCGGATGGCATAACGCAAGAGCACCAGATCGAGCCAACCGACTCGACGTGGTCGCCCGGTGGTCGTGCCGAATTCATCCCACGGGTTTGCGCCGCTGCCGCGCAAATGATTGGCGGTTTGGTCAAAGACTTCGGTGGGGAAGGGCCCGGCCCCCACTCGCGTTTGAAAAGCTTTGGTAACGCCGATTACCCGATCAACGCAAGCTGCTCCTAAGCCCAGCCCCAGCAATGCGCCCGGCGCAGTGGGGTAGGAGCTGGTTACGAAAGGATAGGTGCCGTGATCGAGGTCTAATAGGGTGCCTTGAGCGCCTTCGGCTAACACCCGTTTGCCTCCTGCGAGTGCTTCAGCAATTAAGGCGGAAACATCAGCGATATAGGGCTTGATTGCCTGCGCATAGCCGACATATTCTGTAATTAGAGGTTCAACATCCAACGCTTCCTCTTGGTAGAGGCGCTGGAGGAGTTGGTTGACCGTTTCAAAGTGTTCCCGTAAAGCTGCCACAAAGCGCTTTTCATCGCGCATTAATTCCAAACGCAAGCCCCGCCGCGCCACTTTATCGGTGTAGGCAGGTCCGATGCCGCGTAAGGTTGTGCCGATCTTTGCCTTGCCACGAGCGGCTTCTTGGGCGCGGTCAAGCGCAAGATGTCCGGCAGTGATGAGATGGGCTGCATAAGAGATGAAAAGACGTTGTGGATGAACCTCAATCCCTGCCTGTTGGATTTGCTCGATTTCAGACAGCAAAGTGGCTGGATTGATAACAACACCGTTTCCAATGAAGGCTTGCGCGTGAGGATGCACGACTCCCGATGGGATGAGGTGCAACTTAAAGATTTGATCTCCTACAGTGACCGTGTGGCCGGCATTGTCCCCGCCGCTATAGCGGGCAACTGCGTCCGCTTCGGCAGCGAGAAGGTCAACGATGCGGCCTTTGCCCTCGTCCCCCCATTGAGTTCCGACAATAATATCCAGTGGCATGGTGACCTCAATTCTTCAAAGTTATCATGTACAATAAGGATGGTAGATGACATCCACATTGATTATAACATTCACAAATCAAGGGGCAGAACTACAGAAAGGAGCAGTTCAGTGCGCAAAAAAGTTATCCTAGTAACCGGAGCATCGGGTGAGATCGGTACTGCTTTAATCGATCAACTGTTGAAGCAGGAAATCCGAGAGATTTTATCTCTCGATATCCGCCCTTTGCCGGACTTTTTGCAATCCAAAGTTACTCACATTGTGGGAGACATCTGCGATCGCGCCTTATTGGAGCGCTTGGTCTCGGAGTATGAGATTGATACTGTTTATCACCTTGCGGCGTTGCTTTCGACGCGCGCCGAATTTACCCCCGAAGCAGCCCACCGCGTCAATGTAGAGGGCACATTGGGTTTGCTGCAGATTGCTTCGGACCAATCGGATTGGCGCGGTAAGCCAGTTTTGTTTATTTTCCCAAGCTCGGTAGCGATTTACGGCTTGCCAGATTTAGCAACCAAGGCTCAATTTCCGCGCGTGCGCGAGTGGGAATGGAATTATCCCCGCACCATGTATGGCAGCAATAAGCTTTATTGTGAGATGCTCGGTGTGTACTATAGCAAGTATTATCGCCAACTTGCTGTTGAGCGCCCGGTCATGGTGGATTTTCGCTCGGTGCGCTTCCCCGGTTTGATCAGTGCTTTTACCGTGCCAAGCGGCGGCACCTCGGATTATGGGCCCGAAATGCTTCACGCTGCCGCACAAGGCAAGCCGTATGCCTGTTTTGTTCGCGAGGATACGCGCATCCCCTTTATGGCGATGCCCGATGCCGTCACAGCTTTGCTGAAATTGGCAGCGGCTCCATCCGAGGAATTGAGCCGCCGGGTGTATAACGTTACCAGCTTCAGCATGTCTGCAGGTGAGTTTCGCGATTGGGTGTTGAAAGCCTTTCCAGATGCCCAGATTACCTTTGAGCCTGACTTGCGCCGCCAAGCCATCGTGGATAGCTGGCCAGAGGACATGAATGATAACGACGCCCGTCGCGATTGGGGATGGCAACCCGAGTATAATTTGGAGCGGTCGTTTAACGAATATTTGGTGCCAAATATCACGCAGCGTTATCGGAGATAAGAAGTTTCCATGGTGGAGTCGTCTCATGGCAATGTCCTGCCCGGTCGGGTTGTGTTATTAGGTTCTGGCGAGACATCACCCAGTGGTCGCAGAGCCTTTGAGGAAGTCTTCCGTAATTTTGATCATCCACCCCGCGTGGCGTTGGTTGAGACACCGGCTGGCTTTGAGCTTAACTCGGCGCGGGTTATCGGCAGGGTGGCTGAATTCCTTCAGCATCACCTACAGAACTATCGCCCGCAGATTGAGATTGTCCCGGCGCGAAAGCGTGGCACGCCGTTTTCGCCCGATTTGGAGGAAATCATCGAACCCCTTTGGCGGGCAGAAGTCATTTTTATGGGCCCAGGTAGTCCGACCTATGCGGTACGCCAATTGCGCCACAGTCTGGCTTGGCAGGTGATCCTTGCTCGCCACTACCTCGGAGCGGATCTGGTGCTCGCCAGCGCTGCAACCATCGCCATTAGCCGCTTTGCTTTGCCGGTTTATGAGATTTATAAAGTGGGGGAAGACTTACACTGGAAAGAGGGCTTGGATTTCTTTGGCATGTTGTATGACTTGCCGATTGTCTTTGTCCCTCACTGGAACAACCGCGAAGGCGGAGAGGAATTAGATACCTCGCGTTGTTTTATGGGCAGCCAACGCTTTGCGCAATTGACTCGAATCCTCCCGGAAGCGAGTATGATCATCGGCATTGACGAAAGAACGGCGCTGTTCATGGATTTAGCCAACATGACCGCTACGGTGTATGGGAGGGGCGGAGTGACGGTAATTCACAGCGGCGAGCCGCACGAGGTGGCAGTTGGGCAAACTCTGGATAATCCAGAGTTGGACGCTTTGGCTGGAGAGATCGGCAGCCATGTTCACTATTTCCAAACGGGAGCAACCTTTCCCTTGGATATTTGTTGTCCCTTTTCCGTTCCCAAGCCCGGCGCCGAAATTCCTGCCGCAGTCTGGGAAAAAGCGTTGCAGATAGCCTCTCAAAAGCAAGAGGAGACTCCCCCTCCTAAGGTGATTGAGTTGGTTCAGGCGCGGGAAGCGGCGCGGCGCGTTCGCGATTGGGCAACCGCAGATACCTTACGCCAAGAAATCGAGCAATTGGGTTGGAGGATCCAAGATACACATCAAGGTCCACAGGTTAAGCGTCAACAAGGTTAAAGGCTAAAGATACAACAATCCAATGCCCATCACCGCCACCAGAGCTCCTGCCACTGCTCGCAGAGAGACCGTTTCCCCTTGCAGGGCAACGATGGGCAAGATGAACAACGGGCTAGTCGAAAGCAGGGTTTGGACGATCCCGACTGCAGTTAGGGCGATTGCAACCTGTTGTAGCCACATGGCGAAGACTGTGCCGAGCAGAGTGGCAGTTAGCATCCACAGCCCTAAGCGAGGTTGCTGAAGAAAGGGATGCAGCTTGAGGAGCGGTTGTCGTTGCCAAAGTGACCAAAGGGCGAGCAGTAGGATGGCTGGAGCTAGGCGTAAGATCGTGCTTTGGAGGGCATCAATCGGACTGCGAGTTAGGGCGGCACGGGATAACACAACCGCAATCGATTGACATAGGGCAGCGAGAAAACCAAATAGCAAGCCTCGGCGGAGATTCGAGGCACGGTTTTCCTCTTGAGCGCGTTCGATGATCACCCAGGTAATTCCGATCAGCGTCAAGAAGACACCTAACCAAGCCCGCCAAACCAGATGTTCATCTAAGAAAGCCCAAGCGATCAATCCAACCATCGGCGGAGCAAGGTTGGCAAGCAGCAAGGTGCGCCGTGGACCCAACGATTGCAACGCTTTCAAGTAAGCGGTATCGCCCAAAGTGATACCCACAATGCCGCTCACTATCAGCATCATCAAAGGCTGAAAGGGCAAAGCGGCTAGCGAACCACCACCAGCGTACAGGACAGCGATCAGAATGAGGATGGCAAGCAACCCCTTGAGGAAATTAATTTGGATTACCGGCAAATGCTGTCCCAAGCGGCTGAACCAAATCGAAGCAAGTGCCCAAAGAAAAGCTGCCCAAAGCGCAGCCAGACCGCCAGCAAATGAGGATTGAAGCGGAATTGCATTCATGGTAGAGTTTCCTCTATTCTAGCATAGAAAGCGATCGTGACTGTTTCAAAAATGGTAACGATGGGGTTTCATAGCATTGTTGGGGCGATTCTGGTAGGCGACTGTCATCTGCAAGATGACAATCACCTAATCGGAGAGACGCAGGTCTTGTCAGCGATGAGGCGGATGCCTTCAAGACGGTTGCCGATCGGCAGGGCTTACGCCAGCAGGTGTGCAAAAATCAGGTTGTGCGCAATACCGAAGCCTTGATCGAGAACCTGACCCAAGCCATCCAAACTGGTCCGGATCGCTCCTGAGCCAGCCTTGGCGTCACCCCCCCACAAGCCCGAGCCGATTTGCAAGTTACAAACGTCCACAGTCGGCACGGAACGTCAGCCGCTTGATCGCTGATTGTGGCAATCACTTGGTTCAAGGCTTGAATTGATCCAATCGGGTGGCGTCAGTTCAAGGAGAAGGGCATAAGCTGCCTACTCAAGCGCCTTGTGGATGACGATTTCCCCATCTTGAAACAGTCACGAGCTCTCGGTAGAGGTTTTTATGATGATTGCAGCGAGGAGAAATCTTAAGGGCTTCTCGCTCCGCTCGAGGGGACATGGCGGTGTACCAAACGCCCTCCTTTGTCCTGTCGAACGCAGTGAGACATCTTTGGCAAGGCGCACCAAGACCTCTCGCTCCGCTCGAGGGGACACACAAAGGCGCTGCGCTTGAAGTGACGCGTTTAAGGTGGTAAGCTTATCCTGAACTCAGGTTAATATTTTGAAAAGCCTTAGCTTCAGCCCGTGTATCGTTGATACACAAGCTAAAGCTTATGCTACGCTGAATAACCCGCGTCAAAACGATTTCCGTAACATGGGCTTCAGCCCGTGTGTCGTTTATCCACAAGCTAAAGCCTATGCTACGCTGAATAACCTGCGCCGAACCGATTTCCGTAACACGGGCTTCAGCCCAGAGCTTTTCAAAAATTTAATGTGAGGCTCTTTTCGGAACCGCAAGCTCCGCTTAGGATCAACCCTTGCGCCCTCATCCCTTCGACAGGCTCAGGGCGGCGCCCTTTGACAAGGTTTCGACAGGCTCAACCTGCCAGCTCAGGGCACTGCCTTGGTCCCTTCCAACAGGCGAGGGGAGGCGATGCTCCTTTCTCCCTTAGGGAGAAGGGTCGGGGATGAGGGATTGCCGACAGGGTTCGCAGAAGTTGTGACAGCGATCGAGCCAACCCTCACCCCCAGCCCCTCGCCCTCTGGGCGAGGGGAGGTTGCCCTCACCCCTTCGACAAGGTTTCGACAGGCTCAACTTGCCAGCTCAGGACAACGCCCTAGTCCCTCCCAGCAGGCGCGGGGAGCAGCAATTGGGTCTCGGTACGGGCTGGCGCCCTACTCGACCCGCGCGACCCTGCGGGTTGAGTAGCGATCGCAGCGAGCGTATCGAAGGGAACCGTTCAAGCACACCAAATCCGCAAGAAAGGCACAAAGAGATTTGATGATTGAAAAGCCCTACACCCCGCCTGTGGAGATTGCTTAGGTGTTTATCTCGTAATACAATTGGGTGAAACCCTGAACAAAATAGCATAAGGAGGTACAATGTTGCAGCTTCGTGTCGGTTACATCGGTTTGGGCTTGATGGGCAAGTCCATTGCCCGCAACATTCTGAAAGCCGGTTTTCCCCTTGTCGTTCACAATCGCAGTCGGGCTGCTGTGGAGGAATTGGT
>CALFWB010000073.1 GCA_937928795.1 uncultured Anaerolineales bacterium
CACAGTGGCTTGTTGTTGGGAAGTGTTTGAAGCGGGAAGCAAGGCAAAGTCACAAGCTAGGGCAACGAGGAGCAAGGCGGTGATAAAGATGAGCCAGGAATGACTGTGCTTGAGTCGTTTACTCATTGGGCCTCCTTATAAATAAAACACTCTAGCAGATCGAACACCAGTCTTTTTTGGGGAGAAAGGGAAAGAAGGGCAAAAGACCTTTAAATATTATACAACCAAATCCGAATTCACATCCGCTTTGTATAAAATAGCAACACAGAGAGCCCTGCGGTTCTGGTTTGCCTTGCTGTGCCTTCGCCAAGATGGGTGGTGGCTTGGGAACTCACAACTCACAACCCAAAACTCATAACTCACTCACCATCCATCCTCCCTTCACTGCCCCTAGAGAGCTAAGGTATAATCTCCCTATCAAACTTCTTGGAGGTAGCACAACATGAAAGCGATTTGGAATGGTGAGGTGATTGCCGAAAGCGATCAGACCATCCTGCTCGAGGGGAATCACTACTTCCCTGCCGAGGCAGTGCGGCAGGAATTCCTCGTACCGAGTGACACCCACACCACTTGTCCGTGGAAAGGGGTTGCCAGCTACTATCACATCCAAGTGGGCGATCGGGTAAACCAAGATGCCGCTTGGTACTACCCCGAACCAAGCGAAGCCGCCAAGCAAATCAAGGGCTATATTGCTTTTTGGAAAGGGGTACAAGTGGTCGAAGGATAACATGAGTGACCTTCACCGCTTCTCCAACCGCCAGCTCGCCCAAATCTTCGAGCAGATCGCCGACCTCTCGGAAATTAAAGGCGAGGTCATCTATAAGGTGCTTGCCTATCGCAAAGCCGCCGAGTCGCTTGCCGAGTTGAATCGCGAAGCCTTTGACATCTGGCAAGCGGGCAAGCTGACCGAAATTCCGGGCGTGGGCAAGGCGATTGCCGAAAAAATCGAAGAACTTTTTACCACTGGCAAGCTGGGCTTTTTGGAAAAACTTACCGCCGAAGTGCCCCCAACGCTGGCAGAAATGCTGCCGGTGCCCGATTTGGGCCCGAAGAAAATTGCCCTGTTTTGGCGAGAGTTGGGCATCACTACTCTAGCGGAACTCGAAGAAGCGGCTCGAGCGGGCAAATTGCGCACCTTGCCCGGCATGGGCGAAAAATCCGAGGCGCGCCTTTTAGCCGGCATTGAAGCCTACAAGCGTCGCTCCGAGCGCATTCCTATTGGAAGGGCTTATCCCTTCGCCCAACGCCTGATCGCCTGTTTGCAAGCCGTGCCCGGCGTGCAACGGGTGGAAATGGCCGGCAGTTTGCGCCGTGGCCGTTCCACGGTTGGCGATCTTGACCTCCTAGCCGCTGCAGACGACTCTAAGGCAATTATGGAAGTGTTTCTTTCCGACCCGGAGGTCGTGCGCATCATCGCCTCCGGCGAAACCAAAAGCAGCGTGGAGTACGAGACGGGCTTGCGCGCTCAGCTCTGGGTGCACCCTCCGCAGCGATTTGGCACAGCTTGGCAATACGCCACTGGCTCGAAGGAGCACAATGTGCGCCTGCGCGAGCTTGCCCTCAAACAGGGCTTATCGCTCTCGGAACATGCCCTCACCCGCAAAGACGGTCGTGAAATCCTGTGCAGCACGGAGGAAGAGGTGTATGCCGCTTTAGGCTTGCCGTGCATCCCTCCCGAACTGCGCGAAGACCGCGGCGAGGTGCAAGCGGCTTTGGAAGGCAGGCTGCCGCGCCTGATCGAAGTGAGTGACATTCGCAGCGAACTGCACGCCCATACCAACTGGAGCGATGGCAAACTGACCATTCGGGAACTGGCTGCAGCCGCCCGCAAGCGAGGGTTAGCAGCGGTTGTCATCAGCGACCATTCTGCCAGCCTTGCCATCACCGGCGGCTTGACGGCCGAAGCAGCTCTGCAACAAAGGCAAGAGATCCGCCAAGTCCAAGCGGAATTGGGCGATTCCATCCGTTTGTTGCAAGGCATTGAGGTTGAAATTCGCGCCGACGGCAGTTTGGATTTTCCCGATGAAGTGTTGGCTGGCTTCGATATTGTCACCGCTTCGCTGCACACCAGCTTACGCCAACCGCGCCAGCAAATCACCGAGCGCTTGCTCAATGCCATCCGCAACCCGCATGTCGATGTGATCGGTCATCCCACCGGGCGCATGTTCCCAAACCGCGAGGGGGCCGACTTGGACATGGAAGCCATCTTGAAGGCAGCAAGGGAATACGGCGTAGCGTTGGAGATCAATGCCCATCCCTCGCGCCTGGATTTGGACGACCTCTACGCGCGGCGCTTCGTCGAAATGGGTGGTTTACTGGCGATCAACACCGATGCCCATTCCGAAAACGACCTCGACTTGCTGCACTTCGGTGTCACCATTGCACGCCGCGCTTGGGTACAAGCCGAGGCAGTATTGAACACTTGGCAATTGCCGCGCCTGCTGGATTGGCTAGCGGCGCGGCCATAACCAATCGCAATTTACTTTTGCGCGCCAAACAGAGCGGCTAGTTGACCGATTTGCTGCGTGTGGGCGAGGGCAATCACTTCATCGTAGGGCTCAAAGACCGTATCCCCTTTGGGGATGACCAGTTGATCGTTGCGAAAGATGCCCACGAGCGTACAGTCTCTAGGGAACTGGATTTCCTTAACCGCCTTCCCGACCACAAGAGCTTGCGCATCAACCCGCTCTTCGACAATCGAGTATTCGCCGCTGCGCAAGCGCACCAGAATCATCATGTCCCCAATCGACATCTCCTCCACGATCAATTTCGCCATGATGTCGGTTTGGTCCACCGCAATGTCCACCCCCATTTCTTGGTTGAACAACCAGGCGTTTTTGGGGTTGTTGACCCGTGCAATGGTGCGGGGCACGTGAAACTCAAAGCGCCCGAGGGTTGTGACGACCAGATTGGCTTCATCTTCGCCGGTAACCGCCGCCAGCACATCGGCTTCTCGGATGCCGGCTTGTTCGAGGACCGTTGGAGAACTGCCATCGCCGAGGAGGACAACCTCAGGGCTGATTTCGCGCAGCAAACGCTCAACAATTTGGGGACGAATTTCGATCAACTTCACCCGATGGCCAAGTTGAAGCAAATGCCCCGCCAGAAACGAACCCGTCTTCCCGCCGCCAACAACGATCACAAACATCTTCACACTCCTTCCGCATAACCCACCAGGGCTTTCAAACGCTCTAGTGCCGAAGTGAGCACAGCGATATAGATCAAATCCCCGCTGCGGATCATTGTGCCTAGCAGAGGCAAAATTGCCTGCCCCTGACGAGCGATTGTAATGACCTGAATCTCTCCGGGCACGGTCAGATCGCGCACTTGTTTCCCTTCTAGGATCGGAGAGGCTTCGAGATTGACCAACGCCACCTCCCCACCGCCAAAGGTCATGATCGGTTCCAGCTCTTGGTAGGTCAATAATTCCCGCACCCGTTCCACTCCTAGAGCCGTGGAGGAGAAGGTCAACAAACCCAGGCGGCGATAAATCTCGGCGCGGCGCGGATCATAGAGGCTAGCGACCACTTTGGGTACGCGGAAGATATTGCGGGCAATGCGCGCCGCCACGATATTGGCATTATCGGAGTTGCTGGTGGCAGCAAAGGCTTCCGCGCGTTCGATCCCGGCTTGGATCAGAATTTGACGGTCAAAGCCCACGCCGACGATCACTTTGCCCCTAAATCCTTCTTTCATCTTCTCTAAGGCGGTTTCATCGGTATCCACAATCGTAACCTCGTGTCCTTCGGCATCCATCAGGCGGGCAAATTGTTCACCCACCCGACCGCATCCCATGACAATAATTTTCATCTCAATCCTCCTCAGATGGACAAATGATTCGCCGGGCTTTCCCGACTGGTCTTCAACCAATGGAAAAAGTGGATCAGTTGTTTGCGCACCCGATCCAAGCCATAAAGCAGTGGACCAAATAATATTAAGGGGAACCAGTTCTCTAATGGCAAAGCGATGTGATCGAACATTTCCGCCAGCGGTGGCACATAAATCAAAATTAATATTAACGCAATTTCGCCTAAAATCCCCCACCAAATAAGCGGATTGGAGAACCAACCGATTTCACTGACGCGCAGCCGTTCCGAACGACAAGCGAGCACATTACCCACCTGAGCCATCACCACCCCGGCGTGAAACATTGTCACTGCCAGCACATGCACGTGCGGCGGCACGGCATGAAGCAAAGCCGCAAGGTCGGTTGTGGAAGCCAAAAATTGGTCTAAGCGGATGTCATACGCCCGCGCGTAGACGTAGAAAAAGCCCAAATAACACAAAGCCGCTTCGATCACCCCCAGCCAAGCAAATGATCGCATCAACAGGCGGCGGTCGATCAGCGGCTGACCGCGCTTTCTGGGCGGGCGCGTCATAATATCGGGTTCCGGCCTTTCCGCACCCAATGCCAAAGCCGGCAAGAGGTCGGTGCCCAAGTCAATTGCCAGAATTTGGCGCACGGTTAAAGCCAAAGGGATTTGGGCAATCGCCGAAAGCACAAAAGGCACCAATTCGGGCACATTGCTGGTGAAAATATAGGTGATGAACTTGCGGATATTGTCGTAAATCGCCCGCCCCTCTCGAATGGCATCCACAATGGTGCTGAAATTATCTTGGGTCAAAATGACATCGGCGGCTTCGCGGGCGACATCGGTGCCAATAATGCCCATCGCCACCCCGACATCGGCTTTGCGCAAGGCTGGGGTATCATTGACGCCATCCCCCGTTACGGCAACCACTTCGCCTTTGGCTTGCAACGCAGCCACCAAACGCAACTTGTGATCCGGCGCCATGCGGGCGAAAATGACCTCTTTCTCCAAGAGGTTCTGTAATTGCACCTCGTTCATCTCTTCAAACTCAACCCCGCTGATAATGATCGGATTGGGCGTCCGCAGCATCCCGATCCGCCGTGCAATGCTCTCGGCGGTCAAGCCGTAATCGCCGGTGACCATGATGATGCGGATGCCAGCTTCTCGGCAAATTTGCACCGATCGGGCGACTTCGGGACGTGGCGGGTCGTGCATTGCCATCAAGCCCAGAAAGGTCAAGTCCTGCTCCACGCTTTGCTCGGCATAACTGCTGCGCGGCGGCAGGTAACGATAAGCAAAAGCCAACACGCGCAAGGCATTGCGGGCGTAGTCATCATTGGCGGCTAGGATTTGCGTCCGCATCTCTTCTTCGAGGGGCAACGCCGCATCCCCGCACTGCCAGGAACGACAAAGTTGTAACACCTCGCGCGGGGCGCCCTTCACAAAGGCGATTTCTTCCTTGCCCCAGCGGTGGATGGTGGTCATCCGTTTGCGGCGCGCCTCGAAAGGGATCTCATGCAAACGCGGATAACTTCGCAAGGCAGCTTCTTCAGAGATGCCGCCTTTGCGGGCTGCTACCCGTAAGGCCGCCTCGGTCGTGTCGCCTAGGGCAGACCAAAGCGGGTGGTCGGTGCTTGGCGGGATCAAGCGCGCATTATTGCAGAGCGTTGCAGCCGTGAGTAGAAGATTCAAGCTGGATTGCAAGCCTAACGTATGCGGGGGAGGGGTAAACTCACCCTGCGGCTCATAGCCGATCCCACTCACACTGAGCCGCTCTCCGCTCACCCAAACTTCTCGCACGGTCATTTGATTCTGGGTGAGCGTGCCGCTCTTATCGGTGCAGATGACCGAGATATTGCCCAGCGTTTCGACCGTTGCCAGCTTTTTGACCAAAACGCCCTGCTGAGCCAACCTTTGCACGGCCATCGCTAAGGAAAGCGACAAGGTGGCCGGCAAGCCCTCCGGCACAACCGCTACCAGAATGCCCAAGGCAAAAACGAAGGCTTGGAAAATACGGTTTTCCGCATCAAACAATTGGACTTGCGGATCAAAAGCACCAACTGCGAAGACGAGCCCGCCGATCAGCAAACCGATCAACGATAAGCGGCGGGTAAGACGGATAATCTCTTTCTGAAGTGCCGAAGGTTCTTCTTCCACTGTGCCGCTAAGATAGGCAATGCGCCCAAATTGGGTCAACATGCCGGTAGCGTAGACAACCGCTTTTGCCGTTCCGCTGAACACCGAAGTGCCGGCGAAAATCAGGTTGGGCCTTTCTAGCTCACTGATGCCTTCCCGCAGAGATGCATCGGCTGTTTTGCGGACCGGCATGGCTTCGCCAGTCAGGGTGGCTTGGTTGACGCGTAAGCCGTACTCCTGCACCACGCGCGCATCGGCTGGAATATTATCACCTTCGGCAAGCACCAGAATATCGCCCGGCACGATTTCGGGCGTGGGTACCAAGATTTCCTGACCCTCACGCAGAACGCGGCTGAAAGAGGGAAGGAGTTTTCTTAGCCCTTCTACAGCGATGTCAGCGCGATATTCGCGCCAATAAGAGAAGGCCGCATTGACGAGAATGACCGACCAAATCACCAATGCTAGGCTGAGCTCGCCGACAATCAAAGCCAATACGCCAGCAATCCACAAAAGGACTGCCATCGGATGAAGGGTGTGAACCAGCAGTTTGCTCCACCACGGCGGTGGAGTTGGTTCTCGGATCAGGTTCTTGCCATAAAGCGAAAGGCGCTCGGCTGCCTGCTCCACCGTTAGCCCCTGCGGAGAGGTTTCCAGAGCGCCATAGACCTCGGTGGCGCGTAAGCGATAAATCGGTTGGGAGATCATGCGGGAGGATTTGCGGACGGTTCTTCCTTCACTTGAGCGGCTTGACTTTGATCTTGGTTATTGTTCAAGTAAGGTTCCAAGTAAGAATGATGGGTGTGGCCGACTTCAATCGCCTCATCGAATTCACCGGCGATCACCGGTGGCTCAAAGCGCAAAGGACGGCGCACGCCGAACCATTCCCAAAACCGAGTAATGGCGACCAGTAGCTTATACCGATATTCCTGCACTTTGAGCGATTGCCACTCGACAATCGCCCCCATCGGTCCCTCAACGCGCGATTTGACGCGCACAATGCGGTAAATTTGATCGGGATCGCGATAGCCAACCGGTGAAATCAAAATTGCATGAGCCATCAGAATCAACACAATGAGTGAGATCAGCACCACCCAACCACCTTCTTCCCACTTTCCAACCACCTGTCCGATTAGGACGGTGACCGATAGAAAGATCGAAAAGTTTGTCCCAATTAGACCCCATTGTCGCTTACGACCGCTGAAATTCTCAAGGACATGACGGCGCATGGCAAGCCCCATCGCTGTTATCGGTAAGAAAACTCCAATGCCATAGAAAGGTACCGCAACCGTCGTCCTTCCCCGTACTAGCAATTGAATGACAATCGCCGCAATAGCCGCTGCAGTAACCGGGCGGGTGAAGGTGCCTTTAGGATTGCGATAGACAACAATTTCGGGGATCTCACCGATGGCAACGTTGCGCCACGTGATCGCTTGTAAATCCTGGTAGGCGGTCATCGAAGCCGCAGAAAGCAAGGCAACAGCCAGAAATTGATAAAACCAATACAAAATAATCCCCCCTGGAAATTGATCAAAACCAATATAGGCCAGATTGCCCACCAGCGTTCGCCCGAAGGTGCCATCAAAAACTTGAAATCGCAAGGAAAAAATCGTCAGAATCAGGGTCGTCAGCCCTCCATAAAACAGAAAAGCGGTTTGCACCGTGCGCCCAATCCCCGATTTGCCGCTGTAAAAATTCCACAGCCAGTTCAGACGAGGGAGATGTTTCTTTCCCCACTTGATCAAGGCATAATCTTCATCGATCACAAATTGCACTCCATCTGCCATGGCCTCCAAACCCGTCAATGCAACCATTCCCTTCATGCTTGCCGTTAGCATGTGATACAAGGCTTGCCCTAAAGTGGTAGGCAAAGGCGGTTCACCCGGCGCAGGCGGAAGCCCGCGCAGATGAGCTAAGATTAAGCCGACAAACATCGTCAAGGTCAGTCCGGCAAACAGCCCCAGTAAAGTGAAGACCACCTGCGCCGATTCACCTCGGCCGCGAATGGTCAAAAACCAAGTGACCGAAGCTAACGCAGCGCCAATGAGAAAATGCCAAATCCAATTGACGTAATAGGCGCCCATGATCGATAGCAGTTGATCGCTACCGGAAAGCGTAGAGACCACAATGGTCAGGACATAATCCTGAACCAACACGACCGCAACGATCAGGCTTAGCGAAGGCCCAAGGTAGCGCATCGAAGCGGTAAACGAACCTCCCCCTTCCTTGAATGCCCCCAAGAAGAACATGTAGAGGGCTCCAAAAACAAAGTTTGCCAATGCAATCAAGGCAACCGCAAAGTAAGCATATCTTTCTAAACCGTACGGATGCAGGGCGCTCATCATCTCGCCGGTGGCGTAATAGTACGAGGTGAAATAATCGACGCCAAAAAGCGCTAGCGCAGCCAACATCCCCACTTGGCCGGCGCCATGCACCAAGGCATCCTCTTGGCGCTCGCGCGGGGCAAAGCGATAAGAGACAAAGAAAATGACAATTAACAAACCAATGGCAAACAACATATCAGCCTCGAATGGGATTGATTAGAGTTTTATGGACTTTGGAGGGAAAAGTTCAGGAAGGCTTGTTCAAGCAGCTTGAGCTGCTTGAGGATGTATTTACGGGTGGTGGCACTCAGGCGCGTGTCTTGGGCAACTTTAACTTCCTCTTCGCGCACCGCCCGCACCACAAAGGCCGGAACAAACATGATGCGTCCGGCCGGAATAACAACGAAAGGATAAATTTTCATGGTCAGGTCTTGATCGTCAAAGTAGGGCAAGCGGATCGTCAGACCGCGGTTGAGGTTTTGGGCGCGCGCCCGCCTCTTGATCGTTTCGATGATTTGCCGCGTCTGATAGACCGCCAAAGCGCGCCCTTGGTTGACCAGTTGTCCCAACATGCCATAACGTTTTTGTTGATAAATCTCGTCAGAAATCAAGCAGGGTGAGAAGGCAACCGCATAGTGGAGCAGACGTAGATAGCGTTGCATCGAGGCAATGTGCGACTCGGCTTCTTGCACGTTCGAGAGCAGAAGATCGCCGTTCTCGTCAAAAGCGACCCATTGCGGCAAAAAGAAACGGCGCGCATAAGGGACAAACGGAACGAGCAGTTCCCCGCGCTCTTGATCCTCAACCTTTTCTTCAGCAATAGCATCCGTGGTGGCGGTCAAAGCCGATTCGATCTGCTCCTCTTCGGCTGGGATACAGGGAATACTTTCTCCCTCTTCGGTAAGGTAACGAACTGAACGGCCAGCCGGAAGCAAGTTATAGACGATATGCACAGCCGTGGCATGGCGTAACAAATGGGCTGCTTCTCGCACGGCTTGGTTTTCGCTTTGCTCTAGTTCCGTCAAACGTTGCTTGGCTAAAAGGCGCAGCTCCTTGCGGCGCAGACGGTTTGCCCACCCGCCTACTTGATATTCGCGTTGCTCTGGGGGGATAGTCAGCGTTTGAAAGCCGTCCCCTGGGGAGGGCACAACCAGCCGATCCGGCAGGGTAAAGCGCACTTCGGCTGCATTGGCGATAATCGCATCAGCCAATTGCCCAGCTTGGGCTTCGATAAAACGCTGCACCAACAACGGTTGAGCGGCAAACAGTTGGCGAATTTCATCCAACTCGCACTGCAGCGGTTCGGTCAGCTCCGCAGGTGGCTGGAGAAGACTTCCTGCTTCTTGGATCAAGAGGGATTTAGCTGTTTCAGGCATCATCGATCCTTCGGGGGTAAAAACTAACTTGTAATTTTACCATAAATTCGTAACGTACACTCGTTTATCTCCGAAGCCCGAAGCGAATAGGGCTTTTCAAAAATTAAGTGAGGCTCTTTTCGGAACAGCAAGCTCCGCTTTCGAGTGAAGCGAGCAACGTGTCACTTCAAGCGTGTGCACTCAAAAGTGGTTGGCAACATTGCTTTGTAGGACAACTCAATGAGTTGTCCTACAACTTTTGCGTGGACACCTTCAAGCGACATACCTGCGTGTGTCACTTCGAGCGAAGCGAGAAGTCAATCATACTAGTCTTCACAAGATTTCTCCTTGCTCCGTTCGTCGAAATGACAAAAACTGAATTCAAAAATAAGAATTTTGAAAAGCCCTCCGAAGCGAAATCACAGCAATTCTAACTTTAGACCTGAAAACGTTGGCTTCAGGCATCCGATATGGGAAACTCATGCCAAGATAGCTTAAATCTCACCTGTGCAAGCCATAAACAGGCTGAAGCCGATGTCACGAATATCTGCTGGCGTCACAGCGTCACGTCGGGCTAGGGCTTTCTTTTTAATCCCTTTCTTGCGGGATCAGACTGTTGGGAAGGTGCCCTTACCGCTGGGAGGTTCTCCCGTCGCCCTTTGGGAGAAGGGTTGAGGATGAGGGAAAAGCCCCGACGCTACGTAGCGCTCTCATGTCAAACGAGCGGTTATAATTAACCCAGATGTCTTTCTCCTCCACACTCGCGCGCCTTCCCCATTTCGAGTCCCTCCCTGAGGAGGTGAAAATCTCGCTCGAGCAAATTGCCATCTGCCAGACCTTCTCTGAGGATCAGGTGATCTATCTGGAAGGTGAGCCAGCAAAATCGGTTTACCTATTGGAGAAGGGCTGGGTTAAGGCAGTTCGCCTCTCTCGCAAAGGGCGCGAACAAGCGGTCTTGGTCCTCAGCGCGGTTGATCTCTTTGGGGATGTTGCCCTTTTCACGACCGGTTTCTATCCAGGCACCGTAATCGCTCTTGAAGATAGCCTTGTCTGGGCATTGCCATCTCTCCGGTTAATGGAGAGAATTGAACGTTATCCACAATTAGCACAAGCCTTTCTCCGTCACCTAGCCTTTCGTATCTTGCACCATTTGCAACTGGTAGAAGACCTTTCCTTGCGCAGCGTTGAAGCCCGTTTGGCAAGAACCTTAGCGCGCTATGCCGAGAATGTTGATGAGCAATGGATTGTACCCCGCCGGCCGTGGGCGACCTATGATGCCATGGCGGTTCGGCTGGGCACTGTTCGGGATGTATTAAGTCGCGCTTTGAAAACCCTGGAAGGGAAGGGGCTACTCAGGGTAGAAAAGCACCAAATTGTTCTTCTCCAACCACAAGAACTTGCCGAATACGAGGGTTAAGTTTTTCCCTAATCCGACAAAAGTCTTAGACAGCTTTTGAGTTCGGTTATAAACTCAGGGCAAATCCCAAGTGGAATTTTTGTCCAATGCTGAACTCGGAGACAACCCTCTCAGATCAGGAATTACGCAAGCGAATTTATCAGGCCTTCGCTGCAGAGGAACAATTGCGGCGGTGTCACCTACGGGTGGGTGTGGCAGGCGGTTTTGTCCATCTGGCCGGAAAGGTAAGCACTTTGAGCCTCTATACACTTGCAGAGAAGTTGGCAAAAAGCATTGCGGGGGTCAAGGGGGTGATCAACCGAATCGAAGCTCCAGGGGCTCCTTCTCCCTCCCGCGTCATTCATCTTGACGATAAAAACCAAACTTCACCCGCTTCGTCACGTTCCCCAAGACAATCTCGTCCCCATAAACAAAAGGAGAACAAAAAATGAAGGATAATCACAAACTTGGCATTCTGTTTTCCATCCTCGGTATCTTGAGTGGCATTTTAATCTTTTACCTTTTGGCTTCTCAATACAACCTGTTGATCGCTGTCAAAACCGCCGCTGGGCGGGCAGATGAAGCAGCTTCGGTGCGCATCACCTATGCGCTGTTGGGTTGGATTGGCGCAAGCACCACGGCGATTTGGGCGGCCGTTTTGTATGGCTTTATTTACCACGAAAAATGGGCTTGGTTCTGGGGTGCCGTTGCAGCGACCATCCAATTATTGGCAGGGTTCTTTCCGGCGATTCCCGCTATGGATAGTCGCTTGCCCATGCCAACCTTGAGCGTTTTTGGGATTGCCCTCATTCTGTGGTTCGGGATGCTGCTTATTGGAGGAGTGGAGAAAAGAACCATTGCGCTGACCTTTGTAGCCGGCTTAGCGTATGTACTCACATTTATCGATGGCGTTGCTCCGATTGCCAAATACACTACCTCTCACAATAACCCGTTTTGGAATGGAATGTACGTCATGTCGCAGCAAGTCTCTTGGTGGGGCGCTGCGGCTTGGGCGATCTTTATCTTCGCCGTGCTGCGCAAAAAATCTTGGGCACTGGCGGTGGGCATCTTTGCTGCGGTCATGTCTATGTTAGCCGGCTATCCCCTGGGCCTCTATAACGCTCTGGTTGAAGTACACCGCTTTTCTATGTTCCTCCCTGCTCCTATTCTCAGTACGATCTTGCTGATCTACTTATTGCTGCCATCCACAAAGGGATTCTTGGATCGAGCAGCAACCGCTTCGTAAACGATCGATTTTTGTGACTTTTATCACAGATTCTCGAGAGGAACCGAGTAATAGTATGGAAAGAGCCGAACATTCATTTAGATTTAGAAAGGAGTTCTGGAATGCACCCAACCCTTCTGGACCGGATCCTCTTGTTGGCTACCGGCTTGGTTGCCATTTACTTGTTGTGGCGGTTTTGGAGCCGCTATCGCCAAAGTAAACAGCTTTTCGATATCTACTATCTCATGGGCTTTGCTGTCCTGCTGGTATCGGGGCTTTTGCTCATCTTTCTGGACTATAGCATTTTAGCCTCGCCGCTTGTCCTCACAATAGCCAGCCTGATTCCTCTGGGGATTTCGCTCGGAATTGCTAATGAATACTTTCCCACGTGGAAGAAAGCCTTTGCTTGGTTTGCCTTAATTGGCTTCTTAGCCATTGCCATCACCAGCATTGCCGGTCTGGCAACCTTGAAGAAGATTGCCGTGCCACTCTTTCATGGAGTGGCTGGTTTGGTTATCTTTCTGGGACCTTTCCTGGCAAAGCATGCGCCCAAGGGATTTCAATGGGTGGGCGTTGGCGGCGCGTTGATCGGCATTGGTGGCATTGCCTTAGCCTTTTTGAGCGCCGGTCGACCCTTATTAGGCATTTTTACAGCAGAGCTGGTCTTTACCATTTTGGCACCGCTCTTGCTCTTAATGACCTTGGCCTTCGCTTGGGGTTTCGTCAAAGATATTCGGGCTGCTGGCTAAACATCTTGAAAGTTGACGAAGGATGAATTTGACCAAAATCAAAAAAGGGAACAAGCAATAAGTTAGGATAGGATTTACAACAAGGAGGTTTTATAGGATGCATACTTTGGCAAGACGATTGGATTTCCTCTTTCGTTCGACACGCGGCCTAACCCTCGTGGCAATTGCTGTTGTTTCGATCATCACTGCCTTGTTTGGGATGCTTTCCGGCCCGATGGCTGAATGGGGCGTGCGCGATTTTGTGGTGCGCGCCTTGGGAATGAAGTTAGTCCAAGCCGAGCGAGAAGGGCGGATCATTATGATTTATCACACCATTGCCAACACGGTTATTGCCATTGAAGTGTACTTTATCACCCAATTGGTGCGCATGAAACGGCATGAGCAAACCATCATCAACGGCACGGTGACGGCTGGTTACCTAACCGCAGCGATCTTTGGTTTGCTTTTCGCCTATTGGGGGCATCATTTTGTCTTTCATGGCTTATTCCTGCTCGGAGAATCGCTGATGTTTTTTGCAGGGATTTTGCTGGCCGTGGCGCTCTGGCCGTGGAAAAAAGAATATCGCTTGCCCGCCAACTCGCCCTACGCGCGCACGAAGCGGGGCGTGGATTTGGAACGGGTTGCCTTTTTTACCATGGCGGTTGCCACCCTGGTCTCGGCTGCCTTCGGAGCTGTCACTGGTTCCTACTGGGGCAACGGTCACGAAACCTTTTTAGCCGAAGACCTGATCCGAATTCCTCATAAGACCGATTTACAACGGGCGATTATCGGTCATTTGCACATCATGCTCACCCTCATCGCCATCGCCATCACCTTGATTGTCGGACGCTGGAAGGATTTTAAGGGGCTGTTGCACCGAATTGCCATGCCCTTAATGATCAGCGGTACGATCGTCATTACGACTGGCGCGCTCTCGGTCGTCTGGCTGGAGTGGGCCCATACGATTATATATTTCGGTTCGGTGTTCGTCATGCTGGCGGCGCTCATGTATGTCATTTATGCCTGGGATATGCTCATTAAGGAAGGCACCCAGGGGGTGAAAAAACCCACCTTAGCACAGAAACTCAAAGCTTTGCTGCGCGATCCGCTGCGCTTTGGTCCCGGCTGGCAGATGGTCTTTATGAATTTCACCGTCAGTGGTGTTGGGATTTTCATGGCGGTTAACCTCGGTGAAATTTTCCGCGTGTGGCCGCATCGTGAGGAACGTATCATCCTCACTGGTCACTGGCATATTCTCTCCGGCTTGATTGCCACAATTATTTTAATGTACTATGCTCATCTTTCCGGCTTGCAAGGCAAGGCTCGCCAGTGGTTCGGTTGGTTGCTAATCGTCCTTTCCGATCTGGCTTTTGGCGCAGTGACAGTTTTTTCTATGAAACGCCTCTTCGTCAGCGAAGCCAATCAGCAGAATTTGGTCAATTGGACGATGCTCCTCGCCGATTTCGGCTTAGCAGCCGTACTTTTGATCTTGGCGCTCTTTTTGCTCTGGCGCCTATATGACCTTTTCCGCGAGCAGGGGATCTGGAAACATGAATATCAGGAGGAGAAGCGCCAAATTGCTGAGCAGGAGCTGCACGAACAGGAGCAAAGAGCAAAGGAATTGAAAGCTATTCTAAAGGAGGCGGCTAAATGAAGAACACCTTCTTGATCTTCATTGCCTTCTTGTCTTTTGCTTTGGGAGGATGCGCTACGGCGCCGGCGATTGGGGCGGTTACGCCACCGTTTATAGACCCGGGCATCGATCCCGAAAGCTGGGCGTTGATCCCGGCTGGCACGTTTCCCTACGGCCAACATGATCACCTCACATCTGTTGATTACGATTACGAAATGATGGTTACCGATGTGACCAACGCCCAATTTGCCCGATTTTTGAACGCTGCCTTAGCGGAGGGCGTTTTGCGCATTGCAACCATCGAGGTCGAGATGGGCGGTAATGTGACAACCGTTGACGGGGTGAGTGTAGATTACCCCGGCGATGAGTTCCGCGGCCATAAACATGAAGAGGAAATCAAAGCCGGAGAGAAGTTGGTCATGCCCTTGGAAGAAGATGGCTTGCGCTTGCGTTGGAATGGCACAACCTTTGAGCCGATCGATGAGTATTCCAATCACCCTGCCACCATGGTCACTTGGTTTGGGGCGAAGGCTTACTGCGAGTTCTACGGTTGGCGCCTGCCCAGTGAAGTGGAATGGGAAAAAGCGGCGCGTGGCACAGAACTGGTCGATGGCCGCGGCTTACCTTTCCCTTGGGGCACCGAAATCAAAGGCAACAATGCCAACTATTACTCCTCCTTCGACCTGTTCGAGAAGCTGTTCGGTAAATTGGGCAACACCACGCCGGTCGGTTTCTATAATGGCAAGACGTACGATGGCTACCAGACCCTCGATTCACCCAGCCCATACGGCTTGTATGATATGGCCGGCAATGTTTGGCAATGGACGGGAGATGTTTACCCTGACCAACATTACCGCTATATGCGTGGGGGCAGTTTTTACTCCTACGAAGTCGATCTGCGGGTCTGGAAGCGCAATAGCGCTCACCCTTCGTATTACAGCCCGCAAGTGGGATTCCGCTGCGCCCGCCCGCTGCAGTGATGTATAATTTGGAGAACCTTAGGAAGGATAGATGGCTAATTTCAAGCCTACTGGAGGAGTAAAAATGAATGGTGGCTCAAGCAGGTTGCAAACGGTGAAGCGTAAGATTCGCCTCTATTTGCCACTCATCAAGAGCTTACAGACGTTTCTCTTGCTGGCAACCGGGTTAGCTGGCTACATGAGCGCGCGTTGCCCGATCTTTCATTTTCCCACCTTGCTAGGATTAAGCGGCAGTCTTTTCTTAGCCATCAGTGGCTCAACTGTTTTGAACATGTGGTGGGATCGCGATATCGACGCCAAAATGGGACGCACCCAGAAGCGACCGTTACCTAGCGGCGAGCTCTCTGCTCAAGAGACTTTGCGTTTAGGGTTGGTTCTCTCGGTGATCGGCATGGCTTGGTCGGCCTTGCTCTCGCCGCTCTATGCCGTGGTCATCTTTGCCGGTTGGTTCTTCGATGTGGTTGTCTATACCATTTGGCTCAAGCGGCGTACCTGCTGGAGTATTGTTTGGGGCGGTATTGCTGGGGGGATGCCAATTTTAGCCGGGCGTGCCTTAGGGACAGGATCAATTGATCTAATCGGCATCCTGCTAACTCTCTCGGTGCTGTTCTGGATCCCCACCCACATCCTCACCTTTGCCATGCGCTTCTACTCGGATTACCAGAATGCCGGCGTGCCCACTTTCCCTTCTTGTTATGGCTTTCCGGTCACGCGGGCGACCATCGCCGCTTCGAGTGTGCTAGCAGCCCTGACGATCGGCACAGCCAGCGTTCTGATCGGTGTCCAATGGGGCTTTGTGCGCCTGCTGGCGGTCCTCTCCAGTGGCTTATTGTTGCTGGCGATCGGGAGTCTGCTGCGCCCCAACGAACAGGTCAATTTTAGCTTGTTCAAATACGCATCTCTCTACATGCTGGCTTCGATGATTTTGTTGTCTATTCAACAATGAAACTCACTCTTCTTGATCGCTTGCTATTTCTTTCCACCGCTCTTCTGACTTCTTATCAGATTGCGGTTGGCATCGAAGGCTTAGGGAGCATCCCGATTTTTGTCTATACTCTCGGCTTCGGTGCCCTCCTGGTTTCGGGTTTGCTGATCTTGATCTTGGGTTTTGAGGTTTTGCGCAGCGCGTTGGTTGTGGTTGTTGCGACCCTGATCCCATTGAGCCTAGCCTGCGGCATGGTGTGGGAATATCTGCCGGCCTGGCGGGGAGTCTATGTTGTCTATGCAGTGGTTGGCTTCCTAGCAATTGGCTTGAGCCGCTTCGCCCGCATGTCGCCTCAGATTGCAACGCTAATTGTAGCTTTTGTCCATGGGGTGGCGGGCTTGACCATTTTCCTTTTACCGATCGGCGTGGTTGCAGCTCAACGGACGGCAGCCGGCTTCCTTTTGGTCAGCCTCGGAGGGGCATTGATCGGGCTGATGGGTTTACTACTTTCTTTTTTGCGCATGGGTTCACCCGTTCTGGGTCAAGAAAAGTTACTCAGGGCGTTTCCTTTGCTCTTTTTGATGATTACAGTGGCGTATGTATTGGGTTTCAATTGGCGGTGAAGCCGATTGACCATCTGCGGAACACAGGTGTTTGCCTCGTTAAGTATAGGGTGCGCAGTAGAGCGTGTCGGAACTCCCTGGGCAGGTCTTGCTGCGGCGGAGAGTATTTCCCTATTTTACCTGTGGCAGACTCAAGGCAAGATTTCTCCGCGCTGCGCTCATCGAAAGGAAAAACTTGCCGTGTTACTGCGAGCAACGTGAGAAGTCTTGATGAGTCTAGGCAAAAAGTTTCTGTGTAAGTTAGAAAGGAGGTCACGATGAATCCAATTCCTGGATGGGCAAAAGGATTGCGCAATCTAGCTATAGTCCTCATGGGCATCACAACCTTTTTCACCCTTTCCAGCGGCGCTGGCACAGTTTGCGTCGCCCTAGCAGCCGAGCGCTTTGGGGAAGCCATGGCACCCCTTGTCCCTTACAAATGGGTCTATCTTCTCTTCGTCATCCTAACCCTTGTAGTGGGCGTGATGGGGGTACGCGCTATCGTGATGTTGGTGCGCAGGCGAAAAGGCGCATTTCGCTTTACAATCTCAACCTTGATTGCCGGCATTCTGGTTGGGGGAATTCATATCATCGTTTCTCGCGCCCTGCGTGGTAAATCGATGCCCACTGATCCGGTGGTGTACACGACCTTACTGACATTGGTGCTCTTCCTAATCTTACGCTTGCCTCCGCTGCGAGAGAAGATCGATTTTGAGAAAGGAGAACAAGGAGCTCAGACAAATACCCTTGCTGCTGCGATCACTCTCCTCGCTTGCGGGATTCTAGCCCTAGCCATCCCCGTCTGGGCTGGGCCTTCCCATACCTTTGACTCCACTGGGATCAATTGGGCGAATGCATGGGCAACTTTCATAAATGCTTTTGGAGCGCTCCTATGTCTTGCAGGTCTGGTTATCTTGGTCGATCAAAAATACCGCTTAGGGCGATTCCGGAATAGAATCCAGTATCAAATTCGGGTACCCTTGCCCTAGTCTGCCTCGTTCTGCCAATCTCTCTTGCGGCGCAGCGCTTTGATCTGACTGCGCCGCCGCTTAGCGTTTAATCGCGCTTGGCGGGCGGCGGCGCTGGGTTGAGTAGGGTGGCGTGGTTTTGGCTTTTGAGCCGCCTTTTGCAGGAGCAGGATCAATTGCTCCAGTGCTTCGCGGCGGTTTTGTTCTTGGGTGCGATGGCGTTGAGCTTGGATGACCAACTCACCCTGGAGATTGATCCGTTTGCCCGCCAAATTCAGCAAGCGCTCTTTCACCTCTGGGGGGATGTTTTCGTTTTGGAGGACATTAAGACGTAATTGAACCGCGCTGGCAACCTTGTTGACGTTCTGTCCACCAGGACCTGCGGCGCGCACGAAATCCCATTGCAGATCTTCTTCATCAATTGAGAGATGGGGTGCTATCCAGATCATTGGGGCAAGTTTACCACCGATCTGGTTTTCCTTCCCCCTTTGAGCGTTTCCCGTGTGCACTCAAAAGTTGTTGGCAACATGGCTTTGTAGGACAACTCAATGAGTTGTCCTACAACTTTTGCGTGGACATGCGTTTCCCTTTCGGGGCATCCGCGGTCTCCTTTCTTAATCCCGTTTTGCCCTAGTTGTATCGAGTGTGTTACCTATGTCTCCGTTCTATACACTCCCAGAGGGCGAAGGGAGCAAAGCCCCCCTCTCCCTTCGTGGGAGAGGGACCGCGGGCGTTGCCCTGATCTGGTCGAAGAGTTAGTGAAACGTTCAAGCAGGCTGAATGCCACAAGAAGGGGGTCAAAGATTAAGAATTGAAAAGCCCAGGTGCGCCCTTGCATCCCCTTGTCAGTCAGGAACGGATAGGGTATGCTTAAGGGCGGGAGTGGTTGAGTCCCGGTGGGTTCCCCGGTCTTCAAAACCGGTGGCGGGTCGCGTTGCGGGCCGCGGTGGGTTCGACTCCCATCCACTCCCGCTGGAGGTCTTTTGATGTTTGCGACAGAATACGATCCACTGACTTCGGTGGTTGCGCGCTATTTGCGCATCCAAGACATCACGCAAGGCGATGCAAAACAGCCCTATGCGGTGCGCTATCGCGGCCAGTTGTACGGCGATTCCGCCCAAGCCTACGAACAGCTCGCTGCAGCGCTTAAACCGCTGGGCTACATGCCGCTGTTCCGCCCGGAGAACGGTCAACATGCCGTTTACTTGGTGACAGCTTTGCCGGATGCCAAACCGTCCAAGACGATTCTGAATGTGATCCTCTTCGCCTTAACGGTGCTGAGTGTGATCCTCGCCGGGGTGATCTACTCCTTAGCCGGTCAAGAACTGCCCGTCAATCCGCGCGGCTTGGCGGATTGGCTGCCTGCCATTCGCGCCAGCCTGAGCAATGGCATTGCTTTCGCCGCTAGCTTGTTGGCTATTCTGCTTGCCCATGAGTTCGGCCACTACCTCGTGGGACGCGCCCACGGCGAACAGGTTACTTTGCCCTACTTTTTGCCCTTTCCCTTTAGCGCTTTTGGCACTTTAGGGGCTTTTATTAACATGAAGGCACCTCCCAAGAACAAGCGGGCCTTGCTAGATATTAGCCTAGCTGGACCCCTAGCTGGCTTGGCGGTTGCCTTTCCCATCCTGATCCTTGGTCTATCTCTCTCCAAGATTAGTCCTCTACCTAGCAGCCCAAACAGCGGGGTGGGCATCCAGATTGAAGGCAATTCGATCCTTTACCTTCTGGCAAAATGGGTTGTATATGGCAAATTGCTGCCACAACCGATCAGCTATGGCGACGTACCACCGTGGTTGTATTGGCTGCGCTATATCTTTACCGGTCGCCCGTTCCCGTATGGGGGCATCGATGTCCTGCTCCATCCGGTCGCTTGGGCAGGCTGGGCGGGGTTGTTGGTGACCTCTCTTAACTTAATCCCCGCTGGCCAATTGGATGGCGGGCATGTCACCTACGTTTTGTTGGGCAGAAAAGCGCCGCGCCTCCTCCCTGTGGTCTTGGGCGCTTTAGTGTTGCTGGGTCTTTTCTGGAACGGATGGTGGATTTGGGCGCTTTTGGTTTTTACCCTTGGTCGCCAATACGCTGAGCCATTAGACCAGATTACCGAGCTGGACCCAATCCGCCGCATGGTTGCTTGGTTTGCCATCCTCTTGTTTATTTTGGTCTTTATCCCGGTTCCATTGTTGAGCATTAGTTGAGTCGTGAAATGGCCGATGAGCCATTATTGCAGGATGCGATTGAGGCGATCCGTCAGGAAAAATTTGAACGCGCCCGCGATATCTTAACCCGTCTGCTGCGCGCCGACCAGAAAAATCCCACCTACTGGCTGTGGATGAGCGCCGCCGTTCAAACGCCCAAGGAGAAACGCTACTGTCTCGAAACCGTCCTGCGTCTAGACCCCGATCATGAGCTGGCAAAGCAAGGGTTGGCTCTGATGGGCATCGGCAACTTCGCAGACGATACGCCTCCCCTTTCATTGCCGCGTCGCAAATGGAAGGTGGATGATCGCATCTCTCTGCCGCCGATTGAAGCAGCCAACCGCAAAAAGCAACGCCTGCGCCAATTGATTGGCGTTTTCGCCCTGTTGATCTTGATTGTCCTTGGCGGCATTGGCTATTTCCTTTTTACGCCGCGTAAGGCTATCCCGACCTATGTTCCCCCCACCCGCACGCCGGGTCCCCCACCCACGTTTACCCCTACCCCGACTTATATCGGTTTTGTTGCCCTGCCAACGCCTGCGGGCGAGAGCGCAGCTCAACCAACGCCGCTTTGGATGTTGCTCGAGGCAACCTATACGCCCACACCTTTATACGTCAACACGCCTCATCCCATCTCCGAAGCTTTTCGGGCCGGCTTACTCGCTTATCAGCGCGAGGAATGGGAAGCCGCCATCCTTTACTTCCAACAGGCGCAACAACTGGAAGGCAACGCCGCAGATATTCCTTATTATCTGGGGGAAACCTACCGTAAAGTCAACGATCCCCGCCGCGCTTTAGAAGCTTATGGACAAGCCTTGCGCATCGACCCAAACTTTGCCCCGGCGCTCTTAGGGCGGGCACGGGCAAACTTATCCATCAACCCCAAAAACGATGTCCTTCCCGACCTGAATCGAGCCTTGCAAATCGATCCTAATCTAGCCGAAGCCTATCTGGAACGAGCGTCACTCTACCTTAAGCAAGCCGAATGGCAGAAGGCTTTGCGGGATGTTGAACAAGCGGAAAAACTTTTGCCCTCCTCCCCCTTGCCCCCCTTGATGCGGGCAAAAATCTTGCTCCAGCAAGATCAAATCGAAAAAGCCTATCAAGAAGCGCAGATAGCCTATGACCGCGACCGCACGCTTTTAGAAGCCTATCGTCTGCTGGGTGAACTTGCGCTGCTGAACGGTGAAAGTGAGCAAGCCCAAGAGGTTTTGCAAATTTATCTGAGTTTTGAAAAGAAGGATAGCCGCGCTCAAGTTTTATATGGTAGGGCATTGGTAGGTTTGGCTACCCAAGAGGACCTCATCTCCGCTATGCTTGTCCGTCTTCCTATGCCTGAAAAGTCAACCGAAGCCCTGCAAGCCTTGGAGCGTGCCCTCGTGCTGGAGAAAGACAACGCTGAGGCGCATTTGGTGCGCAGTTGTCTCTATTTGGAACTGGACGAAGGTCAAAAGGCAGTTAACGATTTGAGCGAAGCGCGCGCCGCCCTGTTCCGAACGGCAAACGCCCAGCGCGATCCGCTTTGGTTTGCCTATCACCTCGCCTTGAGCCGGGCCCTGTTGCAGGCTGGTCGCCTAGAGTCGGCTGAAAAACAATTCAACTACGCAGCCGAGTTTGCCAAAAGCAACCGCGAAAAAGCTGCGTTGCACTATTGGCGCGGGCAAGCCTATCTGGCTCTCGACCGCAAGAGCCTTGTTCAACGAGATTGGACAGCCTTGCTCCAATTGCCGACCCAGGATGTGCCGCTGGAGTGGCGCCGTATAGCCCAAAACTTTCTGGCTACGCCGACCCCGCTTTCCACAACCCCCACCCCATCCTCTCCACCTCAACGCACGCCCTCGCCATCTGCCCCTACGCCCACCTCGGCAAAAACGGCTACTCCCTGAAACGCCCTGATGTCGAAATCCTCTTCCCCCGAAACTGCTCTCCCGAACCCCGCCGAGCCGCAACAAAAGGTCTTGGATGGGTCTCCTCTCCTGCGGCGTATTCTGTTGGCTGCTTTCTTGATTTTAGTGCTCTTTATCTTTTTACTCTCTCAGCGTCCAGACCGCTACTGGCTCAGCGCCATGGCGTTGCTCTTTGTCTTGCTTGCCGAGACGACCCTTAGCCTACGTGATTTGCGAGGAAAAGCGCATCAACAAAACCGACAGCTTTCCACGCTGAGCGCCATCAGCCAAGCCATGCAAAACGCCGCCCAACTCGATGAAATTCTGGCAGCCATCCAGCAACGCGTGCGCCAGCAGCTCGGCGTGGATAACTTTTATGTTGCCCTGTATGATGAACCCAACCGCCAAATTTGGTACCCGATGGCGGTCAAAGATGGACAAGTTGTTTATTGGGCGGTGCGTCCCTTGGCAAATCGGCTGACCGATCGCGTCATCCTAGAACGGCGCGCCATCCTCTTGCCAGCGCAAGCCCATCAGGAACTAAAGCGGACCGGTTTGCCCTTAGGCGAAGAGCCACTTTCGGCTTGGATGGGTGTCCCTTTGCAGGTTGCCGAACGCGTCCTGGGATGCTTGGCGGTTTTTTCTTATTCCCCTTTTACTTCCTTTTGCAGCGAAGACCTTGAGTTTCTGCAAACCCTAGCCGGCCAGGTTGCAGTTGCCGTGCAGAACTTCTTGCTGAGCGAACAAATCCGCCAAAGCGAACAGCGCATTCAGCACATGACTCTGCAAAGCCACCAACGCGAATTGCTGACCGAAACCCTGGTACACGATTTAAGGTCACCGATCGGAACCGTGCTGAGCGCCTTAGAAGTGATTGCGACAGCAGTGGAGAAAGAGGACATCTCACCTAAAGACACCCTTCGTCGCGCCGTTACAATTGCTCAGCAAGGCGCCGAGCGGTTGCTCAAGTTGACCGACCGCGTCTTAGAAATCACCCGTATGGAAGAGAGCGGCGTAAAGTTGGAAAAGCAGCCGATCAAGGTCTCCGAATGGATACTTTCCATGTTTCAAGAGTATCAGCCCCGTTGTGCAGCCGAACAATTGGCTTTTCATCTTCATCTTGAACCGAACCTGCCTACCCTTATCGCCGATGAAGAGAAGATGCGCCGCGTCCTGCACAACCTGTTGGACAATGCGATCAACTTCACGCCGCACGGTGGGGAGATTCGCTTGCTGGCTTCTGCCCCCCAGGCAGGTTGGTTGATCTTACAAGTGGAGGATAGCGGTCCAGGCATCCCGCCTGCAGACCGTGAGAAAGTCTTTGAGCGGTTTTATCAGGTTGCCGGGCAAGAAGCCAAACAGCGCGGCTCCGGTTTGGGATTAACCTTTTGTAGATTAGTGGTGCAAGCCCATGGGGGCGATATTTGGGTAGAGGATTCGCCACAAGGGGGTTGCCGCATGGTGATCAGGATGCCCGTTCAACCCCTTGAGGCTGCTTCTCTCCCGCCAGAATCCTCAGCCGCAGATTGAGGTTGGCGGATGGGCAGGGAGATATAAAACGTAGAACCGCGGCCGAGTTGGCTTTCCACCCATGCGCGGCCGTGATGCCGTTCGGCAACCGATTTGACGATCGCCAAGCCCAAGCCCGAACCGCTGCCCTTTGCGCCCGGACGTTTCACGCGGAAGAACTTGTCGAACAGACGCGGCTGATCAAGCGGGGCGATCCCAATGCCGGTATCACGCACGGCAAAGATCAAGTGTTCGTCTTTGACCCACGCTCCGATTTGCACCTTGCCACCGGCTTCGGTGAATTTAATGGCGTTATCCAACAGATTGTACAAAGCTTGATTGACCAGAGCCGCATCGGCTTCGATCAGGGGCAGTCCTTCGCTCGGCAGATCGGCAGAAAGTTGAATGCGTTTTTGCGTGGCATGAGGTTTGATATCGATAATGACTTTTTCGACAAGGTTTTGGGGAGCGACTAGTTCCAGTTGCAAGCCGAGTCCGGCTTCAATCCGTCCCAAATCGAGCAAGTTGTTAACCAAGCGGTTCATATTTTCGACCGCCGAGATAATTTTCTGCACGTAACCCGCTTGGTGTTCGTTCAACGAACCAGCCATCTCTAACATAGTGGCGTAGCCACGCATCAAGGTTAGCGGAGAACGCAAGTCGTGCGAAACGTTGGCAACAAACTCAGATTTGAGGGCATCTAACTCTTTGAAATGGGTAATATCACGCAGCAAGCAGACGCGGCTTACCGGGCGTCTTTCGGCATAGACCGTAGAGGCGATAGCTGAGTAGATTTTCCCATTGGGCAAGGTAAGCTCAATCGTTTGTGGGCTTTCCTCACTGCCTTGCATCAGTTTGCTCAGTTCCTCCGGGAGGCGAATTTGCTCCGGGGAAGTGAGCTGTTCTTTAGGCGCAGAAAAAGCCCTTAGGGCAGCCGGGTTTGCCAGCGAGACCTGTCCTTTGGTGTCGGTGACAAGGATGGGGTCAGAGGTAGAGGTCAGGATCGCCTCGAGTCGTTTACGCCCGATTTCGGCGGTCAAAAAGTGACGCGCATTTGCCACCGCCAATGCGGCTTGACCGGCTAAAGTGGTGACGAAACGTATCTCTTCCTCGTTGAAGGAATGGGGTAAATCGAATGCAAGCCAAAAACTGCCAACGACCTCGTTTTCGATCCTAAGGGCGATCGCGATCAACGCTTCGGGGATCGGCGCATTCGGCGGGTAGGTCAACAGGCGCGGGCGAAAGGGATGGGAGAGGACAATGCGTTCTTGCTGGCGACAGACAGTCAGAATCTGTTCGTCTAAATCGGCGTAAAGCTGAGCAGCATGACCATCGGCAAATACGGTCAGGCGGTTTTCCTCGCTGCTTAATACTGGCAGTGCCCCTGGCGTCAGGGTTAGCCGCACCGAGGCTGCTCCCAACGAAAGAGCAGCTTCGAGCACCGGGCGGATCGCCTGCCCTAAATCCAAGCTGGAGGCGACTCCTTGGCTAACCCACAGCAATCGGTTGAGTTCATCTAACCTTGCCTTTAGGCTCAAACGCATCGACTCAAAGGCTGCCCTCAGACGCCCTTCTTCGTCTTCCCCTCTGACTTCCACCACTTTATCCAAACGCCCTTCAGCAATGCTGGTAGCTTGTTCGGCTAAAAGTTGCAAAGAAGAGGTGATCTTGGTGAGGTTATAGCTAAAGTACAGGAGAGCACTGCCACCCAGCAGAAACATAGCAATCAGGATTGGGGCCGCAATATTGATAGCAAGCTGTTGGGCTTGACGGGCGGGCAAGCTGAGAATCACCATCCAAGGGCGGCCGCGGGCAGGCTTTACGTAGACCAAACGGCGCGTGCCGTCAGAAGCGGTTTCGTCAAACAGGGTCTCACGCAGATCCGTACGACCACTGTAAGGCTCCATCAGGTAGGTAGGTTGGGGATGAAACAAGATCAAACCGTTTTCATCGAGCAAGATTCCCTCACCCTGGTAGGCTGTCATGCCGCGTAGGATACTCAACAGGGATTGGGTCATCGGGTTGATACTTAACGAGGTACGCCCGATCAATATTCGCTTTGGGGTGCCTTGTTCATCCGAAAGGGCGGCGATGAAGGAGATTTGGGCAGCATTCTCGCCGTTCTGCGGCGGGGCGGAATACGTCTGGAAAGGCACACCCCCCAACGTCAGCCGAATGCCCATTTGCTCGGCGACAAGGGCGCCGGCGCGGTGGTAGTCGCTTTGAGGATAGCCGGCGATGCTTTCTCCCTGTTGGTTCAATACGTATAACTGGGTAAAGAATGGAACTGTGCGTAGGTGTTCTTGCAAATAGCCATCGATTTCGGTCGGTGAGCCGTTGATCAAGCGTTGGTCCTGCGCAATTTGCTGAATCATATTCTGCCCGGCTTCTAAAAAGTAGGGGATGCTATCGGTTGTGAGCTGCGCCATCCCCCGTAAGCGCTCGGTGATCATCTGGCGGGCTGCCCTTTCGGCAACTCGCCAAACGATGCCTACCAGAAAAACCGTCAAGAACAAAACCAGTGGCAAGAAGAGATAGATAAAGCGGGCAGATAAACTTCGCTCAGCGGGAGAGGGTATCAGTGGCATTGGCGTTCCCCAGCGCTTAGGGGCAAGCAGATAAACGGCTTCAGCAGCCGCACCGCCGATCAAGAGCATTCCCGCTTTTGCCAGAGTAGAGTGGGGCAGGTTGGTCAGGACATAGTCAAGGCGAACCGCTGCAGAGCCGTCCACCAGCCAGATGTGAGTGAGCAGAAAAGCTAGCGGCGTCACTGCGGAGACCAAAGCCGCCGCTACGATTGGATGCCGTAGCCAACGATAGAAGAAGGTGCGATAGCGTTGATGGACCATGGCGCTAAAAAAAGCGGCGTAGAACAGGTATTCCAGCGGCGTAAAAACGCTGTGGGTTGCCCAAACCATCAAAGGCAAACTGCTGATCGCAGCTACAATCAGGGCAGGGAAGATGCCATAAATGCCAGCAACGATCATCCAGGGTAAAGCGGAAAAAATCATCAGTGCTGCAGAAGCGGCTTGGATGGGTAAACCCGGTGGCGGGAGAGCATTGGAGGCCGTCAGACGAAGGCCGACAAACAGGGTCATTAGAACAGAAGCTAAGCCTGCTAACAACACCATTCCTAAGGCTTCCCATCTCCAACGGCTGGCGTGATGCCGCCAACCATAGATCGCCCAGCCCACTCCAAAGGCGATCAGCAACCAAACCAAAAAGAGGGCAAAACGTCCCAGCCAACTGGAAGGGAAGGCTAAATAGGCCGGCAATTGTGTTAGAGAAAGGATCCAATCGATTTGCATCTGTCGCTACATTCTCCTAGAGCCACTCGATCGTGGATTGCGTGGCTTTTCCCAAATCGCTATAGGCCCCGCGCAGTTCGGGGGGCAACAGGGCAGCCAAGATGTACATGGCTTCATCGGTCATCAAGCGTAATTGCTCCTTAGAAGGACGCTTCAGATGGGACTGATAGCGGAACGGCTCGCCGAATCGCACCTGAGCGCCGGGTTGTTTCCAACGCGGAGCGCCACGAAGGGCAGGGAAGCCAACCGTCCCCCAAATTGCGGTGGGGATCAACGGTACACCGCTGCGGGCTGCCAAATAGGCTATCCCCTCTTTTGCCTGAGAGAGGGCTGGCCGCCGCGTGCCTTCGGGCGCAACCAGGACAATCTCCCCGGCGTGCAACACTTCGAGGATTTGTTGCACTGCACGGCGGTCAACCTCTTCGCGGCGCACGGGAATGACGCCCCACAGGCGCGGAATGATCCCAACAAGCGGATAATCATAAACTTCGATTTTGGCAAGCGGGACAATGTTGCGCGGGATGATATGCACAACCACAATGGGGTCGACAAAAGCGATATGGTTGATGTAAAGGATTGCCGGGCCAGTCTTTGGGATGTTTTCAACTCCTTCTACTCGATCAAGTTTAACCAACAAGGTCATCCCAATAGTGCGCAAGAGGAAGCGTAAAAAGCGCCGTTGGGTTTCCCAGCGCGCATGGTTATAACGCTGTGAGGCTGTCTGAGGGAGTGAAACGTTCAGCGCATTTTGACTTTGCATGGTTAGAGTCCTTCCTCGGCTGGAAGCGAAAAATCGGCATAGACACCGCGATAATCGGGGGGTAAGAGCGCAGCAATTGCCAGCATCACTCGGTCGGCATTGTGCTGGCGAGCTTGGCGGCGGGCTTCACCTTTGGCAAGGATGGGCGGTAACTGAAGCGGTTTCCCAATGTTCATCTCCAGTTTAGGCCGCTTGAGGTGCAAGGCGCGTTGTAAGAAATCATCGGTAGAACCGATAACTCCCACCGGTACGACGGGGACCTTTGCCCTCTCAACCAAATAGGCGATGCCGGGAAAGGCGCGCCGTAAGCCAGGGCGGTGTGTGCGTCCCCCTTCCGGAGCGATCAGCAGCGGCTTGCCGCTGGCGAGAATGCTAAGCGCTTGTTCCATCACTTGCCGGTCATATCGGCCGCGGTGAACCTGAATACCGTGATACAGACGGGCTAAAATGTTTTGTCCTTTGCGACGCCATACTTCCACCGCTCCCATCGCCTCTAATTCGGTCGGCCAAAAGGCTACCACGAAAGGCGCCTCAAACAACGAGATATGGTTGATGGCAACCAAGTACGCTCCACTTTTTGGGACATTTTCTAAGCCGCGAATGCGAGCCGAACTGAGCAAGTGAAACAAACCGCGAAAGATCGGGCGCAAGACCTTGCGGGCAATGCGATTAAACAAGGGAACACGATACGGAGCGAGGGTTTCCACTTGCATAGATCAGGTGAATTGCTGCTGTCTTGAACGAACGATTTGCATCACCATCTCGAAAACTTGATCGCTGTCTTTGCCATCTGAATCGATGCAGACGGCATCGGCGGCCGGGCGCAAGGGAGCAATCGCGCGGCTCGAATCAATCCGATCGCGCTCGCGGATAGACTGAAGGACTTCCTCATAAGCGACCTTTTGACCACGCCCTTGCATCTCCAAAAGGCGCCGCCGAGCACGCTCTTCCAAAGAGGCGTCTAAATAGATCTTAACCCCAGCTTCTGGCAAAACAACCGTGCCGATGTCCCTTCCGACCATCACAACCCTGCCACGCAAACCGATGCGGCGCTGTTGGGAACTTAGAGCCTGCCGCACGCCCGGATAAAGGGATACGATGGAGACATGGGCATCAACTTGCGGCTGGCGTATCTCCCAGGTCACATCCTGATCGCCAATCCAGACGTCATAAGCTCTGCCATCCGCTTTAGAAGGCTGGGTGACTTCAATGGGCACTTTCTCGGCAAGCGCAGTCAGTACCTCTTCGTCATTCATTGAGATTCCCTGTTGCAATGCCAGCCAGGTCAAAGCCCGATACATCACGCCGGTGTCGAAGTATAAATACCCTAGTGCCTGCGCTAGCCGTTGGCCAAGCGTGGACTTTCCCGAAGCGGCCGGCCCGTCAATGGTAATGATCTGCGAGGTATCTAAGTCTTTTGGTAGTTCAAGGTTGGTCAAGCGGTAACTCCTCTTCAAACGGGATATCTAGGGGTGCTCCTCCTTGTCCAATGTTGAGCGATTGGCTGTCCGGGAAAAGGTCTGTCCGCGCCCAGAGGATAATCGGTTGGATTTCCCACGATCCTTGACGAAAGAGCAACCAGTTAAGGGGAAAAGGTGGGATGCCCTGCCAATTGGGTTGATACCGCCAGTTGAAATCCTGCCCGCGATAGGTTGCTGCCAGGGCGGGATTTTCGATAGATGCGGGGGTGATCAGGAGGGCTGGCAGTTGCCCCCTTTGAGGAACCGACAATTGAACCAGGGCTTGATCTTCAGGTAAAACGGTCACCTGAGCTTGATGGCGAAGTAGCCAGCGCAGGGCAGACGAATCGACAGCGATGACGATATCCAAATGATCGGCTCGACCACTCTTCCACCGCGCCAGATCTTGGACGGTTTTCAAGAGCAGGTCAGCATCGCCAATCTGAGGATAGGGCTTCCATAACTCTTGCCGAAAGACCTGACTCCACGGGTGCGAAAAAGACACACCCCAAACTGCTGAAACCGTAGAGAGGATAAAAGCGATCAAAACGCCGAGGATTAATCCTTGCCAAGCCAGTCGAGCAGACCAAGCCATCTCTGCCAACCACACGAAAAGGGCAATAACGGCCAAGCTGGAAAACAGAGAAGCAAAACGTAGCCAATCGGTAATCCCGTAGGCTACCAAAGAGCTATAGGCAGCAAGTTGTAACCAAAAAAGGGCGAGGAAAACGCAAGTAACTCCAGCTAAAAGGAAGTTCGCCCAAACCGGTTGCTCTAAGCTTTCAACCCAGCGGGCGATCTCCTGAGCCGCCAAGATCCATAAGGGTAAGATCACCCAAATCAAGTTCGTCAATTGGCGTGCGGGGTAGAGGATAGCCAACAAAAAGGCGAGACCAAACCAGAGAGCGAGGAAGCCTTGCCAGCGCTGTTCGGAGGCAAGGGCATTTTGCCAGCGGGCGATCAAGCTACGCACCATGCAAATACCGCCAAAGAGGAGCACCACGGCTTGATAGACCCCCAGAGATAGCCCTAGGTGCAGGATTGAAACAGAAGCAGGTCCTGTCCAACCCTTCAGGTAGCCCAGCAAGGGCACAAGCGTTGCTCCTAGCCCGCGCGGGTATAAGAAAAAGAGCGTGCTGCCGAAAAGAAGCGTCAGCAGCGTTGCGCCTCCAGCCGTTCTGAGAGCTTCCCTGGGCGGCAGCATTTCTTCCCACAGAGCTGCTGAGAAGGTGGGGGCAGAGGATAGGCTTTTCTCCAGCCAGGTGAATGCCCCAGCCGCCAGAAGCAGCAGCAGCCCGCCGTACCAAAAGGGCGCCCCACTCAACAGCCCGAAACCAAGAGCAAGACCCACCAAGCTCCAACGCGCTTGGCTGGCAAAAAGGCAAATTCCGCCGAGAGCAGCCACAGCCGGCATGACCGAACCCATCTGGCGCGATTGCGCCACGAAAGCGGGGTCGAGCGCCAAGGCAAAAGCTAGGATTAGGGTCAAAGGTGTGCCTAGACGGCGACGGAGGGAGATGACCGCAAGGATCAACAACGTCCCGCTGGTAGCTGCCAAGAAGCGAGCTAAAAAATTGCTGCTGCCAAATAGGAAGAAAAGCCCAGCGGAGACCAACACTTCCAAAGGGTAAGCTTGGATGGTGGTCGCTTTGCCCTGCGTAATTTGCAAGGCTTGCAAAGCAAGTTCAGCTTCGCCATCTGTTAGGGGCGTGCTTCCCAGTGCGCTGAAACGGATCAAGGCGCCGATGACGAAAGCAGACCAAACGAGAGCAGTTTGTAAGGAAAAGGATGTTTGCTTCATTTGTACATGAATTATACCCAATCAGCCAGCAACCCTTTCAGGGGCTCTGATAGATGGTGACTTGCCCAGATTGATAAAGCGGTATAAAAGCGCGCTGGAATTTCACCTCATACAATCCGCCAGGGCAGTTGCCGCTGCCAGGGCGATAGGTGTTGCGTTCCAAATCGCCAACAAAGATATAACGGATTTGATATTGCTCCACAATTTGCTGTGCCTCTTCGAGGTTACGGGAACAATACAGTCGTTCGAGATCGGCTTGACGGCTGCCCATCTCGCGCGCCCCACCGCGCCACTGACTTTCATGTCCAGTCCAGCCTAAAACGATCGGCTGACCAGAGAGCGTTCCCACGCGGGCGTATTGGGTATAGCTCCCGCCGCTAGGACTGACCGCTTCGGCGACAACCCCCAACGGCGCTTGGCTTAGCCAGGCGATGGCTCGCATCTCGTCCGGATTTTGCTGCCATAAGTAGGCGGTGCTGTCGAGAGTGTAGCCTTGCGGAGGACGGAAGTTGTTGGTTTTGCTCAACGTAGCTAAGATGGTATAAACCATCCCACTTAGGATCATCAGGACAGATAGACCCAAACTGATCCTTGCCCAACCGTTGAATGACTGGCTGGCAGGATCGTTCTCTTGGGCGATGCGTCGCTTGGCTGGCCGGCGTGCAGATGGAGCAGGGCGGGGGGACACAGGGGCTAATTCTTCCATCTCGCTTCCTCTGTCCGATGGGTTGCTGAACCAAGCCACTGCATAGGCAGCCGCAATGCCCCATAACAACCAAGCTTGATAGAAAAACTTGAACACCGTGTTCATGCGCCAACCGAACTGGTCGCGCAGGTAGAAAAATTCGGGAAACAACACCAGCAAGGTGCCACCAATGATTAGGAGGGCAACAAAGCCCCTCACCCCTGGCCCCTCTCCCGCAGGGAGAGGGGAGTCAACTTCCCCTCTCCCTCTGGGAGAGGGGAAAGGGGTGAGGGCATCCTCCCCCTGCGCTTTGGGAGAGGGGAAAGGGGTGAGGGCCATCAACAAAGCCAACCCGCCACTCAAAAGGATTCCCAGTGTCAACCAACCACCCGCGTAAAAGAGGCGCCGGTAAATAGCCACCGGCAACCAATCGCTGACCGTTGTTGCTCCGATTGAACCCATGAACAAACCACCTAGAGCAGGTAAAGCGCTGATGATAAGCCCCATGGCAAGAGAAATCGCCCAGAGGGCAGTGAGCAAGCCTACCGTCCAGCCAATCGCCTGCCTAAGCTGGGGTTGAAACTTATGGTAATGCCATCCTAGCCAAGCAAGGATCGGTACAAATAAAGGGGCAAACATCACCCACAGGTGCGCCCCGCGCGTAGGATAGACGAGGTTGGGCAAGAAACCGCCGGCCTGAGAGGAGAAGCCCAAGTAAAAGGGCAGGTAAAAGACGCCCCCCAAAATGCCTGTCCAAATCCCAAAGCGCAAGAAGTCTGTGAGGGTGCCGGCTTTCCCTAAGGCATAAGCGGCGGCACATAAAGCGACATAAATCGGAAAATCCCACGTATTGAGAAACGCCAGTCCGCCCAAGATCAGCGCTGCAATCAGGCTTTCACTCAAGGGAATAGCGAGCGGGTAACGCAGGACGAAACGGCCGCTACCCAGAACGACCTGATTAGTCGCTGCAGGCTCTGGACGGCTCTGCCAAGAGCGCCAAAGGTTGAGCGCCAGCCCGATCGCCAAGAGGGCAAAGGGCATAGCCAGTACGTGCGGGTGCAAATCGGCAAGGACATAGGAAAAAGCCGGAAATTCATCGATAATCTCACGCGGCGCACCGCTGACATCATAATCCTGCACCACCCGCGAAGCCCGCCACCACCAATACCACCGCTTGGGTAATCCATCCAAGGGCAGTTGCGGTGGATCGCTCAGATCGGCCAAATCCAGCCACTTCCAGAAACCCGAAACCCACACGCCGTTGCGTTGTTGCCAAAACAAGCCGGCTGCATGGAGAACTTCCAGCAGCCCGCCTAAATTGCCCATCAACAGCACCAGCAAAGGCGCTAATAAGGGTTTCCACAGAAAGCGTTTGGCAAATTCAAGGCTCAACAGATCGCTCAATAAGCCATAGGCGCCCAGCGCACTCAGGGCAAAAATCAAAGAGATACCCAAATTAAACGCCACCGCTCCGGCAGTGCCACAAAGCTTCGCCAGCATGGCAACCAGAACATAGCCAAAATAGTAATAAGAGATTGCATACCCAGAGAGCCACGGGTCGTGAGGAGGGAAGCTCTCTGAGCGTAAGATGGCATTGATAAAAGCCAATTCCATCGGCTTTTCGGTGCCTAGCGCCTCCGGGTTGGCGGCGCGCGTCACCGCCAGAGCAGCAAGGGCAAGGAAGAACAAACCTTCCATGACCCCCACCTGCGTGCGGTTTTCCTTCCACCAACGGAGAAATTCTGCCTTGCCGGTTTTGAAGAAGAGGAAAAGACTAACCCCACCAACAACGGCTAGGGCAAAGAGAATCCCTTCAGTACGGTTTTCGGTGAGGTGTAAAGAGGTTAGCAGCCAGAAGGCATAACCCCACAAAAGCAACCCCAAAGTACGGCTGAAGGCATAGCCACGCTGCGGCAGGTGACGAAAGAGCCAAAAGGCGATCGGAAAAGTCAGCCAACCGACTAGCGTAATCGCCGCATACCAAAGGAGAAAATCTCTCATGGCCGGTTCACCTCGTAAATCACCGTTTGCCCGTCACGATACACTGCCCGCCACAACAAGCCATTGGCAGCCTCGAATTTCTCTAGGCCGGGTCCAGCATATTTGCCGCGCTCTTGTTGACCAAGGATGATATAGCGCACCTGATATTTTTCCAAGAAATTCATGGCTTCTTGGAGGTCGAGCGTGCGGTAGAAGGCTTCGATCTCCTCGATGCGTTGCGTCACCCAGGTTGCCGGCAAGATGGTGCGTTGCTGTTGCTGGTGCCATTCCCACCCGACGACGCCGGGCAAGCCAGTGTAGATGCTGAAACGCGAACCCCAGCGGTAGAGATCGCGCAGGTTCGCTTCGACAATGACCGGTGAGCCTTTGACGTTATCCTGCATCCACAAGATGGCGCGGTAGTCTTGGCTGAGGTCCATTTCCCCCCAACTATCGGTGTATTTGGAAGATGCCATGAAAGCCATACCATCGAGGTTGTGCGGCGCTGCCTCGCTCATCCGATCCTTCACTTTAGCGGTTGTAGCGGTGATCGGATAGAGCGCAGCCGAGAGGACGAGGAACAGAAAAACGCTCTTCCAGAGGTTTCCCCACGTGCTTCGCCAAATCAGCAAACTAGGTAACAGCCAGCCCAACGCCGCGCCAGCCACTACAGCAAACATCGTCCACACTTGCAGATAAAACTTGAAGACCGTGTTCATCCGCCCAATGTCGCCAGCGACGACCACCACTTCTACCATTAGGGTGACCATCAAACCCGTGCCAACGAGGAAGAGGGCAAAGCGTTTCTCATCAGGTTGATCGTGGCGCAAGATGAGCACTCCAGCCCAAGCTGCCAGAGGGAGGACGATCCAGGCGATGGCAACTTGCAGCCAAGCCATCAAGCCGATGATCACAGCAACGAGAACGAAGCCGGCATACCCGATCCACGGCAGGTAAGGTTTGAGTTTCTGCAGGGCAGAGAGCGGCGTCTTCGCCATCCAGTCAATCGTTTCCCAAATCAGCCAAGAAACGATCACGAACAGGAATAAGCCCCAATGAACGAGGTAAGAAAAGCTGGGCGTGTGCGTGCCTTTCCACAGGTTGATGTCGGAATATCCCCAACCTAGCCAGCGCGTGAAGGGATAGAACCACAAGTTTGAGGTCAACACCAGAAGCCCCACGCCAAAGAGGGCACTTGCCGAGGCTCGCAGCCACGCCTTGCCTAGCTGAGCGATTGGCTCTCCCTCTGCGTCTTCGGCACGGAGGGCTGGGCGCAACAGGCGGTAAGCCACGATGGCGCTGACCAACGCAAGATAAGGATAATAATCGGAATAGTTGGTCGGGCGCAGAACGCCGATCAGCAGGCCGCCGATCGCTAAGCGCGCCACTGTCTGAAGCTTGGGCTTTATTTGGGGCAGGAGCAGAAACGACAAGGCAAAGGCTAGGGTCAACAAAGCCAGCGGCAAGGCAAATAAATGAGCGTGTGGGTCACCGTATAACACGGTAAAAAAGGGAAATTCGGTGATCGGTTCAACATCGTTGGGAGCCGGGATAGCCCGACTGGGAATCCAATACCAATCCCCCAAACTGTAAGGCAGATTCATCCCTTTCAAGACCTCGATAAATCCTTGCACCGTCCAAACGGCGCGGATTAGCAGGTTGGCGCCCTCAATGCTGCCGCCCGGCGCAGCTAATTTTTGATAGCCGTTCAGGATCATGCGTAAGGTGCCCAGATTGCCTAAAACCGCCATGCCTAACGCAGCCGCTAGCCCACTGACCCAGTTAAGGGTGAAGTTGGGTTTGTTGGTGACCGCAGCGGATGTGCGCCAACGCGCCACCAGATTCCATCCTAACGAGAATGCCCCTAAAGCGATCAGACTGAAGGTGGTCGGCAGGATGAGATTATAGGCAATAGCTGGGACAATCCCCAACCACTTGACCGGCACCCCCATCAGCACGAAGCCGTAGTAGTAATAATTCAAATAGCCGCCAGCATACCAGGGATCATAAGGCGGGAAGGAGGTGCTTTTGAGAATCGCATTGAAATAGGCGAAATCCATGGGCTTCTCGCCGCCCTTCCAGGGGTGCCATAGGTCTGGGTTGCCCAAGCGGATGAAGAGGTCGAAAATGAAAAAGGCGAGAAAAAGCATTTCCACCCACAGGAATTGCTTTTTGCGTTGGCGAATTTCTTGGCTAAGCCCTTGCCGATCGAGCAGGGCAACCGCAAACGAGACCAACAACAGCACTCCAAAGACGAGACTGATTGTTAGTCGTTCAAAGGGCACCCGCACGGAACCGAGCAGCCATACGAAATAGGAAAGCAGCAGCAAACCAAATATGCGCGATAGAGGATAGCCGCGGTCATCCAAGCCGGCAAAGACCTGACGCGTTAGCGGATAAACGCCCCAACCCAGAAGGCTGAGAGTCAAATACCAGACCAGGATGGCAATAAGATGATCGCGATTCTGGAGGGCGTTGCGGTTGAACAGTTCTGACCAAGTGCCGCCGCTCTGCTGTTCGCGCAGGCGGTCAGGCGGTAAGAGCAACAAACCGGGAAATTGGGAGGCTTTGCGCGGGGTTAGATGAATAACTTTCGAGAGATCGACAGCGGTAAGCAGCCGCCGAACGCTCAAGGAGTCATAATCGACGCTTTTACGGAAGATCAGCACCTTAGGGTGATCGTACACGGTGAAGGCTTCCTCGGCAAATTGGTCATTGATGCGCCACTTTCCTAAGCTAGGGAACGACTCAAAAACTTGCACCAGCTCGAAGCCCAATTTCCCTTGAAATTGACCCGGTTGAGCCACGTTGTAACACCAGATCACATCCTTTTCTTCGGGGCAGCCGATCAGCAGGCGATAATAGGTCGTTGAAAGCGGATAGCGCTCGGGCACGCGCGGCACGGTGCCCCACTGGCGATTGGAGGAGATAAAGATGTAGTCTGCTTGGTCAAGGATGGAGAGAAAACGGCTGAGCTTTTCGGCGTTATCGTCCCAGTACATCTCGAAGACCAAATCGCGCTGGTAAATCCCGCCATAGCCATCGTAGCCATCCATGCGCAAGGGTAAGCCGTCATCCCAGGAGCTTTCGTTGGCTGGGGCAGCCCCGGCAAGCGTAAGCGCTGCGGCGGTCTCTCCCTCAAGGAAAAGAGTAAGCTGATATTGTTGGTCTTTTGCCACCGCAATGGGTTGTTCGAATGCGAGCGTTACTTCCTCGCCGCGGCGGTCGTTGAAAGAGAGGAAATCGCGGCGCACGAAGGCGCTCCAAACCATTTCGGGCTGGGCGGCTTTGGCAAGGCTGAGGGTTAGGGTTTTTTCGGCGCGCAAGTCGGTCACATCTCGCACATGGGCGAGGGTAATTTGCTCAAGGTTGCCGCTGACGGCGGCGTTGAAGAAGGTGCGATAAGGTGTCTCAGCCGTGATGAGATGGTCATAAGGAAAGGGCAAAGGCTGGCGATAGAGACTGCCATCTTCCTTTCGGATGCTGAGGTGGATCGGGGCCGGCACATTTTGATAAATCCAGCGCGAAGCCTCAACTCGCGTCACCGGACGGGTGTAGATGCGGGTGAACGCCCATGCCCATAGGAAAGTCAAACTCAGCACCAGCAAGCCAATGAGGAGCGCAACTGCCCGCCGCAAGGTCTGGCTTTGCCAAAAGGAGCGCAGATCCTTTACTTGCTGCCATTGCCACAGCGCCACGATCGCCCAAGCCGCCATGATCGCCAAGCCGGGATAAGAGGGCAACTGATAGCGCATGGTTGGGTTAGGCTGTAAGGATTGCCAAGTGAAATAAAAAGCCGTCCAAGCCCATAAGACCCCATGGAGAGCGACCTCTCCCTTGAGCAACCGCCAACCCATCCATAAGAAGCCTGCCCAAGCCATTAGCCCTAGAGGCAAACCCAAGCCCCAGACGGTTAGGTTTTGCCAGGAGAACCAGCGCGGGCGGCGCGCCCACTGGAGCGCCGGCGGAAAATCGACATCGCCGGCGCTTTGATTGCGTTGTTCACGGATGTTCGCCACCCAAGCTGGATTCGGTTTTACGCCGAAGAAGCCCGGGCCAGCAAAGGCATAAGGTTGAAAGAGGCGGAAAGTCAGGATGCTCACTGCACCAGCCGCAACCAAACAGAGAACAGCTTGATTCCAGAACGTAGTTGGCATTTGCTCCTGCCAGTCCGTTTGGTGGGCTTTCCAATAGCGCAGCGCAAAAGCCAGCGGGAGCAGAAAAGCTAAGGGATAAGCGGTCAATTTGGAAGCCATGGCACAACCAAAACTGACCCCAAACGCCAAGCTCGTCAGGAAAAGGGGAGAGCGCAGCTCTTGAATCCACCATCTCCCCTTGCTCTGTAGGAGAGATGCCGAGAGTGAGGACTGCTCCTCTCTCGCCGTGGGAGAGGGGTCGGGGCGCCGCCCTGAGCTTGCCGAAGGGATGAGGGATGTCTCCTCTCGCTCCATGGGAGAGGGGTCGGGGCGCCGCCCTGAGCTTGCCGAAGGGGTGAGGGATGTCTCCTCTCGCTCCATGGGAGAGGGGTCGGGGCGCCGCCCTGAGCTTGCCGAAGGGGTGAGGGACAATTCCTCTCCCCGCGGGAGAGGGGTCAGGGGTGAGGGCTGACCAACCAACCTTACCGCCAAATACACTCCCAGAAAGATAAAGAAATTAAGAAAGGTGTCTTCTTTGAAAAAGTGCGAAAGTTGAATCGGCAGAACAGCCAAGCCATAAAACGCAGCCGCCAATAAACTCACTCCCCTGCCATACAAGCGCAGAGCGGTTGCAGCTACCAAATATAAGGTCAGTAGATCGAAAATCGCCGATAACGGGCGGCCAACGGTGAGCATCTCGCGAAACCCCGAATGTCCGTAGATGCTCTCGACCAAATAGCGCGCTAAGAACATGGGTAGCGTGCCATAGACGAAGAAGCCATGCCCGCGATTATGGGGGTTCAGCGATGAATTGGCTGTGTCAAAGTATTCGCTCAGGCTCTTAACCGGGGCAATATCCGAGCCGACCCAAACCAAAAAACGTTCATCGGGGTGCAGGTATTGCTCTTCACCCCAGTTGATTCCCACGAAGCGGAAATAAGTGGCTATCCCCAAGATCACCATCAGACCAAGCCAATAAAGCCATGCAGGAAGCGATTGGCGTCCGTGACGAGAAGTTTGCATCATAGCCCTATGATAACACTCCCTAGCAGGGTGAGATGAGCCATTGCGGTTAAGGACTTAACCCTTCGGGTATCAGCCCAGGGTTGGGCGGGACGAAATACAGGTAGAAATTCTTGCCCTCCCACGGGGATCGCTGTTCCTGCCAACTACCCAATGGATAAACTCGTTGCAGGGCTTCAAGGCCGGCCGTGTCTTCGGGTTTGACGATAAACAGCTTTGGACCTTCAAAAGCTAAAGTTTCTTCGAGTTGATCTGGCCAAATGGCGTAGTCCTTGAGCGGAAAGCCGGCATTCATTCCCACCAAGCGCGTGTCCACCCAATGTGGATAAGCAACCACCCAAGCCGTGTGCGGCGTGCCAATGGTAGTAGCAAATTCACGGATGATCTTGCCCATCTGGCTAGTATTCCAAGCAGATTGGGCGTATTGTGTGTAATATTGACGGAAAACCAGATCGTAATCTTGCCACATGCCTAAACCGAGCAGAGAGAAAGCAAGCAGCCATCCTATGGAGCGCCGCCAACCACCTTGGAAGGCATTTTCAAAGGGGCGAATTAGCGCCTCTAAGCCCAAGGCAGCTAGGATAAAGACCGGAACGATCGCCCCCGACGTGCGGTTCAGGATCGGATTCTCATCGGGGAAGGCAAGGGATAAGACAGAAGGCAACAATAATAACGGAATAGAAATCAGTAAGAAGAGGTCAAGCCACTCCAAGCGACGTACATAGCGCACCAGCACCAGCAGGCTGCCAATAAAGAACAACGCTGCCGAAACCACACTCAAGGCTGGCCGTCCGGGAATTGAGACAACCCACACATTGCCATTGTTCCAGAAAAACATGATCAGCGCCTTCCAAAGGTTGCTGAAGAAAATTTGGATAGCCGGCTGGTCAAGTGGCTTTTCGAGGTCGGTTAGGCGGGTGAGGCCGCGGTAGAAAAACATCTCGGGGTTTTGCACGGCGTAGCGCAGGAGAGGTAAAAAGACAATAAAGGAGATCATCACGATCATCATCAGCCCAATGATCAGAGCGCGGCGGTGCTGCGGCTCGGCACGATGGAGAAGGGCTAAGCCAACGGCAGCCAATACGACCAGAGGAACGAGCCGAAAGGGGGAATAGCCGTGCAACCCCAGCCCTAGGAAAAGGCCGCAGAGAATGAAATCTCTCGCATTCGGGCGGCGCAGGGCACGGATGAGATAATAAAGCGTCGGAGCAACAAAGAGCGGATAGAGACTGAAGCGCAATCCCACCCGTGTAATGACATTCAACCAATAGGAAACGCCCGCCAAGACCATGGCAAAAAGCCCAACGCGGCGGTTGGCAATTTCTTGCCCTAAAAGGTACAGATAGGCCAAGGCCAGCAGCCCGGCAATCGTAGTGCCGAGCTTCAAGCTCATAAAGCTCAAGCCTGTGCCAAAGAGCTTTGCCACGGCAGCAGTGAGGAACATTTGAAATGCCTCGCGCCCGGTATTGCGGGGATAGAAGATTTGCCACTTGCCCTCCAGCACATCGGCAACGTCGAGCAGTTTCTCAGCGTGGTCGCTGACCATCTCAGGCGGCACCTCTGCTAAGCGGTAGAAACGAAAGAAGAGCAGGACAAGCGCAGCCAAAAAGAGCAGCACTGTCCAGCGGGTGATACGCACTTGCCATTCCTGCGCCCGTAGCCACTGGGTGCTCCTCGTGATCCATTCAAAGGAAAGCCAGCGCAGAGGATAGAAGGCGCGCACCATAAACCCGATGGAGAGCGCCCATAGGATCAGGTTGAGCGGATTAAACGCCCCGCCACCAAAGGTAAGGAAAGCCAAAACAGCGCTGACCCAGGCGGCCGCAAAAGCGGGCAGGTGGAGGCGAAATTCCATCTCCTCCCTTGTCCCCTGAGCGAGGGGCTTGGGGCGTTGTACTGAGCTTGCCGAAGTACGTTGTACTGAGCTTTCCGAAGTACTTGTCGAAAGGTGAGAGTCTTTCTCATCCTCCTTTGGGAGAGGGGATGTGGGCACTTCGAGAGCAAACTTTAGGCTGGCAACGATCAACACCAGCGCCGCCATTCCATAAAAGAGAGCTCCAAGAGTGGCATCCGGTCGAGGAGGTTCGAGCGAGATTTGGGCAAACAAAGCCAAAGTCAAGACCGAGAGGCTACTGAGCATCCCCAATCGCTCTATTCGGGAGAGCCGCCGAGATGGCGTTTGGACTTGCGCAGCAGAGACCCCAGCAGAGAACGGCTCAGTAAGATGGTTTCCCGACTGCTCGGATGGGAGCGCAACAACCGTCTCGCCCAGATTTGACAAAGACCGGCGAGCTTCTTCGGCGGTCGTTTGGGCTGGCGTCTCTGCTTCTGCCGCGGCTTCAAAGGACCGGGCTGCTTGGATGGTCGGTTTTTGCCTCAATTCCCTGAAGTGAGCGGGCAAGTGCCGCCAGTCTTTCAACAGCGATTTGACGTAATCGAGAACGCTAGGCTCTTCCAAAGGACGATGATCCCAAACTAAGTGATGGATGCCCCAATGATACATCAAGCTGGAAGAGCAGACAAGACAGGATTTAGGCGAGTGTGCACTCAAAAGTTGTTGGCAACATTGCTTTGTAGGACAACTCATTGAGTTGTCCTACAACTTCTGCGTGGACACTTTAGGCGAACATGGTAAAATGCTCTCAACACGGGAGAGGCAGAATGGAGTTTCATCACCTATACCTTATCGCAGTTGTCATTGGCGCCGTCGTTTTATTTTCTCTAGAAATCTTTTCCGTTGATACCATCGCACTCGTGGTTCTTCTAAGCCTAATTGCGGGCGGGGTTTTGCCCTTAGACGAGGCATTTCTCGGCTTTGGCAGTGAAACGATCATCATTATTGTTGGCTTGTTGATCCTGACCGCTTCGTTGGTGCGCAATGGGGTGATTGAGTTGATCAACGCCCGTTTGCTGGCAAATGTGCGCGGCGACTCGACCCGCCTAACCCTGCTGCTGATGGCAGTTGTTTCGGCTATCAGCAGTTTTATCAGTAATACGGCTGCCACAGCTTTGTTTATTCCGGTTGCTAGCAGTGTTGCTCGGCGCACAAACACTTCTCTGTCCAAGGTTTTGATGCCGGTTGCCTATGCAGCCATCCTTGCTAGCTCGGTCTCCTTAATCGCTTCTTCCACCAATGTGGTGGTCAGCGGCTTTATGCTTCAGTATGATCTGCCGGCCTTGGGGGTATTTGAATTGACCCCGGTCGGGCTGCCGATCGTTTTGATCGGACTCGTTTATATGGGATTTTTGGGCATTCGCCTGATCCCGCAGCGCGAAACGCCCCACCGTCTGAGTGATGAGTTCGGCTTGCGTTCTTATTTGACCGAGATCGTCGTGCTGCCCGATTCGCCTTTGGTGGGAAAGACATTTCGGGAAGCCAACATCGGTGCGCTGTTGGACATCAATGTCGTGGCTTTATTGCGCGGCGATCAGCAGATCACCAACCCTGATGCCTATCAGACGATTCATGCCAACGACGTTTTGCTGGTTGAAGCTACGCGCGATCAAATCCTCAATATAAAAGAAGTGACCGGTTTTGAATTAGCACCCCAAGCTGCCTTTTCTAACCACGATCTAGACCAATTAGAAAAGCGTTTGTACGAAGCAATTATCTTACCCCGCTCTTACTTAATCGGGCGGACCTTGCGCGGAGCAAACCTGCGTCGTCGTTTTGGGGTAAACGTTTTAGCCATTCATCGCCAAGAAGAGACTCTAACTCAGAAATTGAGCCATATTGTTCTGCGGTTGGGGGATGTCTTATTGGTGCAAGGCGACGCAGATGCAATAGCCGCATTGGAGAACAACTTTTTCTTACGCATCCTCAACCCGGTTGAGGAGCGCCAGATCGACACGCGGCGTACCCGCTTGAGCGTCCTGATTTTTGCTGGCGTTTTGTTAGCGGCCGCTTTAGGGATCGTGCCGCTGGCGGTTGCAATTCTGACGGGTACAATATTGGTCTTCTTAACACGCTGTATCACCCCCGAAGAAGCCTATCGCGAGGTGGAATGGAAAATTGTCATTCTCATCGGGAGTATGCTGGCTTTGGGGGTAGCCATGGAACGGAGTGGAACGGCCGCATTTCTAGCCCGACAACTGGTTAGGTGGGTGGGAGATGCCAATCCTCTGTGGCTGCTCAGTGGTTTTTTCTTCCTTTCGATGATCTTAACTCAACCGATGTCCAATCAGGCTGCTGCAGCGGTTGTCTTGCCTCTGGCAATTCAGACTGCTTTGCAGTTGGATTTGAATCCGCGCCCCTTTGCCGTCATGATTGCCGTGGGTGCCAGCACGTCCTTTATCACCCCTTTAGAGCCGGCTTGTTTGATGGTTTATGGTCTGGGACACTATCGCTTCTTTGATTTCGTCAAGGTGGGCTTCTTGCTCACGCTGTTTATCTTTGCCATAGCGATTTTGCTCGTGCCGTTGATCTGGCCGCTCTAGGAATAGATTCGCTGGCTGATGGCAAGGCTTCTCAAAATTTTAATCCTTTGGGAGAAAACAGCTTGACGAGCGCAGCGAGGATTTCGCACTTGTCACTTCGACCAGCGCAGCGAGGAGAAATCTTAAGACTAGGATTTGGATGCTTCCTCAAGCTCCGCAGCAGGGATTACGATCGTAAAGGTTGTCCCTTGGCCAGGCGTCGACTCGACCCAAATCCGTCCTTGATGATCTTCCACAATGGTCTTGACGATGGTGAGCCCCAATCCTGTGCCACCCACATCCTCTGGAAGATTGCTGGCGCGATAGAATTTATCGAAGATATACGGTTGTTCGGCGGGGGGAATGCCCACGCCCGTATCCCAAACCTGTAAGATCAACTGCCCATCTTCCTGCCAAGCGCGGACACCGATTCGTCCTCCCTTTGGGGTGTACTTAATCGCATTGCTAACTAAGTTGGCAATCATTTGTTGAATGCGCACCGCATTGCCCCAAATGCGAGGGGTAGTCGGGGAAATCTCTACTTCGAGTTTTTGGTCTTTTTCGCTTAGCGAATTATTAAAATTTTCAAGACTCTGCCGGATCAGCGGGCGTAAATCAATCAATTCTTTGCGTGCGTCCAGCCCGGCTTCGATGCGCCCCAAATCTAAAAGATCGCTAATGAGGGCAGTGATCCCTTGTACACTGGCTTGGACGCGTCTAACGAATTCTTGCTGACGCTCATTAAGCGGCCCAACCCGCCCGATCAATTCCGTGTATCCCAAAATGGCCGTCAATGGCGAGCGCAGATCATGGGAAACAGCGCTGACAAATTCTGACTTAACCCGATCCAGCTCCTTAAGGTGAGTAATATCATGCATCGTCACGGCTAGGCCGACCTCTGCAATCGGCGTCAATTGACAATTCCAAATTCGTCCGTCTTCTAAGCGAATTTCACCTCCTTTTAGCCACTGCGCTGGAGGTTGTTTGAGCATAAAAAGCAGATCTTGGTTTGAGACCACCTGATCGATGGGTTTACCCACGCAGCTCTGTCCCTGAAGCTCAAAGGCTTGCAAACAAGCTTGATTAATCAGGAGAATGTTCAGATCTTTGTCTAACACCAACACGCCATCGCGCACATGGGTCAGAATTGTCTGCAGTTTTTGGCGTTCGTGCTCGGTGGTGGTGTAATAATGGGCGTTTTGAATAGCAATGGCAGCATAATCCGCCAACGCTTCAAGCAGGCGCTGATGATATTCTGAAAAGATTTGCTCACGCTGCCGGTTGTAAACCCCTAGGACGCCGATGGATTGCTCTCCTAGGATCAGAGGGACGTAAGTCAAGGATCGCACCAAGAACGCAGTTTGAATTTTGGTCAGTTCCTTGCTGCTTAGGATGACAGCCTTTTGAGAGCGGACAACTTCGCCTAGTAAGGTGTCGTAAATCGGCACCCGCAGGATGTTGGTTTTTTGCTCGCCCTTTGTGTGAGCAGCCCGCAAAATCAAGTTCCCGCTCTCTTCGTCCAAGAGCATCAGATTGCCTTCTTCGGCGTCAGTCAACTCGACTGCGGCTGTCACAACCTCGCTAAGGACTTGATCGAGGTTCAAAGAAGCCGAGATTTTTCCTCCAATGCGATGCAAACGTTCGAGGTCTTCCACGCGTTTCTCGAGAGATTGGGTGTGGCGCTTTTGCTCGTGTTGCAGCCATTTCTGCCAATCCTCTTGATGTTGCACAGCACGGTTAATGGTTAAGAGGGCTTGTACTTGGTCATCTTGCTCGGTCAGCACAGCTTGAAATCCCTTTTGAACTTGTTGAAGGATTTCCTCACTGTTAATTTGGGAGGTGTAATAAATGAGCGGTAAGGTGGGAAAATCCTTGAGAATCGAATGGACTGTCTTGGAAGAAAGGGATGCATCGACAATCAAGGCATGGGGTAACTGGTTCTGCAAACGGCGGATGAGTTCGGCTTCTTCGTTCAGCCGCTCTACTTGGTAGCCGGCAGGGTGTAGGACTTGTGCCGTCAAGCGATTGGCTGCGGCATCGTTCTCGACAAACAAGAGAATGGATTTCGATCGAACCATGAGTTTTTCACCAATGCAAGCGATGTTTCAGTAATGAGGGAAAGGTCTAAGGAGGTTCAAGGCTTCGGTGAACCTCTTGAATTTGCAGCAGATAAGTGCGAATATCCAGCAGCCCTTGTCTTTGACGAGTGGTCAGTAGCGGCCCTTCTTCGGCAAGAAGGTCGCTCAGAGCCGTTTGGGCGAGCTTAAGTTTCTCTTCGATCGAGAGCAATTGCGACTTAAGCTTTTGGGCTTGTTGGCTTTGGTAGGATTGAAGAAAGCGCTTCTCAACGGTGTGGATCAGTTGCAGATTTACCAAAGCAATCGCCGTGTAGTCAACAATTGCTTCAGCGAGAGATTGAGAATGGGTATCAAACGGCTGAGCTTGTTTCCGTAACAGGATGAACATCCCCAGTATTTCATTTTTGACTTTGAGGGGCAGGATCAAAGCTGCTTGTCCGTACTTCGATAAGACGAACGGCTTTAGGGGCTCGCCGTGAATGGAGAGTGGTTCGCCCGATTCGGCGACTAGGGTGGAAATGCCATCATCCCAGGCTTTGTTCAGCATGGGTTTAATATCCTCCGGAAAGTGGAGAGCAGCACGCAAAAAATAGGTTTGCCCCCTCTCAGCGCGCAAGATGACCATCCCCCGCTGAGCATTGCTGAGAAGGACGCAATTCTCCAGTGCTGTTTGGATCAACTGCTTTGGATCGGTTAAGGAGGTGATTGCTTTGCCGGCGTTGATCAGCGTGGTCAGGTCGTTAATCTGTTTCTCCAGCGCTTGATTGAGGTGCGAAAGTTGATTGATCAGCGCTTGACGTTCCTGACGGACGCGCACCTGTTTCAGGACGCGTTCTACCGCAGCCACAATTTCCGTCTCTTGGGCAGGCCAACTCAGGAAATCGGCTGCACCGAGGCGGAAGGCTTGGAGGATATCGCCTTCTTTGGTCTCTGCAGCCAGAACAATAAAGGGGATTTCATATCCTTGCGATTGCACGGCAACCAATAGGTCTTTGCCCGAAAGACCGGGCAAATTCAGGTCAGCGATCACTAAATCGGGTTGAAGGCGGCCGATCTCTTGCAGCGCTGCAGAGGCATGGAGGACGATATCAACTTGATAACCCAGAGGGCGGAGGGCTTGTCGCGCAATGCGATCGCTGATCGCAGCGTTATTCTCTACCAAAAGAATATGCTCTCGGCGCGATTTCATACTATAATCATAGCATGGAAATATTCAAAAACGGGAACGAAGTTCAGCAAAAGGGGGAGTTTGCTTGGCAGCAGCCCTTCGCTCCCGCAAAACCCATAACGGAGAGGAGGATGGTATGTTAACCGACCGCGATTTGCGCGAGCTTCTCGATTTTCAAGCTCCAAATGCCGTAGTCAGTTTATATCTCAACACGGATCCATCCGCAGGCAACAAAGAAACCCATCGACGGCATCTGCGCGCTCTTCTGCGTCAAGTTGACTCGGCGGCCGATGCGGAAGTTATTGAGCGTTATTTTGAGCATCAATTCGATTGGACAGGGCGCAGCGTTGCCGTATTTTCTTGCGCGGCGCAAGATTGGTTACGCTCTTTTCCTCTATCAATCCCCTTACGCAGTCGGGTACGGGTCAGTGATCGCCCGCATGTCAAACCCTTAGCCGATTTATTGGATTCCTACGGAGGTTATGGTGTGGCGCTGGTAGATAAACAAGGCGCACGCTTCTTTTACTTTCATCTTGGAGAATTGATCGAACAGGAAGGCGTTTTGGGTGAAGCGGTTCGCCACACCAAGCGCGGCGGCGGCTCCCAAGCGGCTGGTCGGCGCGGTGGCATTGCCGGGCAAACCAATTACACGGAAGAAGTCGCTGAACGCAATTTGCGCGAAGCGGCTGAATTTGCGGCGCGCTTTTTCTCGGAAAACAACGTGCGCCGAGTTTTGCTCGGCGGTACCGAGGAAAACGTCAACTTGTTCCGCAGTCTGTTGCCAAAAGCTTGGCAAAGTCTGGTGGTCGGCACTTTTCCCATGAGTATGGCTGCCAGCCATACCGAAGTTTTAGAGCGCGCTATGCAGATTGGCGAAGAAGCCGAGCGGCGCCAAGAAGCCCATTGGGTTGAATCGCTGATTACTGCGGCGGCAAAAGGTAAAAACGCCGTGTTGGGGCTAGAGGACACCCTCAAAGCCTTGAATGACGGTCGTATTCAAACCCTCTTCATCCTCGAAGGAGACCGCCAACCGGGTTTCCAATGCACACAGTGCGGCCATTTGACTTCAGTGGAAGTGCTCACTTGTCCTTACTGCGGTGGCGAGGTTAAGAGCATTCCCGATGCAGTCGAACTGGCTGTTCGTCAGGTGATGCAAAATGGTGGAGAAGTGGAAGTGCTCCGTCAGAATGAGGCGCTAGCCGCAAAAGGGAGAATTGGCGCTTTGCTGAGATATTGATACTGTATCTCAGTTATGAAACACAGCCGCCAAACTTTGGCGGCTGTGTTTCATAAGCAGAGTTAATGGGTCTGTTCACCCAGATAGACCTGGATGCCCATCTGGTCGATCTGGTCAAGTTGGGCTTCAAGCCAGTCGAGGTGAGTCTCTTCGTCTTCGAGGATATCCTCCAGCAATTCGCGCGTGCCGTTATCGTGTAATTCCGTGGCTAGGCGGATGGCATCGTTGTACATTTTGACGGCCTCGGTCTCGGCGCCTTTGTCACTTTTTAGTTGCTCTTCCACAGTTGCCCCGATGTGGATCTTGGCAAGTTGGTTGACAATCGGCCGGCCTTCCAAGAAGATAATGCGCGCAATCAGTTTCTCGGCATGGCGCATCTCGTCCATGGCGCGTTTCTCGTTGGCTTCGTGGAGCTTCTCATACCCCCAATCGGCGCACATTTCCGAATGCACCATATATTGGTTAATCGCTGCCAGTTCTTCGGACAGCAAGGCATTTAGGGTTTCAATGACTTTTTCGTTTCCTTTCATTATCATCCTCCATAAAAAATCCTAGGCCGCTCGCCATGCAGAAAGCAGGATCGCCTTGAATTTGTGAACGGTCTTTGCTTACTTAATAATACCCGATTTTCTTTGAAGTGAAGGGTGATTAAGTGATTAAGGCGACCCTTGGGCAGGCGGAAGTGGTTAGCGAATTGACGGTGGAGCATCTTTCCACATCATCGGGCAAAAGCAAGCCAATTTGGAGCGCTGAAGCCATGCTTAAGCGGCGCGCAAGTAAGGCTTTCACCATCCGATCTCGCCCAAAAAAAAGCGGGCAACCTTTTGGCTGCCCGCTGCTGGTGAAAGCAGTACCGCTTTAGTTCTTGCTCTTAATGTCGGAAACCTTGCCTTCGATCATCTTGGTCGCTTCGCTTTTGACGGCGATGCGCTTTGGCTTGGCTTCCTCGGCTTTGGGCAGGTGCAGCTTCAAAATACCGGCTTCGTAAGTAGCTTCGATGTTGTCCGCCTTGACCGTGCTGGGCAGGGTAATGCTGCGGCAGAAGCTGCCATAGCGTCGCTCGCGCAGGTGATAGCGGCCCTTCTTGCTTTCTTCCTCGGACTTGATTTCGCCCTTGATGGTTAGGGTATTGCCGCTGTAGGTGATCTCCAAGTCATCCGGGTTCATGCCGGGCAAGGAGGCTTCAACCACATATTCATCATCGTTTTCCACCACATCCAAAGGCAGCTCCCAATCGAAGCTGGTGTCCAAATCCCAGCCGGCAAAAGCGGAGTCAAAGAGACGATCCATCATGCTGCGGATGTTCATCAGTTCACGGAATGGGTCTCGGCGCATAATTTGGAACATAGCCATCACCTCCTTTGAACAAAATTTTTCTTTTCATCTGCCCGTTAATTTATGGCGGGAATGTTAGAAGAAAATTGGAGGGATGTTAGTAAAGCGTAAAAAATTTCAGTCGATTCCCTCAAACAGATCGGACTCTAGTCGATCGGCCTGCGAGGGTGGATAAGCCCGCAAATATGCATCGGAGCTGGCAAACAGGCGGTTGATCCAGCGAGCGACGGGGTTCGACATCAGGGCGCCATCCAGTTGGCTTTCGTGACAGCGGGAAGCAAGCTGTTTCCTTTCGAAGACAGACCCATAGCGAATGCGGGCATGGATGGGAAAATCGCCTTCTTCGACAAGGGCAACCAGGTCGATATCGCCGTTTTTTCCGAAGCGGCGCGGGTCCTTGCCAAACAGACGTAAGACGCGGATGGCGGTCTTCAGGAAGCCTTTGGGGATCAAATGAAAATAGAGTTTGGCAGGCTGATAGGGGAGCAGGCCATCTACAAAGCGTTCATCGGCGGCCAAATAGAAAGCTTCTACGGTGGCACGGTGAATGGCAATGTGATCAGGGTGCTTGTAGCCGCCAATAGGATCAAAAGTGATGATCACCTGCGGTTGGATTTGACGGATGAGATGAGCAATTTTCTCAGCCACCTCGCCTTGCGGGGCGTTGATCAGCGCCTGAGGATGCTGGTTGTCGGGCGAGCCGGGCATCCCTGAATCGCGGTAATCTAGAAAGTAAAGTTCTTGGATACCCAAGATGCCGACGGCGCAGCGCAGTTCACTCTCGCGCCGTGCGGCAACCGAGTCGAAGCCCTCTAAACAGTCTTCGTCCATCCCACCGGCTTCGCCGCGCGTAGCACAGATGAGGTATGTTTGTACGCCGCGTTTGGCATAGTAGGCTAATGTGCCACCAATTCCAAAGGTTTCGTCGTCCGGATGAGCTAAAACGGCTAGCAGTCTTTTGGGGGTTGCAGGGTGTGTCATGTCTGTTTTCTATAACCAAAAGTTCAGAATAGAGCCGAAGAGTGCCATGTCATAAGGAACAGACTGACGTTCTGTCATTTCAACCGACTTGATATTTTATCATTTCGAGTGATCTAATACATTGTCACTTCGACCGATGACCGATGACGACCGATCGGTCACTTTTTTGTTTCGACGCTCCTCCACTGTGTCATTTCGACCGCAGGGAGAAATCTTAGGATTCCTCAGTCGCTGCGCTCCTTCGGAATGACGCGGGAGTGCTGCGCGCTTTCGGAAGGACATGGGCGCGCTGCGCTCTTTCAAGAATGTCATCGTCCTGCTCATGCCCTGCAAGTTTAGACGAGCCTCGGAAAGATGGGTCTCACCTTACGAAGAGCACTAATAGATCGGCAGGGATGGATCCACCTCGCGCGCCCAGGCGTTGATGCCGCCTTTGAGGTTTTTCACCTTACGAAAGCCGGCGCTTAGGAGTAGTTCTAAAGCCCGTGCCGAGCGGGTGCCGGCTTTGCAAAACAGGACAATTTCCTCGGCGCTATCCAGCTCGGAGAGCCTCGCAGCCAGTTGACCCAAAGGAATCAGTTGAGCGCCCGGCAGCCGAGAGATTTCCAGCTCATGCGGTTCGCGCACGTCAATCAAGCGCAAGGGCGTGCCGTTTTTCAGTCTTTCAGCCAAATCGCGGGCGGTGATGTCCCATTCTTTGCCGGCTGAACCCTCTTCGTGGTCATGCCCCGGTACGCCGCAGAAGGCTTCGTAATCGATCAATTCGGTGATTTCGGGTTCGGGCGAACAGACCTTACACTTGGGGTTCTTCTTGAGGTTGACGAAGTCAAAGGACATGTCTAAGGCGTTATACAGGAGGAGCCGCCCAATTAAGGGTTCGCCAATACCGAGCACCAATTTCAAGGCTTCGGTAGCTTGAATGGTGCCAATCGTGCCGGGCAGAACACCCAGTACACCGCCTTCCGCGCAAGAAGGCACTAGTCCGGGTGGTGGCGGTTCAGGGAACAGGCAGCGATAACAAGGCCCACGACGAGCATCGAAGACACTGGCTTGCCCTTCAAACCGAAAGATCGAGCCGTAAACGTTGGGCTTGCCCAACAGCACGCACACATCATTGCTCAGATAGCGGGTTGGGAAGTTATCTGTGCCATCAACGATCACGTCATAATCGGAGGCGATGCGCATTGCGTTGGCAGAGGTAAACGGTTCATTATAGACTTCAACTTCAATGCCCGGGTTGAGATCGAGCATACGCCGTCGCGCCGATTCGACCTTGAGCTCACCAACCGAAGCTGTGCCATGGATCACTTGGCGCTGTAAGTTGGAAGAGTCGACCACATCGTAATCAACCAAACCAATATGCCCAACGCCAGCCGCAGCCAGATAAAGCGCAACCGGAGAACCCAACCCGCCGGTGCCGATTACTAAAATCGAAGCTGCCTTGAGCTTTCGCTGTCCCTCTAAACCCACTTCAGGGATGAGCAAGTGGCGCGAATAGCGCAAAATTTCTTCATGGGACAAAATCGGCAACATTTGGATATTCACCTCCAGCAATACTAGGAATCAGCAAAATCCGATCTCCATCTTGAACAGGGGTCGAGATGCCCTGTAGATCGTTGATGTTCTCTTCGCCAATAAAAAGATTGACGAAGGGACGTAGCCCGCCATCCTCGTTGAAAATGTGGGTGCGCAGGGCCGGGTATTGTTGCACTAAATTGTCGAGCACTTGCCCAACCGTCTCACCGGAGATGGAGAGATCGCTTTGCCCATTGGTATAGGGTCGCAGCGGTGTAGGAATGCGAATCGTTGCCATACCGTTCACCTCAGCCCCTATTTTAACACCCTTGTCGCTCGACAACCCTTTCGCAGGGCGAAGCCGCAAAGATCTCAACCACACCCGCTTGCTGGAAGGGCTGCAGGTATTCTTCTACCTTCTCTTGGTTTTCTGCCTCTAGGATCAAGACCAGCGTATGCGCTCCATCGAGGACGGCATCGCCGTGAATTTGGATGCCGAAGCGTTGAGCTTGGGCTGGGCTGAGATGCTGCAAGAGCATTGAACCCATTTGCGGGTCTTTGGCAGGGCAATGATCGGGAGCATGTTGATGGCGAACAAAATAGAGTGACATGGAAAACCTCCTTAACAAAAAATGGGTTTAGGGTGCATTGGCTGCAGACTGTGTGAAAGGCTCGACCGAGGAAGGAGATGACACTCTGGGGAGAATCTCCAGGGCAATTTCATCGAATGCCGATCGGTCTGAGCGCAACAGCCACACGCGATGATGGTCAGCTTTACCTCGCTTGACAGTTGTAATCAGATAGACAAAATAGGGCAAAGCCCATTGACGGTCGAACTCGGAAGGGCAGTTCGGCGAGTCGGGATGCGAATGGAAAACGCCCAGCACGTCCAATCCTGCCTGGACAGCCTGACGTTCAGCTTGTGCGTAATCCTCAGGGGTGATCAGGAAGCGATTGTGGCGCGCTTCAGCTTCGCGGGCGTTGGGGAGTGGGAGAACTTTCCGCACCCAGCGCCGCTCGCCTTGAATCTCCCCGATGAGAAAACCAGCTCCTTCATCAGGGTAGGCGGTTTCGAGATGAAGGGATAACTCTTCCAATAATTCAGTAGGTAATAAAAGGGCGGTCATCGGTTGCACCTCTGCAGTTCAATGTTCGACGGCAGAACTCAACTGGCCCATAGGGCTTTATCGCTCAAGTACTTATAGCCCGCGTCAGGAAATATCGTTACGACTTGACCACCTTCCAGTTGCTCAGCAACGCGGATGGCAGCCACGGCGGCTGCGCCCGCTGAGATGCCCACAAACAACCCCTCTTCACGGGCAAGACGGCGCACCATCTGATAAGCCTCTTCCGTTTCAATCGGGATCGTCTGGTCAATGAGGGAGTCATCAAAGATGCCCGGACGGATAGCGGTGGGCATGTGCTTTAGACCTTCAAGCCCATGGAAAGGGCTGCTGGGTTGAACCGCAATCAGTTGAATGCCTGATGAAACCTCACGCAGATAGCGCCCGGCGCCGATTAAGGTGCCGCTGGTGCCAAGGCCGGCAACCAAATGGGTGACACAACCTTGGGTCTGGTGGAAGATTTCTGGACCCGTGGTGCAATAGTGCGCTTGCCAGTTAGCCGGGTTATCATATTGGTTGGCATAATAGTATCTTTCCGGATGCTGAGCAGCCATTTGTCGAGCAATGCGGATAGCGCCATCGGAGCCTTCAGAAGGATCTGAGAGGATCAACTCGGCTCCCAAAGCTTTGAGGATTGCAATCCGTTCGGGGCTGGCATTGGCAGGCACGATCAGGGTCACCGGGATGCCCAGAGCTGCGCCGAAGGTGGCATAGGCAATGCCCATATTCCCAGAAGTCGAATCCAATAATCTCTTGCCACCGCCGAGTTTCCCCTCAGCTAGTGCCATGCGCAGGATATTCAAGGCTGGGCGATCTTTGATTGATCCGCCAGGGTTGAACCATTCGGCTTTGGCAAGCACCTGAACAGTGGCGGGCAGGTGAGTTGTCACACGACGCAAGGGAATCAAAGGGGTATTGCCAACGAGGGTTTCTAAGCTCCGCACCGTTGGCAGCGATGAAAGCGTCACACTTGCTTGAAAAAGGTTTTGCGAAGTCTGGATGTCCATTTTACTGCTCCTTTAGGGCGATCCATTAAACAAAATTGCCAACAAAAAAGAAACGCTGATTACCAGTTCCCGAATTTTGGATGCGGGGTGGTAACCACCGCTTCGATTTTGTTGGCAATGGATGATCGAAAAGGCCAGCCGCGCGGTGGTTACTTCCCCCGCCGGCTACACATGCAGTTTATTAGAAGAGCGCCTTCGACCATTTTGATTTCCGATAATATTTGTATTAATTATAGGGGATAAGTGCGACTTGTCAAGGGTGAAATGGTTTCTGTGTCCACGCAAAAGTTGTAGGACAACTCAATGAGTTATCCTACAAAGCAATGTTGCCAACAATTTTTGAGTGCACACTTGTTTCGGGATTGCCCACATCTTGGCACAGCCCGATCCGGCGGACTAAAAAGTCAGATCAATTCGCCTCGGGGCGCCAGCCCAAAGGGCTTCTATCTGTTGAACAAGCGGACCTTAGCCCCGCGATTCTGCGGGTGTCTCTATTGCACAATCTGCGGATAAGAACAGCCGCTCTGTCAATGCTTATTTTATCCCTCTGCCCGCAAAATGGCTAAGGTTGCCAATAGGGCAACTAATTGTAAAAGATCGACGTCTTCTTGCTTAAAAGGTTCGCCGCTGATGGTATTTACGACCTCAATGGCGCCCAGCGTCCGATCTCGATAAATCAGCGGCACACAAATCAGCGAAAGGGTCATGAACCCGGTCATCTTATCCACTAAAGGGGAGAAAAGCGGCTCGGCGCGGGCATCTAAGACCAACTTTGGGGTACGGCTGGCGACCACCCAACTGGCAATTCCCTCTCCAGGCGGCAGGCGGTAATTGGTCAATGTCTTCTGGGCAGCCCCCAAGACCAAAACAAAGACCAGTTCGTTGGTCTCTTCATCGAGCAACATCAGAGAACCGTCTTTGGAGTTAACCGCTTCCAACGCAGTGCTCAGGATGAGATGGATGAGGTCAAAGGGGTTGGATTGCGGGGTGATCATTTCGATCTTGTTTTGCAAACGCACCAAAGAGCGCATAGCCTGGCGCAGGCGGCTAATTTCCTCGCGTAATTCTTGGTTCTCTTGTTTCAAGCGCGTATATTGGCTAACCAGCTCCCGCAGAGCATCATTGGGCAGCGTCATCCATCCCTCCTTCTATCGTTAGCATAGAAACCAATCTTTTGGATAGCCTTATTGGTTTGCGGCTATCTAAATTCATCGATTTCCTCCTTTTTTCAACCTTATCCTACAAACGGATCAGGTCAGCAGGGCTCAAGCCACCTGCTCAGCGCATGAAAGCCCTTCAGGCTTGGCGCTAAGTCGGATGGCTCCGACTTTCATGTACTGAGGCAGGACTTCAGTCCAACAAACCGGTGAGCAAAGCACCGCGGCTGAACAGTTATCTTAAATTTTTATTATACCAGATAATCGAAAACAGATGTTCGTTTTTGGGCAAGGGGCAGGCTGGAACAGCTTCCCGCAACGCAGGCTTCAGCCTACTTCTCGTTCGCACAAGCTGAAACTTATGTTACAGTAGCCGTGCTTTAGGCTCGCAAAAGATAGCCTTTGCGCTCCCAATCTTAGCATCCCTCCCCGACATCAACTACCCCTTTTTGTGTCGAGACGCATCTTTGGCTGGAAGCACACCGAGAAATGCCCTAGCTTCTTTGCCTATCCCGCCTTCAAACGGTGCTACCGTGGGATTTTCGACAAAAAATGAGGTATGCTCTGCAAAAGAAGGACTAGCCTAAGCGGATGCGCGGGTCTAGGATGGCGTATAAAATATCGGCGATCAAGTTGGATAAGGCAAATCCCAAAACAGCTACCATCGTCACGGCTTGCAATAAGGGCAAGTCGCGGCGGTCGATGGCAAAGACCATTAGGCGCCCCAAGCCCGGATAGTTAAAGACGTTTTCGATCACAATTAAGCCACTAATGAGCCACCCCATGCTAATTGCCACGACCGTAATGGTCGGGATCAGCGCATTACGCAGCACATGTTTGTAGATCACCGTCCGATATGGCAAGCCCTTCAGGTCCGCAGTGCGCACGTATTGTTGTTTGAGTTCTTCGATCACCCCGGCGCGCGTCAGGCGGGCGATGTAAGCAAGTAAGACAAGCGTCGCCGTCAGGGCCGGCAGGATCAACATCGGCAATGCTTCGACAAAAGAGGTTGTGGGGCGGATCGAGGAATTAGCTGGGAATAACCGCAGACGAAAGGAAAAGATTTGGATCAACACTAACCCCGTGACAAACTCGGGCAAGCCGACCACAGCCAAAGAGGCAATGCTAATTGCATTGTCAATGGGTTTATTTTCATTTAAGCCTGCTACGACTCCGAGAAAAATCGCCAACGGCACAGAGATGACCAAAATAAACCCCGCCAACATCAGAGAATTACGCAGGCGTCCCATAACGAGGGGACGAATTTCCGTTTTTGTGCTGTAGGACTTGCCCCACTCGCCTTTGACAAAATTTGTCAACCAACGGGTATATTGAACGGGTAAAGGATCATTAAGGCCGAGTTCTTCGCGGAGGGCTTGCAAGGCAGCTTCTCCTGCCTCGCGGCCGAGGATCACCCGCGCCACATCGCCGGGCAACAACTGCGTCACCACGAACACAACCATAGACGTGATGAGTAAGGTCAAAATGAGGAAGCCGAATCGGCGCAGTAAATACTTCAACATCTTGTTTACAGTCCTGAGTAGCGGGTCTTAGATTGAAGTTGACTCAACTCTTCCAGCGTGTAATGGCAATAGATGCGCTTTTGGGTGCTTTCGTCAATCCGCCAGGGAGGCGCTTGCTGTTCGCAAATCTGGCCGATTTTACGCGGGCAGCGGGAATGGAAAGGACAGCCTTCGATGGTTTCACTCGGGCTGGGTAAGTCGCCTTCCAAGCGGATAGCTTCAACTTTACGGCCTAGCTCCACCGACGGTACCGCCGAGAGTAACGCTTCGGTATAAGGGTGAAAGGGTGGCTGAAACAGGTCCGCTGCCCGACAAAGTTGCATCAGTGCCCCTAAATAGATCACCGCAATTTGGTCAGCTAGGTAGCCCACAACCGCCAAGTCATGGGAGATGAACAGCAACCCATTATGAAAAGACCCCTGCAAGCGGTTGATCAGGTTGAGGATTGCCGCTTGAACTGAAACGTCTAAAGAGGAAACCGGCTCATCCGCAATGACAATATCGGGATTGGTGATAAAAGCGCGCGCAATAGCAATGCGCTGCTTTTCACCGCCGCTGAGCTGGTTCGGACGGCGGTTCAGCACCTCCACGGGCAGTTGCACAGCTTGCACCATCTCTTCTGCTTTGCGTTGAGCTTCCTCTCCGCGAATGCCTTGCAAAACGAACAATTGTCGCCGTAAGGACTCGCCCACTGTCATGAAAGGGTTCAAGGCTTCTTCGGGATTCTGAAACACCATTTGCAAGCGGCGCAGAACTTCACGGTTGCGCTGCGAGAGTTTTGGCGAGGCAGGCAAGCCATAAATGCGAATGCTTCCCGCTTCGGGCTCATTGAGCCCGCTGATGGCACGCGCAAGGCTGGTCTTGCCGCTGCCGCTCTCCCCCACCAAACCGAGGGTGTCCCCGGGTTGGATTTGAATACTAACATTCTTAACCGCCTTAACCTTGCGCGCCGGACGACGAGTGATGGACTCAAAGAAAGAACGCTGCCCTTCAAACTCCACCACTATCCCTTGAGCGTCCAAGGCAGAAGCTGTACCCTTTTCTGATGAGATCGGCACAGCCATGCTCATTGCCTCACCTTCCGCTTCAAAAAGCGCCTCAAGGGCGATTTCGCCCTGCGCAATTTCTTGCCAACGATAGCAACGGGTTAAGTGTTGTTCGTTGACCTTCTCCAAAGGCGGGCGTTCGGAACAGATCTCTAAAGCAATTGGGCATCTTGCTTGGAAAATGCAACCTTGCCCACGCTGAGATAGGGCCGGAATCTGCCCTGGGATAGCGCTCAAGGCTTGTTCGCTCTTACTCTGACCGAGCTTAGGCACACTCATTAGCAGCCCATGCGTATAAGGATGCATTGGTTGAGAGAAAAGCTCTTCGAGCGGTGCGTCTTCTACCAACTCGCCAGCGTATAAAACCGCCACACGATGGCAAAGCTCAACCACCACCCCTAAGTTGTGGGTCACATAGAGCACTGCCATCTCTCGACCCTGGATCAATTCCTTGATCAGGTCAAGAATTGAGGCTTGCGTGGTCACGTCTAAGCTCGTTGTCGGCTCATCGAGGATCAGCAAACGCGGGGAAGTTGCCAAAGCCATAGCGATCATCACCCGCTGTTGCATTCCACCGCTAATTTGATGCGGGTACGCACGCGCTACCCGCTCGGGTTCGGCAAGCCGCACGCGCTCAAAAAGCTCCAACACTTTTTGTTGAGCTTCTATATTGGTCATCTTCAAGTGCAGACGCAGAACTTCGCGCACTTGTTCTCCAACTGTTAGCGTTGGGTTTAGAGAGGAGAGCGGATTTTGAGGCACTAAAGCGATTTTACTGCCCCAATAAGCGCGCATTTTTTCTCGAGGATAGCGGCTAATCTCCTCTCCGTCAAAAACGATCGAGCCTTTGAGGATTTTGCCGTTCTCCCCCAAATAATTTAAGATTGACATGGCTAAGGTCGTCTTGCCAGAGCCGCTTTCTCCCACCAAACCATAAATCTGGCGGCTCTGAATCGCTAAGTTGATGTCGCGAATCGCCTCTAGCCAACGATCACCAATGCGATAGGCAACCGTCAGATCGTTTACCTCTAAAACTGGTTGTTCATTGCTCGTCATGGCTACTTAGACTCCAACAAAACTCGCTTGACTCCATCCGCTAGAAGGTTAATCCCAATCACCACGATGGCGATCGCCGCAGCCGGGTAATACATCGTCCAGGGCATTTGATTGACATTGTTGCGCGCCTCGCGCACCATCAGACCCCAGTCGGGGCTAGGTGGCTGAACGCCGACTCCTAGAAAGCCGAGAGAAGCGACCAAGAAGATCGCATAGGAAAAGCGCAAGGCAGCTTCGACCGCTAAGGCCGGCAAGACCGACGGCAGAATCTCCCGAAAAAGGATATAAGCCAAATTCTCACCTCTCAACCGAGCCGCTTCGATGAAGCCGCGCTGCCGCACCGAGAGCACCACACTGCGCACCACCCGCGCAACAATCGGAGTATAAACAATGATGATGACCAATAAAACACTGTTTTTTGAAGGCCCTAAGGTGCCAAGCAGCAATAAAGCCAATAAAAGTAAGGGCATGGCCAGCAAGCCATCGAAGATGCGCATTAGAACCTCATCAAACCAGCCGCCGATGTAGCCACTTGCTAAACCGATGGTGGTGCCAAAAAAGACAGCCACCAGCGTGCCGAAACCGGCTAAGGTGAGAATCTCGCGTGCCCCGAAGACAACACGGCTGAAAACATCGCGCCCCAAATTATCCGTGCCAAACCAATGCTTTGGAGATGGAGGCTGCCCAGCGTCGCTAACGATTTGCTCGTTAATGCCATAGGGAGCAATGAGCGGCCCAAAAATGGCTAAGAATAGAAAGAAGATGAAAATAAAGAGCCCCAAGGCGGAAGCCGGCTTGGAGGTCAGGGCGATGAAAAAGTTCTTAATACCAACAAGAGATGCACTGATCTCTTGGTTGGGGGCAGGACGAGACCGTCCTGCCCCTTCGATTTTCTCTGAAACCGTGATGCCCTCCTTCATATTGATTTCTTAAGCTATTCCTGAAGGAAGACTGTCCTTAGGTCTGATCTGCCTGGGAAGGACTTCAGCACAAAGCCTTGGAAGTTGGAGCGAATGGCAGCCAGTTGCGTATAGAAGTAAGGCACAATAATCGGGCCGCGTTCGATTAAAATTCGTTGAATATCTTTGTACGCTTGCACCCGCTCTTCTTCGTTCAGGGTGCTGCCGGCTAAGGTTGCCAAGCGGTCGAACTCTTCGTCACAAAAGCGCGATTCGTTCCAAACTGCGCCACATTTCAGCATCACATCCAAATAGAATTGCGGATAAGGGCGCGAACCCCAGCTTGTAATCCCCAGATCGACCTCTAACCAGCCGTTCTCACCATAATAGACGCTTTCGGGTTCAATGAAGGTATTTACATCGACCCCAATTTCTGCCCATTGGTTCTTTAGGACGACTGCCAACTCAGGTCGATCGCGGGTATCGGGTGTATGCAAATCGATCGAGAAGCCATTGGGATAACCCGCTTCGGCGAGGAGTTTCTTGGCTGCTTCCACGTCCTTCTTGGGCAGTGGAAATTCCTCACTGTAGTAATTGGTGAACATTGGCCCAATCGGACTATCGCGGCCGATGCGGCCAAAACCTTCCATCACCAGTTGGTAAATGGCATCGCGATCCAAGCCCAGTTTCAGCGCTTGAATGACGCGCACATCGTTGCCCGGCGCCCGATCCGATCGAATGCGAATGACATCGAACTCATTTGTCGCTGCGTCGATCAAGGTGATGCCCGCTTCACCCTGTAGGCTCTTATATAAGTCGGTCGACAAGTTGAGTACCAGATCAACCTGCCCACCGCGCAGAGCGGCTACCATGGCTGTCAGGTCGGAGAAGAAGATGACTTCTACGCCTTCCAGTTTGGGCTGACCCTCAACAAAGTAGTTTTCATTCGCTTGCAGGACCAAGCGATCTTCTGGGCTGTATTCGACAACCTTGAAGGGACCGGTACCATTGAAATTGGTTGGCTCTTGGGTGTTGGCTTTGAGAATGCCGGCGTGATTATCGCTCAGGTCGAACAGGAAGAAGGGATTCGATTGTTTGAGTTTGAAGGTAACTTCCAAATCCCCTGTCGCCTCAATGGTGTCGATATTAGCATATAGGTTCGCTGTGGGATAGCCTGAGTCGGGATTGCGCAAGCGATCGAATGTCCAAACCACATCGGCTGCAGTGAGGGGAGAACCATCGTGGAAGGTAACCCCTTCTTCTAGTTGAAAGACATAGGTCAATCCATCCTCACTGACCGTCCAGCTCTTGGCAAGTCGCTGAACGATTCTGTTTTCGGGAGTGACATCGACCAGATAATCGAAGATATGGTTTAAGGCAAAAATCTCCGGATCGGACTGCATTAAGGCTGGATCGGTCTGATAAAGGGGCTGCATGGCAACGCGCAGCACACCGCGCCGTTCCATTCCTGCAGATGGCTCTTGCGGAACTGTTGTTTCAGCAGGTTGCGCAGGTTGAGCGGGAGCTTCGGTTGCCGGGGCAGATGGGGGTTGAGTGGCTGGCGGTGCAGCCGTGGGTTGCCCTCCACAGGCTTGTAAGAGAAGGACGCCTAAAAGGGCGATGGTCAGGATGGCTTTTAAGGTCTTTTGAGTTGGCATAAGACTTCTCCTCAAAGATGTATGATGATTTGGATCGCTGGCAAGGGATTTGGTTTAAGGCTCTTTTCTGTTTTTCACCTCCTTATGCATCAAAAGATCATAGATTGTTTAGGGATCGATTTTTCCATAGACCCACCCGCATGATTTCACCTCAACGCCACAATGGTCTATACGGCTTCACGATGGTATGCAGCTAAACACCATTCCAAACGGATCTCTCGCTAAAAAAGAGAGATCTATAACAATTGGTGGTTTGGTCTTTTCCGAAATTATACTATAATTTAGGATGGATTTCGCCCTACAGCAAGGTTAAGATTTTAGGAGAGGCTCGATGAATCCAACAACCAAAATCATTGGCGGGAATTTGCTGCGGACCGACTCAATCGCCAAAGTTACCGGACAAGCCAAATATGTCGAAGACATCTCTCAGAAAGAGATATGGAGCCTGCTTGTCGGGCGTAGTCCGTTTTTTCACGCTCGCTTGCTCAAGTTGGAACCTCATCGGGCTGAACAAGCCCCCGGCGTGCGCAAAATCCTGACCTGGCGGGATATTCCGGGCGTAAACGGCTTTGAACATTATAGCCTAGAGGAGCCTGTTTTGCCTGCCGTTGGCGAAACTTTGCGCATGAAAGGAGCACCTATTTTCCTTTTAGTTGCCGAGACAGCCGAACAAGGGCAACAAGCCCTTTCGTTGGTTGATGTGGAGTTAGAACCCTTGCCGCATCTGCTTTCCGTTGAGCAAGCTCTTGCCCCAGATGCCGTTCAAATTGCGGGCAAGAAAAATGTGCTTGCCTCTACCGAAATCCACTACGGCGAGATTGAGGCTGCCTTTGCTGAAGCAGACGTTGTGGTTGACTCCCACTATGCGACGGTCTTCTTAGAACATGCCTATCTGGAACGGGAGAGCTTATTAGGGTATGTTGACGAGCAGGGGCGGATTACGGTCGTGGGGGGCAATCATCAACCTCATAATCAACAACGCTATATTGCCGAGGTGCTGGGGTTGCCTTTAGAGCAGGTGCGGGTGATCACTCCCCCGACCGGGGGGTCGTTCGGTGGTAAACAAGATCCCTGGCCCTTTGTGGCTGTTGCCCTAGCGGTTTACCATGTGCGTCACCCGTTGCGCCTCAGCTACAGCCGCAGCGAGTCCTTTGAAGCTACGCCCAAGCGGCATCCCTACCAGATGCACTATCGCATCGGAGCGACCAGCAAAGGTGACCTAAAAGCCTTATCCATGCGTATCCTAGCCGATACCGGTGGATACGATAGTGGTGGACAATATATCCCTAATTACGCCTTGACAGCCGGAGGAGGTTGCTACCGCTGGCAAGCTGTTGATGGATTGGCTCAAACGATTTATACCAATGGCCCAAAATCCGGTCAGTATCGTGGCTTTGGCACCTCTCAGGCGACTTTTGGCATCGAGTGCGCTTTGGATGAACTTGCCGAAAAATTGGAGATGGACCCGCTCGAATTGCGCCTGCGCAATTGCCTTCACGACGGCGATATGACCTTTCTCGGATACCCTTCCCCTGAGACCATCGGTTACCAAGAGGTCTTAGAAGCTGTGCGCCCTTACTATCAGCAGATGTTAGCCGAAGTGCAACAGTTTCAATCGGGCAATCCCTTGTCCTCCGTTCGGCGTGGGGTTGGTCTGGCGGGAATGTGGTATCGCTTTGGCAAAGCCGGCACCCTCTGTATCGAAGCGCATGCTGAACTGGCGCAGGATGGTCACTTTGTGGTCTATTGTTCTGCGCCGGATTATGGCCAAGGCACCAATACGGTTATGTCCCAAATTGCAGCCGAGAGCATGGGAGCCAGCCGCGATCAGATTCAAATCGTCAACGCAGATACGGCGCTTGTGCCAAACAGCGACATCCAAGGCGCCTCGCGGGCGACCTATTTTGTGGGCGGCGCGGTGCGTCAAGCGATGCAAACCCTGCGCCAAGAGATTTTTGGCGTAGCCGCCGAAATGCTGGATACCCCCCTGCAATACCTCACCCTGCAAGAAGATGCCATTGTTGACAGTGAGAGACCGCATCAGCGCATTGGCTTAGCCGAGGTTGCCAAGGAGTTCGATCGCATTGGTAAAACACGGCGGGTCGTGGGTAAATTTGACCTCAGCAACGCCTTTCCGCGCCATCCCGATGCCGAATATGTGCCCTTTTTTGTCACCGGAGCCCATGTCGCTCAAGTTCAAGTGGATTTGGAAACCGGCTTTGTTCATGTGCTCAAGATCGTTGCAGCGCATGATGTAGGCAAAGCTGTTAATCCCCTCGATGCGCGCGGGCAAATTGAAGGGGCAATTATGATGGGGATTGGGGCTGCCCTCTCAGAGATGTATATCCCCAGTTTGACCACCGGCTTTAGCACTTATCTGTTGCCAATGATTGACCGAATGCCGCAAATTGAGGTTCTTCTGATTGAGCGAGAAAGCCGTTTTGGACCTTATGGCGTCAAAGGGCTTGGGGAAGCAGCCATGTTGCCTTCTACCCCGGCGATCATCAATGCCATCAGCCGCGCTATTGGCGTTCGTATCCGCTCAATACCAGCCACACCCGAAAGGATTTTCTTCGCCCTGCATGGCAAAAAGCCAGGGTAGGACAAGACTTGATCCCTTGTAAAAAACGTAAGAAATCTTAATTAGGAGACCCAAGCATGACTCTACAAAGCAACTACACTATGATCCAAGCCCCCCTGTTCCGCAAACTTTCGGATGCTCAAATTGAAAAAATTCATTATGCCAGCCTTGAAATCTTGGAACGCACCGGAGTGCGCCTCTACGAACCGCGCGCCATCGAACTGCTCAAGAAAAAAGGCGTGACTGTCGAAGAGGGTAACCGCGTGCGCATTCCGCCCGGCTTGGTCGAGTGGGCGCTCTCGATTGCCCCAAAGCGCACCACCTTGTATGATCGTCATGGCCGCCGTGCCATGCCTCTGGAAGGGTACAACACCTTTTTCGGGCCCGGTTCCGATTGCCCGAATGTGATCGATTTGCGCACAGGCGAACGTCGTCCAGGCACCTTACAGGATATTGTTGAAGCCGTGACGGTCTGCGATGCGTTGCCGAATATCGACTTTCTCATGTCGTTCTGCATTGCCAACGACCTGCCAGCCGAGATTTACGATCGTCATCAGATGCGGGCCATGCTCATGTATAGCACCAAACCCATTCTCTTTGTCACCCTGGATTTCCCCGGTTGTGTGGACGCTGTGCGCATGGCAGAGGCTGTGGTTGGCGGGGAAGAAATTCTGCGCCGTCAGCCGATTTGCGCCCTCTATATCAACGTGAGCCATCCCCTGCGCCATAATCAAGAAGCTCTCGAGAAGCTGCTCTTCATGGCTGAAAAGGGCTTGCCCACTACTTATACACCGGTCGTCCTGCGCGGCGCTACGGGCCCGGTCACTGCTGCAGGGGCAATTGCTTTGGCAAACGCCGGGGAGTTAGCCGGCTTGGTGATCGCCCAGCTTCAGCGCGAAGGCGCCCCCGTGATCCTCACGGGCGGGGTGAACGATATGTTCGACATGCGCTCAACCATCGATTGCTATGCCGACCCTACCAATCGGGTGATGCTGGTTGAAGTGGCTCACCGCTATGGTTTACCCATCTTTGGACTGACCGGCTGCAGCGACTCGAAGCTGCCCGATGAACAAGCTGCCGCCGAGGCTGCCTTTTCAATCTTACTGGAGACCCTCGCCGGGGCGCAACTTGCCCACGATGTCGGCTACTTAGACAGCGGCATGACCAATTCCATTGAACAGATCGTCATTTGTGATGAACTGATTGCTTATGTCAAACAATTCATGAAAGGCTTAGAGGTCAACGAGGAAACGCTTGCTCTAGATGTGATCGAGAAAATTGGTCCGGATGGCGATTTCCTCGGCAACCCACACACCCGCAAACATTTCAAAGAGGATTGGTATCCGACGCTGTTTGATCGACACAATTACGATGGCTGGGTGGCAGCAGGCTCGAAGACGTTGCGCCAGCGCGCTCGGGAGAAAGCCTTGCACATCTTAGAGACTCACCACCCTGAACCTTTGCCTGCTGATATACAAAAGCACCTCGATCAAATCGTTGCCGAAGCTCACAACTGAACCGAGGAAGTTCCTACAGTTCTGGCAGCACAAGGCAATGCACCTGCTGTTTGGCAGCACGGCCCGCCAAGGCTATCTGGCTGCCGCCGATCAAGCTTTCATCAGCCTGACCAATTTCCTCGCCACGGTAATGGTGGCGCGTTACGCCACTCCCACCGATTTGGGCGTCTATGCGGTCGGCTTTTCGGCTCTCACCTTCGTCCGCAATACGATTGAGGGTTTGGTCATCCAACCGCTGAATGTCTATGGAGCGGGGATGACAGAGGATGAATTCCGTGGCTATGCCTCCAGCACGGCGGTGATCCAACTTGCTTTAGCCAGCTTGACGGCTCTCGTTAGCGCTTTGGGAGGATGGCTCTTGATCCACAGCGGCAACAATGTTGCCGGGCCGGCGCTGTTCAGCCTCTGGTTTGTGCTCTCTTTCTGGCAGATGCAGGAATTGGTCCGCCGTCTGTTGTACACGCGGCGCAAGGTCTTTTCCGCCATGCTAAACACTGTATTGAGTAGTCTCACGCGGCTGGGCTTGCTCTGGTGGTGGGGGAGGAGTGCGACGCTGAACGGCGTGCGCGGTTTGGAAGCGATTGGCTGGGGCGCCGTGGTCGCTTTATTGGCCGGCCTATGGGAAAACCGCCGTTTGTGGCTTTGGCGCGGCTTAAATGTGCGGCAAACTTGGCAACGCAACTGGGAGTTCGGGCGTTGGATGATGGGCAGCACGCTGGCAAATTGGGTCTCGGTTGAATTTTACCCGGTGCTGACGGCCGGCATGGTCAGTTTTGCCGCCGCCGGGGCCTACCGCGCCATCCAGAATTTAGTCGCTCCGATTCACGCCCTCCTCCGAGCAACAGACACCTTTCTTACGCCGCGCGCCGCCGAAGGTTTTCAACGGGAAGGGACAACTGCGTTGCGGCGCGCCCTGCGCTTGATTTACGTTTCTAACGGACTGCCGGTAGCAGCCTTCCTAACCTTCGCCTTATTGTTCCCCCGTCAAATCCTGCACCTTCTATATGGGGAAGTCTATACTCCTTACCAACGGGGGGTCGTTCTAATGGCGCTCTTCTATGCTTTGTGGTTTGCCTACTGGCCGCTGCAAACCGTCCTCAAGGCAAGCCGCCAGTCCAAGCCAATTTTCATCGCCAACCTGGTGGCGATCGGCCTCATGTTCACCCTCGGCTTGCTTGCCATCCGCGTATGGGGAGTTTATGGAACGATCGGTGGACAAATCCTGAACGCCTTGGCCGTTAATCTCGTGCTTTGGACGGCTTGGCGTCGCCTGCAGAGGATTTGACCGGGTGTAACCAGCGCCGCGGCAGGCGACCGTCCCAGCCGGGTTTCCAGCGGTAGTAAAAGGTAAGCGCAAAAGCGGTCAACAACAGGCGCAGGTCATAGCCCAAGCTGGCATGACGGATGTATAAGCGGTCAAAGCGCAGTTTTTGGAGAGGGGTGAGATAATAACTCCCTGCCACTTGGGCTAAACCAGATAAGCCCGGCGGCAACCGATGACGTTCGGCATATTGGGGCAGGTTTTGGAGATATCCATCAACCAAGGCGGTGCGCTGCGGGCGGGGTCCGACGAAGCTCATCTCTCCCCGCAAAATGTTCCACAATTGGGGCAGTTCATCCAAAGCGGTTTTACGCAACAGACGGCCAAAGCGCAATGCCCGCGGGTCATTCGCCTGCGCTAGAGTTGGGCCGTTGCCCTCTTCGGCGCCTTGGATCATGGTGCGAAATTTGAACTGACGGAAGTTCTTCCCCCATTTGCCCACCGAGTTCTTAACGAAAAAGATGGCGCCGGGGTCTTCTAGCCAGACGCCATAAGCGATGAACAGGGTGAGGGGAAGTGTGAGGGGAGCGCTCGCCAGACAGAGGGCGATATCCAACGCCCGTTTCCAGCGCGGCGTCGCCCATTCCGCCCCTAGAGAAAGGCGATGCTGCTCCAAAACCCGCTGTCGAACCTCGGCTGAGGGAGGGAGATTTTCCTCCCAAAGGGGGGTGATGGCAGCCGTGGCAACCAATGCCCCGCCAAACGCTGCTAAGCAGCCGCATAACAAACCCCACAGAGCCAGAGGTGGGGAAACCCTCCAGAGGTAGGTTGCAGCAAGGCCGGCAATCAGCCACGCCCCCAAAAAACCGCCGCGCAGGCTGTTTTTGGTGGACACATGGGAGGCTTGCAGACTGTGATACAAACTGAAGGCTAAAACGCCAACCAAAAGAAATTCGGAGCAGAAAAGGACAATGCCATCCGGGATCAGTCGGGGCTGATGATGGTGAGGAGGCGTGGAGAAGACTCGCCAAAGGACAATCTTCCCCAACAGCAACACACACCCTAAGCTTAGCGCCCCGTACAAAGGCGCAATCACGGCAGGATGGTTAAGGCGGGTTGACAAAGAAGGCGGTAGAAGGGGTTTGCTCTGCGACATTCTTTAATGCCTGTTAAGGATATTAAGTATTATACTCATAGCGACCTTTTTTGGAGAAAGGAAAGCCTTGAACAAGAAATTCACCCTCGTTCTCCTGTTCGGGTTATTGCTGATCGGCTTAGGCTTTGCCTCTCCGCTGCTCCTGCGTAAGTGGCGCACCCCGCTGGGACCGAGTTTGGGTTTACCCACCTCAACTCCCACCCTAGAAACCCTTGTCCCGACCGAAACGCCATCCACGCTCAGCGGTTCGGCAAGTGCAGCAGCGGCGATGCCGACCCACACTGCGACGGCAACCGCAGCTCCCTTATGTGGCGGTCCCCCCTTAATGTACGTTCTGGCAATCGGTGCCGATAGCGGACAATCCTACGATTATGGTTTGGCGGATGCCATTCGCGTGGTGCGGATCGATTTCCTCACCCCCAAAGTGACGGCGCTAACCTTTCCGCGCGATCTGTGGGTGGATATCCCTGACATTAACACCAAATACAACATCACTCAGGGAAAACTCAACCAAGCCTACTTCTACGGCGGCAAAGGGATGGGATATTATCAGGGCGAGGGAGAAGGGCCCGGTTTATTAGCGCGCACGCTCCAACTCAATTTCGGCCTGCGGGTTGACCATTATGGGGCGATCAACATGAACACCTTCGTTAAGCTGGTGGATGCGGCTGGAGGGATCGATCTCTATTTGCCGGAAGCGGTGGATGGCACCTCCGAAGACCCAATGACCATCGATCTGGGATATTTCCCCGCCGGGCAACACCATTTCAGCGGGGAAGAAGCCCTGCGCTTTGCCCGCATCCGCAAGAAGTACAACGATTTCACCCGTCAAGACCATCAAACGATGGTGCTGTGTGCCTTACGGGCAAAGCTCAAAGAGCCCACGGTGTTTGCCCGTATCCCCCAGATCGTTTCGGCTTTCCAAGGCTCGGTGCAAACCGATCTCACTCCGGAACAGATTATGCAGCTTGCCTGTTTGTTGCCACACCTGAAACGCGAAAATATCCTCTTCGCCAGCTTTCCCCCCGAACTGCTGCCTCCGGGGCGGGTTTATAATCCATATTACAAGAAAACCACCTTTGCCATCCAAGCCGATCAGCAAGCCTTACGGGAGTACGTCGAGAAATTTATGGCCGGCACGTGGCCCGATCAACCCGAAGAACCCACTTGTCCATGAGCACCCCTCCTTTGCCCCCCTTTTCTGTCCCACAACTGTTGCGCCGTTACGGGTTACGCCCTAAAAAACGGCTGGGACAGAATTTCTTGATGGATGGAGGGAGCTTGCGCAAGGTGGTGCAAGCTGCCAACCTTGCGCCGCATGAAGACGTGCTCGAGATCGGGGCCGGCTTGGGAAGCCTGACCGTTTATCTTGCTCAGGCGGCGCGCAACGTGGTGGCGGTGGAACTTGATGCCGATCTTATCCCTCCTCTCCGAGAGGTTTTATCGCCCTATTCCAATGTGCGCTTGATCCAAGCGGATATTCTACACTTAGACCTCGCCGAGCTTTTTACGGCAGAGGAGCAACCCTTTAGCGTGGTGGCAAATATCCCCTATTACCTCACTTCGGCGATCTTGCGTCATCTGTTAGAGGGAAGGCGGCGGCCGCGTCAGATGATTCTCACCTTGCAGTGGGAAGTGGCTCAACGCATCTGCGCCTTGCCGGGTGAGATGAGCTTGTTAGCGCTCAGTATCCATCTCTACGGCAAGCCTTCCATTATCGCCCGCATCCCGGCCGGCGCCTTCTACCCTCAACCAAAGGTCGATTCGGCCATCCTGCATGTTGCGGTCGCTGAACGGCCGCGCCTTGCCGATACCGACTTGTTTTTCCGTTTAGCCAAAGCCGGCTTCAGCCAAAAGCGCAAGCAGTTGCGCAACGCCCTAGCAGGGGGGTTGGGTCTGCCCGTCTCTCACGCTTTGCAGGTGTTGGCAGCAGCGCAGATCGAACCCAGCCGCCGCGCTGAAAGTCTCTCTTTGGAGGAATGGGGGCAGCTAGTGCAGAGCTACAAAACTTTCTTGGCTGGACTTAGCGAAGCGTAGGCAAAGCGAATTTGCCAAACCTTGTAGGCCGCCTCGAGCTGAATGCGCAAGGACATCTTTGATCGCCCCTGATGACGGTCGGCAAAATAAAAGGGGATTTCTTGAATGGTGAAACCCAGACGATAAGCCAAATACGCCATCTCGACTTGAAAGACATAGCCTTGCGAGTTACCTTGTTGGAAGGGCATTGCCAGCAAGGTTTCCCGCCGCCACAAGCGAAAACCGCCGGTCACATCCCGAACGGGGATACCCAGAATGGTGCGCGCATACCAATTACCAAAAGCGGATAGCCCTTTGCGCCAAAGCGCCCAATTCCGGTCCACGGCGCCACCGGGCACATAACGAGAGCCCATCGCCACATCACAGCTCTGCAACGCCTCGGCAAGTTCGGCGAGCTTTTCGGGGGGATGGGAAAAATCGGCATCCATCTGGGCGATGGCGAGGGCGCCACGCTCTAAAGCTTGCGAAAATCCGAGGCGATAGGCACTCCCTAAACCGAGTTTGGCAGGGCGATGGAAAACCGTGATGCGCCCGGGATAGATTTGCGCCAACTCTTCTGCCAGTTCGCCGCTGCCGTCTGGGCTGTTGTCGTCCACAATGAAGATATGGAATTCCTGAGGAAGACTCAAAACTGCGCTCACCAGCGGGGGCAAGTTATGGGCTTCATTGTACGTAGGGATGACGACAACATGCCTCATCCTTCTCCCCCTAACCCGCAAGTGAACGCAGCGCCTTCGTTTGGGGCATGCCCAAACCGCTCTTAGCCGATGGGCTTTTTCGGAATGACAAAATCACACGTCGGGTCGCCCATCGCATGACACTTGGTCTGACTGACCCGAAATTCCAACCCGCCCGAGACCCACTTCAAGCTCGCTTGCAATAGACCCGTGGCGATAAAACAGACCGGTTTGTCCTCACCGGAGCGTCCCCAACAGACCGGGCAGCGGTGAATGGTATAGACAAATTCACTCTCCTGTTCTTGCACCGTGGTGTATTGGTCGGTGAATTGGCTGAAAATCTTTGCCATGGCCGGCAAGCCAATGCGCAATTTGATCTCAAGGGGCAAAACCTTAAAGGCTAGGTCTCCGACCCCAGCCAGCGCGCCAAAATTGCGCAAGGCGTCATCAAAGGTTGCCCGCCCGACACGCAGTGCTAAACCGCGCCCGCCGCGCGGCCCGTACATCTCTTCAAGCGCCCAATTGATGGCAGAAAAATCGGCAAAGTCGAACTCTCGCTCCAAGTTATCCGGCGGATAGTTATCGATCAAGTGCGGCAGGTGTGCCAGATTCAGGATTGCGTTGACGCCATTCTTGCCCATCACTTCTTCTAAGGCTTTGAGAGTGATCAGGGCAAATTTATTGGCGTAGTAATAGCCGCTTTTTGGGATCGGTTCCATCGTGTTTTCCTTAGATCAACTTGGTAAGGTCTGCCGCAGCGCGGCGCATATCGAGGAAAATTAAACCCAGTTTGGCTTGCTCGCGCGCCAAAGCAGTCAGAACTGCTTCTTCACCTACCGACATCAGGATCACATAGCCTTTTTCCCCCTTGATATAGACCTGATCGAGTTGACCACGACCGAGTTCCATGGCGATCCGCTCTCCGAGCGAGAGCATGGCTGCAGACATGGCTGAAACGCGATCTTCCTCTACCCCTTGAGGCAAGGCTGAGGCGATGATCAAACCATCTACACTGACCACGGCCGAGGCTTCAATATCAGGGGAGGAAGCTTGGAGGTCACGTAACCTCTCTACCATCAACTGTGCTCGAGTTTTGCTTAACGACTCCATCCCACTTCCTTATCTGGTGAGATTGCAAAATACAGGCTTTAATGTAGCACGTCCAAACGTCTCTGTCAAGCGAAATGGGCTAACAGCTCCGTAAGGAAGATTGCCCCAGTGCGCAATCGCCACCCAGAGCAGGCTGGGTTAGGGCTCAGCAATCCCTCATCCCCGACCCTTCTCCCTTAGGGAGAAGGGCGAACCAGCTCCCCTCTCCCCTCGTGGGAGAGGGGCCGGGGGTGAGGGCTTCCTCCCCTCACCCTCTGGGAGAGGGACTGGGGCGCTGCCCTGAGCTTGCCGAAGTGCCTGTCGAAGGGTGAGGGGAGCATTCAAGCAGGCTGAATTCCACAAGAAGGGGAGCAAGACCAGGAAAACCCTTGTTCCCCTCGTCCAAAAACGAAGGTCGTTATAATAAAAATCAGAAAGCGGTTTTGCGCACCTCCCTATAGTCCCCTCTCCGAGCGGGGAGACGGGCACGAAACCCCGCCTGCCGAAACTCAACACTCAAATTTGGAATTGCGGTTATCTCTCTCTCAAATCGAGTCGTGACGTAGCTCTCGCAAATACCTCATCAGGCATATTGCTCCGGCGCCGCTAAGCAGGAGGAACGGTAGCACATAAAGCCCGGTCTCGGCAAGGGTAACGGTTTCTTCTTGAGCAGCCTGCATCAACCGTTGCCCAAGCACAATGACCCCTACGATCACCATGAAAAAGGTCAAGGTGGGGGCAAGCACCATGGCAAATGGGTGGCGGCGTAACAAGGAAATAGCCGTCCAAAGAAAGAGCGGCGCCACGATTCCCCAATCTAAAACAGCCGTCACTTCGGTGGTATAACTTCCCAGTGTGGCGGGGGCTCTCCCCGACAACAAGGCAGGGACAATCTCAAACAACCATACCGTTGTCGAGAGCGCCGCAACGATCAAAAAGGCCGCTGTCCCTTGAAGCGGAATGGCGGGGGAAAACCGCTGAGCAATTCTGTCAATATCGAATTCCCGCAAGAGAAGGATCAAAGTAAACAGGGTGAGGGAAAAGTAGCCAATATAAACGGGAAAAAGGGGATTGAAAGCAATCCCGAAGACGGTCGAAGTCGCATTGTAGAGAAAGACAGCTAGCGTTCCGGTGAGCAACAGACTCGCCCTCAACGAACCGCGCTGTACCAGAAAGAGCAAAGTTAGGAAGAGCGGCACGACGATAAATAAAATAACCGCATCTGTCCCCTGCTGAATAGGTACTTTGAACGCCCAATCATAGCGGTAAAGACCTCTTCCGTATAGTTCAATCTTTTCGCCGTAAACGGTCTGAAAGGGGACTGACTCGCCAGGAGTATGCCAGAAAAGCCCTCCAACTGTAACGATGATCGCCAAGAGGGTCGTCAAAAGAGACAGTATGAGGACGGTGTGAGATAGTCGAGGACAATGGGTCATGCTGTTACCCCTCCAGCCGAGAGAACACGCTGCCCTTTGTGGAAATGAGCCGCAATATCACTATCCATTGGCTACCTTTTGGCGCAAGCGAACCTTGTGGAGGTATTTTTGTCTTTCATAAAATGCACCGGCTCGGTTTCTGCCCTCATTCGCTCGGTAACATTTTTTGAGTACTCCACTAACACTTTATGTGGTTGAACGCTTCATCAGGTTCAAAGCCCCTAAAAACGCCACCGCTGCAACAACGTGAAAGAGGATCAGGGTCAGATAATCGCTCCCCTTGCCACCCATTGGCATGGCCGACGGATTGGCTGCCCCAGCCAGATTGGGTACCAAGGAGAGAAAGAAAGCCACGATGCCAATCACGTTGTAAACCTTGAGCGGATTAGACGCTAAGCGATTGACGACCCAAAAGACGATCACCCCGACTACAGTGAACATCACTGTAAAGAAGATAATTGCCCCATAACTGAAGGGCTGAAAGTCCGCCGACAAGGGCACCAACAGACCCAAGACTAGGCGCGTCAAAATATTGGCGAGGACGGCTGCAGCAATCGCAATCCCTCCTGCTCGCAAAATAAAGGCATTCGAAAATTTTTGTCTTGCTTCGCTCATCTTTCACCTCACATGTCTTGAAACCGAGTAAACTAGAATTCCGAATCTGCGCTCATTCAACGCCCGCCACAACCACCATCTTGGAATGCGCGTAGCGGTGGCGGAGTTCCCGCGCGGGGCGGTATTCCTTGGAGTTGAGCCAGGCTTTGGCGCGCTCCATGTTCTCAAATTCTAGGATGACCAGCCGTTTGGGTTGCCAATCGCCTTCCAAAGCCTCACATGCCCCGCCGCGCGCCAGATATTTACCACCGTATTGCGCTACGGTGGGAGCAGCCAGTTTTTTGTATTCCTCATAACCGACTGGGTCGGTCACTTCAATGTCAACAATTACGTAAGCACTCATGGTTTCCTCGCAAAGGATATTTTTATCGCAATGGTGATTCACTGCATATTTCTCTCATTTTATTCAAGCAGCGCAGCCAGAGACGCATGGCATCCCAAGCTTCCGCTTCGTTTTCATTGTTAAGCGGCACTTCTACATGAGCGACGCGCGTATTGCGGAAGTCGTTGACGCACTGCAAGATCTCGTAGAGTTCACTGAAGGTTTGTGCCGGGAACTGCTCCCGAACTGTTTTCCATATTCCAGGGATGCTCTCTCCAGCCTGCCGTGCATAGTCCAGGCAAAAGAGCAATGTCCCCAAACGCTGGATAGAACGGCCGAAGACCAAATTGTCCCGTAGATAGCGTTGCTGCTTTTCCAGCAAGAGCCGCTCGCGCTGGGAGAGATCATCTAGGTTGGGATTGAAAAAGGCAATGGATGCCTCTTTATCCGCCGGGATGAAGGGTTTGAGGCGCTTTTCCAAAAGGCACTGGGCGTATTCGTCCAGCGGCCCTAGAAGTGGCTGAAAGGCATGCGCCAACGTCGGATGTCTGGAGCGAACGGCGTGATCGAGCAGCAAGACAGCCTGCCGCATCACCGCCGCTATATCAGCCGGCGGTTGCACAATGCCCGCTTCTTGCAGCACCCGATTGAAGAGCGCCTCTTCTTGGGATTGAGCTGTTGCTTCCTCTAGCGGCAGGGCCAGTTGTTTGGTTTTCCATTCCTTCAATAACTCTTTCAAGGCCGGCTCGCAGGCGCGGGCCAGTTCGGCAATTTCGGCGGCTGCTCCCTTTTGGAACAGGTGATAGGGTACATAGAGATAGCGCCAGCGCGTTCTTTCGCCAGAGGCGACCTTGCACCACTCCACCGCCGCGCTGGCTTTGAGCGGCACGAGTTCATCCTGCCGACCTTTGAGTTCCACCAGGTAGTAATCGCCTTGCTGTGTGCGCACGAAAAAGTCGGGCACGTAGAAGGCGCGCCGGCCGTCTGGGCGCAAGTAATCAATCATCAGCTTTTGCGGCCCGGCATTCTTGGCAAAGGCCGCCACATCCTGGGCGATTTCAAGAAAGCCGGTGAACTCCTGCTCGAATTCATTGTCGCAGGGCACGAGGTTGAACATGGTGCGCTGCGCCGACAGCGCCGGGCGTTGGGCGTGGCTGGTGGCCTGATAGGGCTTCCAGGTGGAGAGCCGTTGTCCGCGGCTGATACGCCGACGCGCTTCTTGCCGCACCGTCCTCGCCAGAATTAACGGCGTAAAGGTGGCGCGGATGTGTTCCATCACATCCAGGTCACGCATGCGATGATCCACTTCGCCGCCGTATAGGTCCACCGGACGCTCAAAGAGCACCTCGGCGATAAAACGTTCCACCAGCGGCGCCAACGCCTGATGCGGGTTGCTGATGCGACAGGCGCGCCCCAGCATCTGGGCAAAGTAGGCCGGCGCCGACCAGCCATTGTTCAAAAGCCCGGCGTCCAGTTTCATCGTGGCGACAATCTCATCGGTGAACAGATGCCGCTCTTTGTATTCAATCGTTCCTTCCCGCTTCTTCCCCATGGGCAAAGGCTTGAACTTGTCCAGAAAAGCGTCGCGCACCTCGTCAATCGTCAGCCCGTTCAATTCCTGTGTGGTCTCGACTGCGTCCGAAACCAGCGGGATTTCGATCTCGAGGGCTTCTACATCCTTGTGCTCATGGTCCACAAAGATGGTGACCGTTTGCTTGAAGACCTCGCGCACCGGCAGGACTGCGATGTCCAGCCCTTCCTGCGCCAACTCGTCCTCATAGAGTTTGCGGAAGGCCGAATGCTCGATAACGGTCACCAGTTCCGGGATGTCGCCTAGGGGGAACATGCGCCGCAGTCCGCGGCCAAGGGTTTGCTCGGGCAGGATGCCCGACTTGGCCGAATACGGGCGCAGCGGCACGATGGTGGTCACGTTGCGCACGTCCCAGCCCTCACGCAGCATCATGACCGACACCACACAACGGAACTTGCTGTCGGGACTATCCAGTTCGCGAGACATTTCGCGCAGCGCGCGCAGGTCGTCCGGCTTCATGGCGGTTTCGTTTTCCACGAACTCCTTGAAGGTCTTGCCCCCGCGCGTCACCTCTTTGATCTTGCCCTTGAGCCGGGTGTGGATGTTGAGCACACGGCCCTTGAGCAGAGGAAAGGCGTCGCTATCCAGATAGTCGGCGATCTCGTTTGCGGCGGCGGCATCTTCAGTCATCACAAACAGGATGGGCTTGCACACCCGATGGAGTTCTTGGTAAATCTGGGCATAGCGCTGGTAGCCCAGTTGTAGGTGCATGGCGTAGCGCTCGTGGGCAGGGGTCTTTTTATCTCCGCGCACCACCAGTTCATCGGATTCGCCGAGCACGGGGACTTTGACGATGCCCGCGTCCACCGCCTCGCCAAGGGGAAAGTCCACCACAATGTGGCGAAAGAGCGAACCGTCGTTGTGCTTGGGCGTGGCGGTGAAGTCCAGTTGCGCGCAGATGCCCCCCTGACCCCGCCGGACGCTCTCCTCGTGCAGGGTATCAATGGCGCGGTTCCAAGCCAGGTCGGGGTCGTGCAGGTGATGGGCTTCGTCGTTGAGCACCATCAGGCACGGATGGGCGGTGATGCGAGCGCGCAGGCTTTCGCCAGTATCCAACGCCCGGCCGCGCACGACCGGCGGCCCGAAGATCTGTGCGGAAGCCTTGCTTCCGCAATCCACATCCTGTGCGGAAGCCTTGCTTCTGTAATCCACATCTCGTGCGGAAGCCACATCCTTTGGGTACAGGCGGTGAATGTTGGTCAGGTAGATAGCGCCGGTAGTGATTCCGCCGCCAGGCTCATCTTGCAGCACCACCTGCATCTGAAAGTCGCCTCGCCATTCTTCGGGGATGAGCGGGTCCTGATAGAAGATGGCGCAATTTTCGAAGTCATCTTTCAACCGTTCATAGACGGTTAGGTTGGGGGCAATGATCACGAAATGGCGCGCCAGATCAGAGTTCGGCTCATAGAGGCTGTGGAAATAACTCCAGACAATGGCTAGGCTCATGATCTTGGTCTTGCCGGCGCCGGTGGCGATCTTGGCGCAATAGCGTGCCCAGCGGTCTTGTTCGGGCGGGATGCCCAGGGCAAGGTCAGCTAGTTGATTATCCCCAAACTCAAAGAGCAGTTCGGCCACGTTGCGCACGCGGCGCAGCTCGTAGAGGTAGATGAAGGTCTCGATGGCTTCCCGCTGCGCCCAGTGATAGCGGAAAGGCACCGACTCGCCACGCTCGTTTTTGACCAGGTGCTCGTTCTCGAACCAGTGGCGCAGCAGCGTGCGCGAGGTCTCGCTGACCCCGGCATAGCCGCCGCGGCGCCAGGCGTCCACTTCGGCGCGGATGGCGCGCACCAGCGGCACCTTGCTGGGCCGCCGCCCAGGGGCAATAATCGCGGGCGCGCCCGGCGTTGGGTTGGGCAGGCGGTGCATGGTCGGCTCTTCCCAAGGCTTGAAGAGCGGCTCGAGCGCCGAGGCATTTTGCACAGTAATTTGGAAGGGCATAACGACTCCTCCGTTTAGACCGCTAATCTGGATCGCTCAGGTCACTTGAGCACATAGACTGCATACTTGAGCATATCAGTCCACATCCTGCCCATTGACTTTATCGTAAGGCATGGCTTCAACCTTTTTGCGAAAACTATCCAATGCATGAGTTTTGAACCAAGCCGCAGAGCAGAAAGGATACTGCTCGGCAACGGCGACCAAGCGGTGCTTGACCGGGTTGTTATGCACATAATTCAGGCGCGCATAGTAACTTCTCTCGTAGGCGAGGCAGGTATCCCAGTATTGAAACCACACCCGGCGACCCGCCATGTTATCCATTTCGTTTACCAGACGAGCCGATTGAGAATGCAGACGTTGAATGAGGCGTTTGAGGGACGTACCATCTTCAGGCGCACGGGCAATGAAGTGATAGTGATTTGCGAATAGGGCCCAGGCCTGCAACTGCCATCCGTAAGCCAGTGTCACCTCAAAAAGGGTGTTTTGGAGAAGGGCAAGCTTAGGCGGGGTGTCAAAGATGTGCTGCTTGTACAGCGTGGAGGCGGTAACGATGTACAGTGAATTGGGTACAAAAAGGTGTAGCGGCCCATGCGGCCAGGTGCCGATATGGATTGCGGGCGTTTGACTTCCGCAATCCAGAGCGGGCGTTTGACTTCCGCAGTCCAAAGTGTAATCCAAGATTACACCTCCACGTCCAAGACAACCGTGGTATCCACGCCGAAGACATCAATCACCTTGACGGCAATCCGATGCCTGCCGGGCGTTTCATACTGCCAGCCGAGGTCGGTGCGGGTCTTGAGCGAACGGTCTTTGCGGGTGCGGAAGTCCTGCCAGTGGTGCTCGAAGGGCTTGTCGGGCGAGTAGTCAAAGTCTACCGCCCAGAAGTCAATAAAGTCAAAGGGCGATTTCACTGCCCGCTCTCGCAGGGCAGCCAGTTCCGCTTCGGGCGCTTCGGCAAGCGCGGGGGTAAAGCGCACCAGTTCTACATCCACTTTGGGCTGCTGATGCTTGGCATCAGCAATCCATAGGACTTTGGCTTCCAGCGCGCCCGCCTCAAAGAACTGCACCTCGGCGCGGTTCGGCTCCATGATCTCGCGCGGGATGTACTTGAGGCGGATGGTGACACCGGTTTCGGCCTCCAGCGCTTCTTTTTTGCGGCCCAGTTCCATCTCGAATTCCCAGGCTAGGCAATGCACCTCGCGCCCGCCCACCTGCTGCACCGCCTTAGCCACGTTGTGCAGTTCCTCGTAGGTGAAGATGCTGTCAATCTGATTCACATG
>CALFWB010000074.1 GCA_937928795.1 uncultured Anaerolineales bacterium
CAAGATCACTCAGGAATTGCTGGACCGGCGCCCAGACCTGAAAGCCCAGGGCTTCAAGCCCGGCGACCAACTGACCGTGATTGCCTGGTTATGGGCACGCACCGTCACCTGCCCCAACCCAGCTTGCGGCGCAAAGATGCCGCTGGTGCGTTCCTTTGCGCTCTCGACCAAAAAGGAGAGAGAGGCTTGGGTAGTGCCGGTTGTTGAAGGCAATCAAGTACGTTTTACTGTTCAGACCGGCTTGGGTACAGCGCCTGAAGGGACAGTCAACCGCAACGGCGCGCGCTGTATTGCTTGCGGCACACCTGTGCCGCTGGGTCATGTGCGCGCTGAGGGCAAAGCTGGGCGGATGAGCGCCAAAATAATGGCGATTGTGGCAGAAGGAAAAGTGGGGCGCGTTTATCTGCCGCCTGATCCAACCCATGAGGAGATTGCCAAGACAGCCCAGCCGGCTTGGAAGCCAGAGCAGGAATTACAGGGAAAATGTCGTGTGAGCGTGCCGCTTTATGGGATGAATACCTATGGTGATCTGTTCACCCCCCGCCAACTGACCGCCCTGACCACCTTCAGCGACCTGGTGCAAGAGGCGCGTGCGCGCGTGCTGGAAGATGCTCGCATTGCGTTTCAACACTTTGCCCCCCATCCCCAGCCCTTCCCCCACGAAGGGGGAAGGGAGTCTCACCCCTCTCCCTTTATGGGAGAGGGGCCGGGGGTGAGGGTCTCCTCAGAGGGGTCGGGGCTGAGGGTCTCCTCAGAGGACCCGGGGGCGAAGGCAACCCACCCCTCTCCCTTTATGGGAGAGGAGCCGGGGCTGAGGGTCTCCTCAGAGGGGCCAGGGGTGAGGGTCTCCTCAGAGGACCCAGGGGTGAGGGACCTCCCCGCCGCCTACGCCAACGCCGTGGCAACCTACCTAGCCTTCGCAGTGGATAAAGGGGCTGACTATTGGTCTAATATTTGTACATGGAACAGTTCTGGTGAGAAAATGCGCAACACTTTTGCAAGGCAGGCCGTTCCTATGACTTGGGATTATGCCGAGGCTAATCCGATGTGCGAGTCTACGGGAAATTGGACAGCAATGATTGAGTGGATTTGCAAGGTAATTCACTCCTTGCCGGCTTGCATAGGGGGTAAAGCACAACAAGCCAACGCGCAAGTATTGAAGAGCGCACTGAGAACCCTTATATCTACAGATCCGCCCTATTACGATAACATTGGCTACGCCGATCTCTCCGACTTCTTCTACGTCTGGCTGCGTCGTGCGCTTGGCAAAATCTATCCTGACTTGTTTTCTACCCTGCTGACGCCAAAGGCGCAGGAATTGGTCGCTACGCCCTACCGTTTCGGTGGCGATAAGCAGTACGCCGAGCGGTTCTTTGAGGACGGCTTGCGGCGCGCCTTCCAAAACTTGCGTCAGAGCGCAGATGAAAATTATCCCATCACCGTTTATTATGCCTTTAAGCAAGCCGAAGACGAAGCAAACCTAGCGGCTGACGAGGAACGATTCCTAAGTAACGGGCGTGCCTCCACCGGCTGGGAGACAATGCTGGAAGGTCTGCTGGCGAGTGGTTTTGAAATCACCGGCACCTGGCCAATGCGCACCGAACTAGCAAATCGCAGTGTAGGTCTAGGAACCAATGCCCTTGCCTCTTCCATTGTCCTCGTCTGCCGACCGCGCCCGGAGGATGCCCCTGTCATCCCGCGACGCGAGTTCCTTGCCGCCCTTCGGCATGAACTGCCCGCCGCCCTAGAGCAACTACAGCAGGGCAACATCGCTCCAGTGGACCTAGCCCAAGCCGCCATCGGTCCCGGCATGGCGGTCTTCTCGCGCTACAAAGCTGTGCTGGAAGCCGATGGATCGTCAATGCGCGTGCGCACTGCCTTGGCGCTGATCAATCAGACGCTGGACGAGTATCTGACCGAGCAAGAGGGCGAGTACGACGCCGATACGCGCTGGGCGCTGGCTTGGTTTGAGCAGTACGGGCACGAAGCAGGTCCCTTTGGCGTGGCTGAGATGCTCTCCAAAGCCAAGAACACCAGCGTGGAGGGGCTGGCGCAGGCTGGCTTCCTTGAAGCCCGCGCCGGCAAGGTGCGCCTGCTGCGTCGCGAGGAATTAGCCGAAGATTGGCAGCCCAGCAGAGATAAGCGTCCAACCGTCTGGGGCTCAGCTCAACACCTGATCTGCGCCCTAGATAAAGGGGGGGAACAGGCCGCCGGCGCACTGCTGGCGAAACTGGGGGCTGCCGGCGAACTGGTGCGCGATTTAGCTTACCGACTCTACACGATCTGTGAGCGTAAAAGCTGGGCACAGGAGGCGCAGGCGTATAATATGCTGGTGGTCGCCTGGCAACGGATCAAGGAGCGGGCGAGCAAAGAGGAACGGCAGGCAAGTTTCCTGTGACCGTTGAGGGTTTGGTTCTCAGGAGTCAGGAGGACAGATATGACAATCAGCAATCTTGAACGCATCGGTAAAGGGCTGCAAATCCTACGGGCTGGGCTGGCACCTTATATTCTGAGGGAATTAAAAAGCTTCTATAAGGAACGTTGGTGGGTCAGTGGAGTGGAGACTGTGCTGGAAAATGCAGTCGGCCGAGAAGCGCTGAGCGGCACGGGGACACCTGAAGAACGCCTTAAGAGGCTGGATATTCAGGCTTTGCTGATAGTGATGTGGGAGAACTGGAATGCCGTTTTCAAAGCCGAACTCGGGCACATTGGGCGCAGTTACGTCAGCGAGCTGCGCGAAGTGCGCAACCGCTGGGCGCATCAGCAACCCTTCAGCCCTGATGATACGTACCGCGCCTTGGATACCATGTCCCGCCTGCTAGAAATGGTCCATGGGCAAGGCTTGGAAGAGCTTCAAGCGTTAAGCCGCGAAATGCTGCGCCAGCGCTTTGAAGCTGAGACGAAACGTGAACTCAAAAAATCTGTTGTCACTCTGTCTAACGGAGCTGCGCAGGGATTGAGACCCTGGCGTGAAATCGCTACACCGCATCCGGATGTAGCCTCAGGGGGATACAAAATGGCCGAGTTTGCCGCCGACCTGTTCCAAGTCATCACCGGAAGAGCTTCGATAGAATACCGTGATCCGGTCGAGTTTTTCCGTCGAACGTATCTGACGGAAGGCTTAATCCGCCTGCTTTCGCGGGCTTGGGCGCGGTTGGCTTCGGCAGGTGGTGATCCGGTGGTCGAACTGCAAACCAACTTTGGGGGCGGCAAAACTCACTCCATGCTGGCGTTATATCATCTATTTGGAGGCGAGATAAAGCCGCAGGATGTGCCCGGATTGGAAAACCTGATTCCCGAAGGATTAAAAGGCGGCGAAGTGGATTTGCCGGTTGCCTGCCGCGCTGTGCTGGTGGGCAGTCAACTGAGCCCCGCCGAAGTGAGAACCAAGCCAGATGGCATCCAGATTCACACCTTGTGGGGAGAAATGGCTTGGCAAATCGGCAACGCAATGGGTAAAGCTAGTGAAGCTTATGCTTTGGTTGCGGAAGAGGATCGCCGCGGCATCAGCCCCGGCTCAGAAAAAATTGCCAAACTTTTTGATGTGTATGGACCGGTGTTGGTGCTGATTGATGAGTGGATCGCTTATGCCCGTCAACTATATGGGAAGGAGGACCTGCCAGGTGGAACGTTTGATGCCAACATGACGTTTGCCCAAGCGTTGACGGAGGCAGCCAAAGCCGTGCCGGATGCGATGGTGGTGGCGGCCATTCCGCAATCGGATATTGAGATTGGCGGTGAAGGTGGCAAAGCGGCGCTGGAGCGTATCCGCAACGTGTTTGGCAGGGTGGAAGCGGTTTGGAAGCCGGCATCGGCGGTTGAGAGTTTCGAAATTGTCCGCAGGCGCTTGTTCGAGCCCATCACCGATTACACAGCCCGTGATGCCGTCTGCCGCGCCTTTGCTGAGATGTATCAGCGAAACCGCGCCGAGTTTCCCCCCGAATGTCGCGAGGCGGATTATGAAAAGCGCCTGATCTCGGCCTACCCCATTCACCCCGAGTTATTCGACCGGCTCTACGAAGACTGGTCCACTCTAGAGCGGTTTCAGCGGACGCGCGGCGTACTGCGCATGATGGCGGCGATAGTTCACAAGTTATGGGAACGTCAGGATGGTTCGTTGCTGATTATGCCCGGCACAGTTCCAATGGATGCGACGGACGTCCGCTTTGAGGTCACCCGCTACCTCCCGGAAGGCTGGGGGGCAGTGGTGGACAAAGATATCGACGGAGACCAAAGCCGACCGCTGGCGATAGATCGGGACAATCCGAACCTTGGGCGGTATTCTGCCTGCCGCAGGGTGGCTCGAACTATCTTTATTGGCAGCGCGCCGTCCGCAGACGCACAAAAGCCGCACGGCATCGAAGAAGTGCGCATTAAGCTGGGCTGCGTCCAACCGGGCGAATCCAGCGCAGTTTTTGGAGATGCTCTTCGCAGGTTATCGGAAGAACTGACCTACCTTTATTCTGATGCAACGCGCTATTGGTTTGATACCCGCCCCACGATTACACGGATTGCTTCTGACCGCGCAGCTCAGTACGAAAGAAAACCAGAAATTGTCGAGGATGAGATCGTCCGCCGCCTACGCGAGTTTGTGCGCCATGATCGCGGAGATTTTGCCGGTGTTCATGCGATTCCAAGCAGCAGTGCCGATGTGCCGGACGAAACCGCTTGCCGCTTGGTCATTTTAGGACCTTCACATGCTCATCGTTCCAGAAGTGAAGTAAGCAAAGCGCTGAACGTCGCACGCGAAATTTTGGAACATCGCGGCAATAGCCCACGCCTGTATCGTAACATGCTCATCTTCCTAGCAGCCGATGCCGAAAGGCTAGCTGAATTGGAACAAGCAGTGCGCCATTGGCTGGCGTGGACCTCGATTAAGCAGGATGAGGAACAGTTGAACCTAGATGTCGCTCAGAGACGCCAAGTAGATAAACAAATACAGAACTATGAAGATACCATTGGCGCTCGCTTGTTAGAGACATATTGCCACTTAATTGTGCCCACCCAAGAGGGCACCAACCCGATCGAGTGGTCTTTCATCCGCCTGCAAGGGGACGAACGTCTAGTTACACGCGCCTCAAAGAAACTCAAGAATGAGCAGCAATTGATCACTGAATGGTCACCTGCCTTACTCCGCATGGAATTAGATCGTTGGTTATGGAAAGACACAAACCATATCCGCCTCAAACAACTGTGGGAATACATGGCTCAGTATTTGTACCTTCCTAGATTGCGCGATCACGAAGTGCTCATCTCCGCCGTCCGAAATGGAGTTGGGTCTTTGACGTGGAGCGACTACTTTGCCTATGCTTCGGCTGTTAGAGAAAATGGGACTTATGTGGGGTTAGTCGCCGGCACTCTCCCAACCGTTCTACTGGATCAGGAAAGCGTTCTAGTGAAGCCGCATGTTGCCAGAAAACAATTAGAGGAAATGGTAAGCCAGGCATCAACCACGATCTACTCAGGCAGCAGTCAAGCAACCATCAAGTCGGCAAATGAGCAAAGCGGCGTGGGCACAGCGAGCCTTTCTGGGGATTTTGAGGCAGTCCAGAGAGAAAGAATCTTGCGTCGCTTCTATGGTTCGATCGAATTAGACCCAACCCGCGTTGGCAAGGATGCCGGCCGCATTGCCGAGGAGGTCCTAAGCCACCTTATTAGTCTCATCGGCGCAAAAGCCAGAATTGTCCTCGAAATCGCTGTCGAGGTGCCCGATGGAATCCCGCAAGAACGAGTGCAAATTGTCACGGAAAATTGTAATGCACTGAAATTCAGGGGACATGGATTCGAGGAAGGGTAAGCATCAATCGCTGGATATTTTAGCCTTTGCTTCACGGTACCATTCTGCCAGCTTTTTTATCTCTGTCTCAAGCGTAGTAAGGCTTGAGGAACAATCCTTGAGGTAATTTTGTTTACCCAAATCCTCGAGCCTTTGAGCAATTTGGGCAATTTCATCTGCACCTAGGTTGGCTGCCATGCCCTTAAGTCGGTGGGCGAGAAAATTCAATTGTGATCCATCTCCTTGCTGAATCGCCTTGCTCATTTCGTCAATGCGAGTTTGAGCACTCCCCAAAAACTCACTGAGCATTTCAAAATAAAAGTCTCGGTCATCCACAAAGCGAGGCAGCACTTCTTCAAGGTGGATGTATTCTGCTGCATTTGTCTGCTCCTGATCCTCAAGCTTTACATTCAAGGGCTCAGGCTGCTCGGTTGCAGCAAAGTTTTCGCCTTCACTCACTTCAAAATCTGCGGTTAAGTCATCCAAAAAAGGCTGCCATTCAACTGACACTTGCTCAAAATCTGGAGTCGACTCCTCGGTGATTTTATTTCCCAAAACATCTTTTTGCTTCTCTTGATCCTCTTTTACATTTTCTTTCTCTGTAGAAGCAACCATCGGATACCACTTTTGAAGCACCTCAATCAATTCTTCGGCATGAATTGGTTTGGAGATGTAATCATTCATTCCAGCCTGAATGCATTTTTCTCGATCGCCCTTCAATGCGTGCGCGGTCATTGCAATAATCGGTATGTCCTTGTAAGAAGCTCTAGTGTTGCGGATGCGCCTAGTGGTTTCAAATCCGTCCATTTCTGGCATTTGAACATCCATCAAAATCATCTGATAATTCCCTTTTTGCAGCGCCTCTAAGGCTTCCACGCCGTTGTTGGCTGTGTCCACCGCAAAACCCGCTTTACTTAGGAGTTTTACAGCAACCTTTTGATTGATCGGATTATCCTCAACCAGCAAGATACGACAATGTTCTGCATATTCTGTCAAAGTATGCCGCGTAATCATTTTCGACTTGCCTTTGTCATCCTTGTCTGGTGGTGTCCCCAATGCTAATAACAGAGCATCCCTTAACTCTTGTTGGCGAATTGGTTTCAACAGATAACCTACACAACCCAACTGCTGAAACCGATTAACATCCCCTTGCGCTCCCATCGAGGTTAAGACAATAATTTTTAGGTCACTGATTTCCTTGTCCTTGCGGATGAGGCGAATCGTTGCTTCTCCGTCTAATACAGGCATCTGCATATCAATTAATGCTGCATGATAGGGTTGTCCTTGAATAACCCCTTGCCGCAACTCGTCCAAGCCTTCCTGTCCACTGCTAACCGCATGAACCCAGCATCCCAAGCCTTCCAGAGACCTTGCCAAGTATATTCGATTGGTTAAGTTATCGTCAATAATCAATACTCGGCTATGGCGCAATTGGGCAAGGGTTGCCTTTGTCCACTTTTCCCTTTTGTCCTGTTTTTTGAACTCAAGCCAGAACCAAAATTCGCTCCCCACGCCGGGCTCGCTGATCAAGCCAATTTCCCCGCCCATCAGATCAACCAGTTGCTTGCAGATCGTCAGCCCCAAACCGGTTCCACCATATTTGCGGGTGGTTGATCCATCCACCTGAGTGAATCGATCGAAGATTGCCTCTTGCCGTTCGTAGGGAATTCCAATACCGGTATCTTTAACCGAAAACCTAAGCTTTACGACATCTTGAGTTTCTGCAAGTTTTTCAACTCGAACAACAATCTCACCAACTTCTGTAAACTTAATCGCATTGCCAATCAAGTTAATCAGAATCTGTCTCAAACGAGTTGGATCCCCGATCAAGTCATTGGGAATATCGCTCGAGATGAAACAAATTGTCTCCAAATTCTTTTCTGCAGCGCGCTGCGCCATGGTTCGAGAAACGGATTCGACTGTTGCCCGCAATTCAAATTCTATGCTTTCTATTTCGAGCTTACGGGCTTCAATTTTTGAAAAATCCAAAATATCATTCAAAAGCGCCAGAAGCGTTTCCGCCGATTCAATCGCTGTTTTGACAAAATCTTTTTGCTCAGAAGATAAAGGCGTATCCAGCAAAAGTTCCAACATCCCCATGACCCCGTTCATTGGTGTACGGATTTCATGGGACATATTAGCAAGAAACTCACTTTTTGCCCGGTCGGCTTCTTCTGCCTTTATCTTCGCTTGCAATAACTCTGTGATGTTATGGTACATCCCTAATACCCCCACCCTCTCACCATGCACGATAATCGGAACCCCAAGAATCTCTACATCAATGATTGTTCCATCTCGTTTCTTCCTCTTTCCAATGGCATGGACAGAAAAATCCAAAGCAGTTTGAGTTAATCCCCGTGCTTCATCCTCCAACTCAGGTGGGGCAATCAAAGCATCTATATCTTTGCCAACAATTTCTTTTTCGCTATATTCAAACAGGGCTTCAAATGCAGGATTACAAGAAATAATTTTGTCATCCCGATCCAAAATCACAATGGCAACTGGGCTGTTATAAACCACAGCCTCAAAATATTGCTTTTGTCTTAGAAGTTCCATTTCGGCTTGATGCCGATCGGTAATATCTCGAATAATATATACCAATCCCTTTCCAGAAGAAGTCATTTCAATTGGGTATTCTGAGACCTCATACCATCCCTCTATGGTTGGAAATTGGTAAAAATCCTCCATGTAATCCAGATGGCTATCATAAGCCTCCATTTCCCCATAAAACAATTGGTTAATATTCATCCCAATGACTTCTTGAAAGGTCTTGTGAAACTGTTCAATCACCGATCGATTACACCGCACGATTTTTCCCTGTTGATCGACCATCAGGATCATATCTTTCACGGCATCGAAAGTTACTTCCCACTCTTTTTTCGCCCGTGTCAGTATCATTTCAATTTTGAGTTTCTCTTGATTTTCTTCTAATAACTTCTGATTAGTTTCGCTTAACTCTTGGGTTCGCCTAGCGATTAAGTTTTCAAGTTCTTGCGAGTTTTTTTGAAGTCGTTGGCTTTTATGTCCAAGCACAGCAAAAATAACGCCCAAGACGAGCGGCAGCATGTCCATAAACCACAGCACCTTGTGCGTTCGTTGAACAAGGAGCATGTTGGCAAAGGAAAACAGCAATCCCTCATCCTGCACTGCGATAAGGGTCGCCATCATCACCCCTAGAATACCTATGCTAAAACCAAGTAAAACATAACGAACCACAAAGCTGCGCAAGTTTACTTTTCGGACTATCATTTCCGTTATCCTCAGTTTTTTTGAGTTTAGCACTTTAAGGGAGCCATCTTCTCTACAAAACTGTTAGGAAAATGCTTACAAATTCGTAATCTGTTCTTAGACAATTCTTGAATAATAACTTGACATTTATTATCAAATTCATTAAAATTTCTATATACAAAGAGATGGAGGTCAATCATGAAAATTACAATTGCCGGCGGAAGCGGTTTTATTGGAACAGCTTTGACTAAAATGCTCATTCAACAAGGGCATCAAGTGATCATTCTCTCACGTCGCGGCCACAAAGATTACGATGCTCAACTGAATTCAAGCCATAATCCGATCATGATCTTTTGGGATGGTGAAACGATCGGCGGGTGGGCTTCGGCGATCCATATCAGTGATGGAGTGATTAACTTAGCCGGAGAGAACATCGGCGGAAAAAACATCCTTGAAGTAGCAACCAAACGATGGACACCGCAATTCAAAGAAGCGTTACGAAAAAGCCGCATTGCGAGTGGAAAAGCACTTGTGCAAGCGATCAAAGAAGCACCCTCCAAACCGCAGTTCTTCATTCAGGCTTCCGCCGTTGGCTATTATGGCAGTCACCCCGACCGGGAAATGGACGAGGAAGCACCCGCAGGTGATGACTTCTTAGCAAACCTGTGCGTGGAATGGGAAAATTCAACCGCAGAGCTTGACCAAATGGGAATTCGGCGAGCAATCACGCGCATTGCAGGCGTTGTCATGTCCCTGGATGGCGGCTCGCTGCCCTTCATCCTGATGCCCTATCGCTTTTTCTTGGGTGGGCCGCTAGGTAATGGCAGGCAATGGGTTTCTTGGATCCATCTGCATGACCTTGTTCGAGGCATCGTTTTTCTCATAAACAATCCCCAGGCAAACGGCATCTTTAACCTTTGCTCTCCGCATCCGGTCACCAGCCGAGAGCTCAGCCAAGTTATTGGCAAAGTGATGCGAAAGCCTGCATTCTTCCCAACCCCTGAGTTCTTTTTCCGATTAATCTTTGGAGAAAAGGCGGATTTGCTTTTAGCCTCTCAAAGGCAAATTCCCAAAAGGTTGTTGGGGCTGGGCTTTGAATACCAGTATCCTACGGTTGAAAGTGCACTTAAGCACATCCTAGGATGAAGTCAGAAGAAACGCAGTTGACGAAGGCAAATATGGACGACTATACGAATTTAGGCACAATTTCACAAAAAATTTCCACGCTCGGAATCGGAACCTGGGCATGGGGAGACCGCAGTTTTTGGGGCTATGGTTCAGGTTACGATCTCAACGATATTCGCGAAGCGTTCTTAACAACCATTTCTAACGGGATAAACTTCTTCGATACAGCAGAAGTTTACGGAAACGGACTATCCGAAAAAATCCTTTCTCAACTAATGGAGGAATCAAAATCTGATCTGGTGGTTGCGACCAAGTTCTTCCCCTTTCCTTGGCGATGGCGAGCTGCGGATTTCCGAAAAGCATTATCCAACAGCCTCAAACGTCTAAATCTGACCAGAGTGCATCTTTACCAAATCCACTGGCCCTTCCCCCCCATACCCATCGAGAAATGGGTCTCTTGTTTAGCAGATGCCTATGAAGCAGGGCTAGTCGAAGCGGTGGGGGTATCCAACTATGACGCGGACCAGGTGCGCCGCGCTCACGATGTCCTTGCCAAGCGCGGTATCCCGCTCACCTCCAATCAAGTGCCCTACAGTTTGATCAACCGCAAGATCGAAAAGAACGGCGTTGTCCAAGCCTGTCAAGAACGCCAAATCCACATCATCGCCTATAGTCCAATCGGACAAGGGATGCTCACCGGAAAGTATTCCGAACAAAATCCCCCCTCTGGAGCACGCCGCTTCATGTATTCCAAACAATTTCTCCGCAAGTTGAAACCTCTTCAGGACAAGCTTCGAGAAATTGGCAAAGCACACGATGGTAAGACCCCCGCCCAAGTTGCTCTAAATTGGGTCATTTGTAAAGGAGCGATTCCGATTCCCGGCGCAAAAAACCGCAAACAAGCCGAAGAAAACGCTGGCGCGCTGAATTGGCGCCTATCTCCTGACGAGGTCAAGACTCTCGATCAACTCAGTGATCAACTTGTAGGCTAAACTCCCAATCGGGTTTGATTTGCCGAAGCCTTCCTGGGGATTAAGCGGGTAAAATAGGGACATTCGATTTTATTCAGGAAGGTTTGGCAATGATTCAAATTGACCGGGTTGATCTTTCGCATCCAAAGGATGTGCAGCGCTTTATCTCCATCCCTTTTCGTCTTTATCAGAATACTCCCCAATGGGTTCCTCCGTTTCTCAATGACTCAAGATTATATCTAAGCCCCCAAAAACACCCCTTTTATCGCCATTCTACGGCTGAATTTTTTATTGCCAAAAAAGATGGTGAAGACGTGGGCAGAATCGCAGCCCTTGAAAACCGACGATTTAATGAATATCACCAAAAACGTGACGCCCAGTTCTATTTCTTCGACTCAATCAACGATCCCGAAGTGGCTCAAGCTCTTTTTACTCGTGTCTTTGAATGGGCAAAAGCACGCGGGTTAAATCGAATTGTGGGACCCAAAGGGATGGGTCCATTGGATGGCTACGGAATTTTAGTTGAAGGCTTTGAGCATCGCCAAATGATGATGATGATGAACTATAACCATCCTTACTATAAAGACTTAATCGAAGCTCAAGGTTTCACCAAAGAGGTTGATTTTGTCTCCTGCTACTTATCTGCCGAAACCTTTCGCTTGCCCGAGCGCGTTCATCACATCGCTCAACGCGTTCAAGAACGCGGCACACTGAAAGTCCTTACTTTCCAGAATCGCACTCAACTTCGTCAGTGGGCGAAAAAGATCGGCAAAGCTTACAACAATGCTTTTGTCAACAACTGGGAATATTATCCACTGACTGAAGAGGAGATTCAATTTGTCCTCGATAATATTATCCCTTACGCAGATCCAAAATTGATTAAAGTCATCACCCACAACGACGAAGCGGTGGGGTTTTTGTTTGGTTTCCCGGATATCTCTGCGGCTATGCAGCGAGCGAAAGGGCGTATCAACCCCATTTCCATCGTGGACATCTTGCTCGAAATGCGCCGCACGCAATGGATTTCACTCAATGGAGCCGGCATCCTCCCCGAATTTCACGGCCGGGGAGGAAACGCTCTCTTGTACTCCGAAATGGAAAAAACCGTTCGCAATTATCAATTCAAACACGCCGACTTGACCCAAGTGGCAGAGACTGCCGTCCAAATGCGCCGCGACCTCGAAAATGTCGGGGGAAAACCCTATAAAAATCATCGCGTTTTTTCTAGGTACCTTTAGTCGCCCATATCGAGAACTAGGCACATCACCATGAGCGAAAATCAACCCACCCTCAAAGAGCTCCTCGCAGAACCAAGTCAAATTGAGGACCTAAAAATCCCGCAAAGCATTGTCTTGGACATTATCTTTCGCCTGCTTTTCAATGAAGGGAATGTTGCCCTCGCACGTTTCGTCGAGGTTCTAAAGATCTCCAACCGCATTATTGACGACATTTTGGCTTGGATGCAAAAAGAACATTTAGTGGAAGTAGCGAAAGCGATCGGTGACCTAGGGCGGCTCGGTTACGTCTATACATTAACAGAAGCTGGCGAAGAACGTGCCAGAGGTGCATTCGAGCGCAGCCAATACATCGGACCGGTGCCAGTTTCCATCCCCGATTACAACCAAGGGATCGAATTACAAACCCAACAGCGGCGGCGGGTTCAAGCTGCTCAAGTCAAAGAAGCGTTGAAAGGCTTAATTTTGCCCGAGGATTTTCACCGCAGAATAGGGCCGGCAATTAACTCAGGAAGGTCGCTCTTCCTTTACGGCCCCCCCGGAAACGGGAAAACTACCGTTGCCCAAGCAATTTCTGAACTGATTTCGGGCACCGATCCAATTTGGCTTCCTTATGCAATCACCGCTGGTGGACATATTATCCAGATTCATGATCGCCTTATCCACCGCCAAGTGAAAACAGACACAAAACGAACGAGTGATTTCGGCCGTGTTGACGGCCGCTGGGCATTGTTCCGCCGCCCCACCGTCATGGTTGGCGGTGAACTCAAAATGGATGCTTTGGATTTACGCTATGATGCGATTGCCAAAATCTATGAGGCTCCTCTGCAACTTAAAGCAAATGGCGGTATGTTCCTTATTGATGATTTTGGCAGGCAGCAAGTTCGTCCCGGCGACCTGCTGAACCGCTGGATTGTCCCCCTAGAAAACCAAGTGGATTTCTTGCGCCTCGTTAGCGGGCAAACGATTCTTGTGCCGTTCAAGCTGTTACTGGTTTTTAGCACCAATCTTGACCCTTACGAATTAATGGATGACGCTTTCCTGCGGCGCATTCAGATCAAGGTTGAACTCTCTTCACCAGACGAAAAAATGTTTGCCCAGATTTTTCTCTTAGAATGCAAGAACCACAATATCCCCTTCAATAAAGAAGCTTTCGTTTATTTACTCAATAAGTGGTACAAACAGTCCAACCGTATGATGCAAGCTGTGCACCCCCGCGATCTATTACGAACGATTAAGGCGATCTGTGACTATGAAGGCATCCAAGCCCAAATGACACCCGAACTCCTTGATGAAGCCTGTAAAAGCTACTTCGTAAGCCAATAAGGCGCAGCAAGTCAGAGAATTGCCCTACAAGTTAAGGCGACAAACCTGTGCGGAAACCTCCGATTCGCGCAGTAAGTCGAAGACTTGCCTTACGAGCTGAAGTTAGTGTAAATGGCTAAAAGCCCTAACCTCTCTCCGACTTGATAGCTATTGATAGTTCAAAAAGGTACAATGTGGAGGAAAACAGCAAATATTCTAACAAGGTTTGAGAGTAAGAGATGCGTGAAGTAGCAATTCTTGGTATTGGAATGACTCCAGTAGATGAACATTGGAATCGATCGCTGCGCGATTTGGCTGCCGAAGCCGTCATTCTAGCCCTCAATGATGCTCAGCGTGAAAGCGTGGACGCACTGTATGTAGGCAACATGCTCTCCGGCTTAATCAGCCAGCAAGAAAATTTGGGCACGCTAATCGCCGATTGGGCAGGTCTACGCCATACCGAGGCGGTAAAGATAGAAGCTGCATGTAGTTCTGGGGCGGCCGCTGTGCGCCAAGCGGTGATCGCAGTTGCTTCGGGCTTTATCGATTCGGCAATTGCAGTCGGTGTAGAAAAAATGACCGAAGCGAAAGGCAGCGAAGTGACCGCCGCTTTGGCAACTGCCGCCGATGCCGATTATGAGGTCGCTCACGGGGTCAGCTTTGTTGCTCTCAATGCTCTCATTATGCAGCGCTATATGCACGAATACGGCTGGCAGCACAAGGATTTTGCTGCATTTTCGATCAATGCCCATCACAATGCCCTCACCAATCCGTATGCTCGCTTACAGGAAGAAATTGATGAGCAAGATTACGCCAAGGCAAAAATGATCGCCTATCCGATCAATTTGTTAGACGCCTCGCCGACTGGAGATGGCGCCGCAGCCGTACTGATTGTCCCCAAAGAATCTCTGCACAGGAACGGCAAACCCATTATCAAGATTGCCGGCTCAGCCGCAGCCACCGATAGCATCGCCATTCACGATCGCAAAGATCCGCTGTGGCTCAAAGCAGCCGAAATATCCGCTCGAAAAGCCTATGCCCAAGCTGGGGTGGAACCGAAAGATATTGACTTCTTTGAGCTTCATGATGCCTTCTCGATCATGTCTGCTTTATCCTTGGAAGCCTGCGGTTTTGTGGAGCGCGGTCAGGGTCCTCGCCTTGCCCTAGAGGGACAAATCACCTTAGGTGGTCGGTTGCCGATCACAACCATGGGCGGATTAAAGGCGCGCGGTCACCCCGTCGGCGCAACCGGCGTCTATCAAATTGCAGAAGCCGTCCTTCAATTGCGCGGCTCAGCCGGACAAAATCAGGTTGCTGATGCTAAAATTGGTATGACTCAAAATATCGGTGGAAGCGGCTCAAATATCATTACGCATATCTTAGTCAAGGAATAAACGTGGCGTAAATTACGACGTAGAAAGCATCAATACTATCGAAATGTTTCCTCAAATTCAAGCAACCATTACCCCAACGGTGATCTATACCCCACCGCATCCGACAACCATCAATGTCATCATTGGGTTAGGTGCGCTGATCGTAGTGATCATTCTTCTGGGAGTCTGGATCAATAAATCCAACCTTTAGCGGGAATTTGAAACGAATCCCGTCTCAACCCCCTTTTTTGATTGCTTTATCCCAAATTGACTGTACAATATGTATAGCACACAATATTTGGCATCTCTGTTGCTTGGGTGTGCTGAATAGTCATATTTTTTGAGGAGGCACGAGCATAAAAATTCTTGCTTTCCCCATCCGAATGACCATTCTGCTCCATCCATTCAGGCAATCAAAAAATCAATAAGAGTTCAATTAGGGAGTTGCGTATGACCGAAGATATCCGAAAGCTTTTAGAGATTGACCGCCAAAAACTAGAGGAGATCAACGCTCTTTTGCTTGACCCCGGCACAGAAATTATCCAACAATTTCTGGAGGTTGTGAACAAATACGGCACTCCATCAGAAATTAACCGGAAAGCGAAAGAAGCTGCTTCCCTTCCGCACCTCATCGATCTCGTCCGTCAACGCTGCCCGCAATATCTCGATGACCTTAAGTGGCTAGAAGATCAACGCGATCGGAAAGCCTTTGTCAATATCCAAGAATATCGACGCAAGATCCTTGGAGATCGCGCCGATCAGATGTCCTTTGCGGATGATTTTGCAGTAACGCTTGAGATTAGCGCAACCCAATATTTTCCCTGGGTGATCACGATCGCCAAAAAAGCCATCGAGGAAAAATCATTGATGCCCGGGCGCTATATCCGAGTGCGAAAAATGAAAGAACAAGAAGAAGATGGCGACCTTGTGGCAATGGCAGCCGCCATGCAAATCATAGGCGCAAGTTATGTCGAATCTCTGGATACCAAAGGCACCGATGGTTCGAATATTCACCTCGGTGGACCAGAAACCATCACAGGATATTTTGGTGGCGTTGGTCAACCCAACGATTATGCCCTCAAATGGGTTGATGAATATCTTTACTACTACACGAATTATGGCATCCGCCAAGTTCTAAACCTAAACTCGGGTACCATCTTGCTTGGTTACTTGCTCCACCGCCTTGGGGTTGATATTGAATTCAAAATCTCCGTCTTTGTGGGTAACGACAATCCTTACGCAGCCCTTTGGACGCTGATCGGTGCCAAGCTTTTCTCCCGTGCCGATGGCAGCACTCCCCTTGTAGGGTTTAATTGGAGTAACTCAGTCAACAATCAGACGATTGAGTTAACCGCTCAGGTGCGCAAGAAACTAAACCTTGAAGATTTTGTGCGCTTCGAACATCACATTACCGAAACGTGGAAAAGCATCGTTCGCCAACCCTATAACCGCCGCGCCGAGCTAATCGAATTAGCTCGCAAAGTGAAGAACATCAGCGCCAAACACGAAGGCGGCGACCCAGAGATTGAACAGACGCGCCATCACCCTTCAGATATCCTAGATTACTTCCGTGACAAAAGTGAGATTATCTCTTCCGGTGATTGGGATCACTTATTGCTAAACTTTTTAGATAAATTCGATGCCACCAACCGCACCGCTCAAGCCCTCACAGAAAATGGATTATCCTTTGTCGCCGCCCAAAACCTGCACTACTACGAATAGCTCTCCCTGTTAGCGCAATCTAAAGCCACCATACGACGGTCTTTGCTCGTCCAATGGTGGCTATTTTTTTAATTGTTCCATGACGCGGCTTATCTCAAGATAAAAAGGAGAATCTTCTCCTAATTCAATAAGCGGTTTCCCTGAAGCGTCGTACTCGGACAATTGCTCCTCCTCACGAAAAACACCGATAAGGGGAATATCCATTTTAGCGATAAAACCTTGCAAATCGGACGAAATATCTCCATGAACCCGATTGAGCACCAAATAGGCGTTATGAATGCGGATATCCAGCTCGTGCCGAAAGTTCGCAATTCGTTGAGCGGCGATCAGACCGCGGAGGCTTGGATCGGAGACAATGATCAGATGATCCACATCCCGGGTGGTGCGGCGACTCAGATGCTCCATACCCGCCTCGTTATCAATCACGACATAGCGATAATTCTTGCTAATCGTATCAATGATCGTTCGCAAATTATGATTCACAGCGCAATAACAACCCGGACCTTCCGAACGCCCCATGGCGATTAAGTCGAAATCTTGACCCTCAATGATCGCCGAACGAATTTGATAATCTAGGTACTCCCGCTTGGTGACCCCGCCAGGCAGAGAACCGATCGCAGCCCCGCTGGTCGCCAGTGACTCTTTGACCTGCTCCAACATCTCTTCTCGAATGTCGCCCACAGTCCAATCTAATTCGACACCCAAAACCAGGTTCAAATTGCTGCTTGGATCGGCATCAATAGCCAACACAGGAGTTAAGTGATTCCGAATTAGATACTTGATAACTAAAGCGGCAATGGTAGTTTTTCCCACACCACCTTTACCTGCTAAGGCAATAAAAGTCGTCATAGCTAAGCTCCTTGTTACAACCAATAATAAGGTTAAGGGGTTCTCACCACCTCTAACAGTTTTTCCGCCATCTCGTGTGCTTTCTGTTTCAGTTGAGGCACATAATCATAAACCGCAATACCTAGCCGATCGGCTTCCTGGACGGCTAAATCGGCATATAAAACTCCCAGAAGAGGTAAATCTGGCGTATTTTCCCGTAGAAACTGCTCCTCCTCTTGATTCCGCACCTTATTTCCGACCAACCACAAGCGAAACAGGCCAATATCATTGGCTAACTTCTTGATCTGAGAAGCGGTGCCCAGACTACGCCGCGTCGGCTCAACCACAACCAGCATAGCATCTACGAAATCAACGGTTGCTCGGCCAAGATGTTCCACCCCAGCGTACATATCCAAGATCAACATCTCATCTTTGCGAAATAAGAGGTGGGTAAAGAGCGTTTTGAGCATGGCGCTTTCAGGGCAAATGCAACCGCTGCCTCCGGTATCCACCGCACCCATTTCCAACAAGCGCACCCCGCGGTGAACGACGCTAAAGCGTTCTGGAATGTCATCCACCCGCGGGTTGAGGGTAAAAAAACCGCCAATCGTACCCGGCTTGGCTCCGGTTCGCTCTTCGATCAAGTCATCCATCTCGCTGATGGGATGCAATTTTGCACGCAACTCTGGCGGAAAGCCTAAAGCTCCAGCCAAACAGGGAGCTGGATCGGCATCAACCGCCAAAACTTGAAGGCCCCTATCCGCATAAGCTTGTGCAAGCAATGCAGCTAGGGTTGTCTTTCCAACGCCACCTTTGCCAGTGATTGCTAATTTCATCTCGATTATCCCTTCTTTCGTTTGACTTTCGGGCCTTGAGGTGTATCTTCAATTTCATAGCCTAGTTCGCCCACTTTTGCACGTAAGGCATCCGCCTCGGCCCAGTTTTTGACTTTTCGCGCTTGTTGTCGCTTTTCCACTAACTCCAACACCTCTTGGGGAATGACTTCTTCCACCGGCTTCCAGTCTGCTAAGCCCAATCCTAATACTTGATCAAAAACCAAGAGGGTAGCTTTTTTATCCGCTGGGGATAAATCCGCTTTGGTAAGTTCCCAAGTGAGCGCTACTGCGCGAGGCATGTTCAAATCGTCGTTGATTTCATTGCGGAATCGCTCAATCCATTCTTCATTGGGTGAGCCCGGCTCTCCCCACTCGTAAACTAGATTGCGAAGGCGGTCTAAGCTATAAGCAGCCCCATCTAAGCTTTCCCAAGTAAAGTTCAACTTTGCACGATAGTGAGCACTCATACAGAAAAATCGATAGGCAAGCGGATCGTAACCGCGATCGATCAGAGATTGTAAGCGCAGGAATTCCCCTGCCGACTTGGACATCTTTTCCGCATCTAATTGCAAAAAGTGACCGTGAAGCCAAAAGTTAGCTAAGCGTGTCCCATAGCAAGCTTCGGTTTGAGCGATCTCATTGGTATGGTGAACGTTGATATGATCTTCACCGCCGCAATGGATGTCAAAAAACTCGCCGAGGTAGCGAACAGACATCGCCGAGCATTCGATATGCCAGCCCGGAAAACCTACCCCCCATGGACTATCCCATTCCATTTGCCGTTTTTGGTTTTGGGGACTGAACTTCCACAGTGCAAAGTCGGTCGGATGTTTCTTCTCGCCAACCTCGACTCGCGCACCTGCTTGTAGTCCCTCAATATCTAAGCGAGCCAAATACCCGTAATTTCTCAATTTGGAAGTGTCAAAATAAATTCCATCCGAGGTCCGATAGGTAAAACCCTTCCGCTCTATACACTCAATGAAATCAATTTGCTCCATGATATGATCGGTGGCTCTACACCATATCGTGGGTTCTTTGATGTTCAACCGTCGAATGTCTTCTTTGAATGCTTGCGTAAACATCTCGGCAATTTCCCAAGCACTCTTGCCCACTTTGCGAGCGCCTTTTTCCATTTTGTCTTCGCCAGTATCGGCGTCAGAGGTTAAGTGGCCAACATCGGTGATATTAACCACATGCTTGACCGTATAGCCGTTGAACTCTAGCGTGCGGCGCAAAAAATCTTCAAACAAATAAGTTCGCAGGTTGCCAATATGGGCATAATCATAAACCGTCGGTCCGCAAGCATACATGCCAACATAGTCATCCCGCAGCGGTTCAAAATCACGCAAGGTGCGCGTATAGGTATCATACAATCTTAGTTTCATAGAATTTTTTCGTTTTCCTCCGCAGTTCCTAAATCAGTAAAATGACTCAAAATCAACACAAATCGATCCGAAAATATCACCGCAAGAGCTCTATCTATTATATCCTGAAGTAACGGAATAGAGATTTGAACGAGTTCGTCGTGTGCACTCAAAAGTTGTTGGCAACATCGCTTTGTAGGACAACTCATTGAGTTGTCCTACAACTTTTGCGTGGACACAATTCATCGAGTAGGGCTTTTCTATAATCCAATCTGTTTGCCTCCTTATGGCGGATTTGGCGCGCTTGAACGATTCCCTCACCCCCAGCCCCTCATCCAGCGGGAGAGGGAAGTTTCTCCCTTCGCCCAGAGGGCGAAGGGCCAGGGATGAAGGTGTGAGGGTGCAAGGGAATTGTCGTACGCAGAGCTTGCCGTTCCGAAAAGAGCCTAACATTAAATCCTTGAAAAGCCCTATTCATCATTTGAGTGGGATAAATCTATCTTACCCTCAAGACAGCCAGATGAGTAAACCGATCTCGGTGTGTGTTATACTCATATTAGGACAGGTTATCAGGTATATAGAATGAAATTGGAACGTCTAACTTCCTTAACAATTTCACAAAAAATTATTATTGGCAATTCAATCATCATTATCTTTGGGGCAATTGCAGGAACCCTCATCACTCGCAACTTGACCTACCTGGCTGCCGATCCAATTCTCATCCTGCTTTTTGCATCAGCAGGTACGCTGCTGAGCGTTAGCTTGAATGCATTAATTTTGCGCTCGGCGCTCAAGCCCCTTTATGATCTGAGACATCTGGTCAATAAACTTCAGCAAAACCCCGACGTTGCGGAGGTCAATTTCGATCATTCCGATCCTGATATTGCACAATTGGTCTCTGTCTTAAAAATGCTTGTTGCCAAAATTCAACAACGCAATATGGAATTACAAGCTCTCTCTCAGCAGGCAATTCACGCCCAAGAGGAAGAACGAAAAAGAATTGCTCAATCTCTGCACGATGACACGGGACAAGCACTTTCCTCGCTGGTGTTCAATCTCGAAAGGATAGAAAATCGCTTGACCGATCAACTTCCTGACTTAAGAGAAAAAATCTCCTCTTGCCGCATCTTAGCAGCCAATACATTAGGTGAATTGCGAAAAATTATCTTCGATTTGCGCCCTTCGATCTTAGACGATTTAGGATTAATCCCAGCCATCCGTTGGTACGGCCGTAGCAGACTAGAAGAGGCAGGCATCCGCTTTGAATTCGACGCTCCAGAAGACTTTCCACAGCTACCGGACTGGATCAGCACTTCCCTCTTTCGCATTACTCAAGAAGCAATTCACAACATCGTAAAGCACGCTCGGGCTACAGAAACTCACATATCGCTTCGCTACGACCAGCAGGGCTTATCATTGATTATCCAGGATAACGGAATTGGCTTTGATAGCAAAGATTATGAACACCAAGCCCTCATCCACCAAAGATGGGGTTTGCTTGGGATGAAAGAACGCGCCGAGAACATTCAAGCCAAACTTTCCATTAAGTCGTCAGTTGAGCGGGGTGGTACAATGATCTCTATCGAGATACCCCACCATATCCTACACAAAGGGAGTAGGAGTAGATGAAAATTCGCATCTTACTTGCCGACGATCACACCATTTTACGCGAAGGTATCCGCTCCCTCATTGAAGATGAACCCGATTTGGAGGTCGTTGGCGAAGCAGAAGATGGAATTAGCGTCGTAAAACTAGCCGACTCGCTCAAACCAGATGTTATCTTGATGGACCTTGCTATGCCGTTGCTCAACGGTCTTGAGGCAACTCGTCAAATCCGTAAAAACAACCCCAATGCTAAAATCTTGATCTTAACCATGCATGAAAACGAAGAATATATTCGTCAGGTGCTTGCGACAGGAGCAATGGGATATATCTTAAAGGACGCTGCAGCGCGAGAGCTTTTGGGAGCTATTCGATCAGTACACAAGGGCGAAGTTGTCCTATCGCCGGCGATCACCCGCTTAATCGTGACCGATTACCTCCGTTGGGGCGATTTATCCACCCAAGACTCCTCAGATGGCTTGACAGACCGTGAACGACAAATCTTACAACTGATTGCAGAGGGTTACACCAACAAACAAATTGCCGATATCCTCTCTATCTCCATCAAGACCGTTCAGGCCCATCGCCTAAACCTGATGAAAAAACTCGATCTTCATGACCGGGGGGAGTTAATCAAATATGCCATCCAAAAGAAGATCATCGACATCTGACAAAACCTCATTAGACCAGAACACCCCTCTGAACGCAAAAGCTTAATCCATTTCCTCGCTCAGAATTAAGGTCTCCACCTGAGAAAATTCAGGTTTTTACTGGATGACAAGGTCTTAAATCCCTGCTATTCTCATAGTGGAGTTGAATTGATCCTGCTTTCCAGAGGTGAAGTATGAAAAAAAATCTTGGAAGAGCAACCACCCGCCACTCGCTGCATCGAATATGGATACTTAGCTTAATCATAACAACGATCTTGCTTGCAACGCTGACGATTCACGTTTTAGCCAACCAGAGCCCACCACCCGACCAAAACGCAGCCTCGCCTTCTAGTGAACTCTCATCTCTAACTGCCATTGAGTCGATTCTGCGGGGCAGTCTCAATCCACCAAGCACCATTTCCGTCACGTTACCCCCCCCAAAACAAGATCCATGTCTTCATTGTCATATTACTGGCGAAAACAAAAATTTGTGGACTCCTCTCGCTCGCTGGGCAATTTTTGGCACAATGGGCTTGATCTTTGCCTTTGGGATGTATCGGACGGGTAGCGTGATCCTCAATCGCAAAACTTGGAAACCACTCACCAACCGAACTGTTGAATGGGTTGACGAACGCTATGAAATTTCTGAGCCGCTCTCAAAAGTTCTGAAAAAGCCAGTCCCCAAATATGCGCTGCGTTGGTTTTATTGCCTCGGAGGGATCACCGCATTTCTCTTTGTCGTGCAGGGAGTAACCGGTATTATGCTAGCCTTTTATTATAAACCGACTCCCGAAGCTGCTTATGCAAGCATCCAGTTCATTGAAACCCAAGTCCGCTTTGGAGCAGCCATCCGCGCCATTCATCATTGGGCAGCTAATGGAATGATCCTCATGTGCACTGCCCACATGTTACGAGTGTTTATCATGGGCGCTTATAAAAATCCGCGCGAAATGAACTGGGTCAGCGGTGTTATGCTGCTCGTGCTCACCTTAGCCTTCGGCTTTACCGGCTACTTGCTCCCATGGGACCAACGCGCCTTTTGGGCAACCACGGTTGGCTCAGAAATTGCCGGCGCCGTCCCAATCATTGGAAACCTCGCCCTAGTTTTTCTCCGCGTTGGATGGGATGTCTCCGGTGAAACCCTCAGCCGCTTTTACGCTTTACACGTTATCGGCATCCCGATCCTTACGGTATCCTTTATGTTTGCCCACTTCCTGATGGTGCGTCGTCAAGGCGTAATGCGACCCCTCTAGACCAAAGAAGGAGTGACCTATGCCTCATGAACAAGTTGACCAAGAAGAAACTATCCCCTTCTTCCCAGACCAATTCATGCGCGAGTTTCGGGTCATGATCGGGATCATTGCCATCGCCGTGATCATCGGAGCTATTGGTTTGATCAAGCCAGTGGGACTAGAAGAACCGGCTGATCCCTTCAACACCCCAGCTCATGTTAAGCCAGAGTGGTACTTTCTTGGGTTGTATCAACTTCTAAAGTTTATTCCTAAAACCACAGGCGTCATGATCCCAATTATCGGTGTCGCAATCTTGGCGATTTGGCCCTTTTTGGACCGCAAAAAGGAAACCAATCTGAAACCAACAAAAATTCGGGCAATCGTTGTCGCCATCGGAATGTTAGTCCTAATTGCCCTAACCATTTGGGGAGGAATTAGTTAACATGGACAAGGAGATCACCCGCCGCGAATTTGTAAAATTGCTCAATCGGCTTTTAGCCGTTACGGGCTTGGCGGCTTTGACCGCTCCAATTGTCGCCTATTTTTATCCGCCAAAACTAGAAGAAGAACCCTCTGAGCCAGTTTTGGTAGGCAAAGAAGACGAAATCCCTCTCAACGAAAGCAAGGCAGTCAGCTTTGGTCGTTACCCTGCGCTCGTTGTAAACACGCCAGAAGGTTTGAAGGCTTACTCCGCAGTTTGCACCCATTTTGCTTGTCTTGTCAAATGGGAAAAAGATCAAAACGCCTTTGTTTGCCCGTGTCACGACGCAGCCTTTGATCCGGTTGATGGTCATGTAATTCACGGTCCAACATCCATCCCTCTGAAGTCCTACGCTGTAAACGTTATTAATGGTGAAGTTTATATTGGAGGCAACGAGCAATGACAACCGAAACCTTTTCCTCTACAAATTCAACTACCGTATCAAACTGGTTGGTACGTATCAGAAATTGGCTCAAGGCTCACCAGATCAATTTCCGCGATCTGTTTATCGATGCGATTATACAGGTCCGCATCTACAAAAAAGCTTATGCTGGGGTGATGCATGGCTTTATTTTTTGGGGTGTCACCATTCAGGTAATTGGGACAGCAATTAACTTGATGCAAATGAAATTGTTCACCCCCTTTGAACTGTCCAATTTTCCCCGCAATGTAGCTTATCTATGGTACGAGCTGATCATGGACGTTGCAGGCTTGTTAATCCTTCTCGGGGTTGTCATGGCTGCCCTCCGCCGCTTTATCTGGAAACCCAAAAGTCTAGATACTCAATGGGATGATGTCTATGCCCTCGTCATTTTGACTCTCATCCCACTAGCCGGCTTTACTACCGAAGCTTTTCGCCTTATCGCCAATCCAGTCCACTGGGCTAACTGGTCACCGTTTGGAAACCTCTGGGCAAAACTCCTGATGGCCGTCGGCGTAACTCCTTCATTTGCTGCGACATTGCATGACGCCTTTTTTTGGGTTCATGTTGGCTTGGGATTAACCTTTGCCGCCACAATCCCGTTCACAAAATTACGCCATCTTGTCCTTGCACCGCTGAACGTTTTCTCGCACCCGCGCAAAAAGGCTGGTGAGCTAACGAAGATTGAAAATATTGAAGAAGCCGAAATCCTAGGGGTTGGCAGTGTGGAGCAGTTTGCCTCCTCCCAACTCCTGATGTTTGAGACTTGTGTGCGTTGTGGGCGCTGTGAGGAAGCCTGTCCTGCAACCGTTAGTGGTATGCCATACTCACCTAAAACCTTAATTCAGACCCTGCGATCAGCCATGCAGCAGACATTGATTTATGGCAACGGAAATGGCACTCATGAGTTGCTTGGCGAGGTCCTCGCAGAAGATTTTCCGTGGTATTGCACAACCTGTGGCGCCTGTCTAAAGAAATGCCCTACTTTTGTCAACCCTATTGATGAGGTTATTGATCTGCGTCGCTATCAGGTGTTGACGACTGGTAATGTTCAAAAATCAGTCAGTGATGTCATGCGCAATCTAGAAAGACAAGGCAACCCGTGGGGAATGCCCGCCGCAGACCGCTCTGCCTGGGCAGAAGGGCTTAACATCCGTGAATTAGCACCCGGTGAGGAAACCGATGTTCTGCTTTTCCTCGGGTGTGCTTTCGCTTATGACGATCGCAACAAGAAAGTCGCTCGATCCTTTGTTCACATCCTGCAAAAAGCTGGGGTTGATTTCGCAACTCTAGGTGTAGATGAAACTTGTTGCGGGGAAACAGCGCGACGTATGGGACATGAGTATTTATTCCAAGTGTTTGCGCAGCAAAATATCGAGACCCTGAGCAAAGTTAAGTTCAATCGAATCGTCACACAATGCCCACATTGCTTTAATACCCTCAAGAACGAATACCCACAGTTCGGCGGGGATTACCGAGTTCAACACTATACCGAATTCTTGGCAGAACTCAATCTTCCTTGGGAAAAGATTTCTCCTAATGGTAAATCAGCTCTCGAAAAAGTGGCTTATCACGATTCTTGTTACTTGGGGCGCTACAACGACATTTACGCCCAACCTCGTCAATTGCTGAAGAACGCCCAAGTCAACACCATTGAACTCGCTCGGCGCTACGAAAACAGCTTTTGCTGCGGCGGCGGTGGTGGACAAATGTGGCTCGAAACAGACGCCGAAACCCGCATCAATCACCGGCGTTTGGAGGAAGTAATGGACGTCAAAGCAAACTGCGTGGCAACCGCTTGCCCCTACTGCCTAAACATGTTTGACGATGCGATCCGTTCAAAAGGACTCGGCGAACAAATTCAGGTCATGGATATTGCCGAAATCATCGCTCAAAGAATGTGACCATCAAGAAAGAACATAAAAGTTGAGAATGAGAACCCCTTACCGATCTTTTTTCAAAAACACCAATGTTTTGGAGGTCTAAAATGTCTCACCCCTTAATGGTTGAAACCCACGGCGATCCTTTAGGGACAATCCGTCAACTCCTCAAAACGATTTGGCGCAATGCAAAACTAGAGGTTGTCCTTACTCCAACCGACGATTCGGCAGAGATCAAGCAATCTCCCTCTTTGCTAAACTCGCCCGACGAGCTTGAATCCTTTAATCCATTCAAGCCTCTGATGACCTCCAACACGGCCCGTTTTATTCCGAATCTGCTAAGCTCTTTTGGAAATAAACAAAAAATCGGAGCAGTATTGAGACCTTGCGAGCTGCGCGCACTGCAAGGGCTGGAAAAGAACTTTCGACTAAGCACTGAGGGGTTACTGACCATTTCGTTTGACTGTTTGGGAACTTATCCTCTCGAAGATTACAATTGGCGAACACAAAGAAAGGGGTCAATCGACCAATTAACCCAAGAGTCCATCCAATTTGCCAAACACGGCGGAATCGTCCCTTATCGTTTTCGAGCCGCATGCCAGGTCTGCCAATCCCCAGCCGGCGGAGATGCTCACGTTAATATTGGAGTCATCGGTCTCCCGATTCGGCAATATATCTTGCTGACTTTCAAAGAAAAAGAACTTGAAGGTTTATTAACCAGTAATGGACTAGGCATCATGAGAGCGGATCAACACTTAATGAATCACCGCTCGTTGACACTAGCCAAAGTCATTGAGAGAAATCACCGTGTCAGCGAAAGGATCCGCCAGGGGATGGCCGATCTTTTCCCCACAAGCTTTGAGCAATTTGTGGAAACTTTTGCTGAATGCGGGGATTGTCAGAAATGTATGCAGGTTTGTCCATTATGTGCAATCCAGATGCCAATTCGCTCCGAATCGGGCGAATACTTGATGGAAGAAATCGTTCGATGGGCTGAATCTTGTGCCGGTTGTGGGATGTGCGAGCAAGTTTGCCCACGCCATCGCCCGCTATCAACGATCTTTTCTTATGTTCGCGAACAACTTCACCAAGCATCCATTGCCCCAAACTTGCCGTCACGATCACTACTAATTCACTAAAGGTAAACTTACATCACCTACTTTTGCGAGAACAAGGCCGCTACATTGCGACCTTGTCCTATTATTCTATTTCTCCGTGCGTCTAACAATCCATTCTAAACCCCATAGCAATAACCAAATGAGGAAAAGAGGTAGCAAACCGAGGAGAATACAGAATGCTCCTGCCAGTGCTGCTTCTCGCCCATAAAAAATTGCGATCAAAATTTCTGCTACAATTACAATAACCAATAATCCCCCGAAAACCAAGCGTAAGGTTGTTTGTTGAGCATATTTTCTCAAGTCGCGCATGAATTCTCCAGACGGAGGCAAAATTGAAGTGGGAACAAGTCTTTCATCAAGAGATCGAACAAGCAAACCAAGCCCGCCAACGCAAGCTTGAAGCCAAAGCCCGCGTTTGTGCTCGCCGAGCAGCAAATGCCATTGCTCAAGAATATCTTCAAAGGCTTGGCTACCAACCCTTCCGCAATGCAATGCAAAATTTTCGCTGGCTTCAAAACCATTTGCCGCCTGACCACCCTGCCCAAGAAGTTCTGGCTCACCTTGTGCAAAAAGTCAATGAAGATTTCACTTTTCCAGAACACATCGACCTAATCAACGAAGCCTACCAACTTTGCGAAATCCTACTGGAAAAATTTTACCCCCTAACGGGCACCAGCAGTACGAATGAATTTCCAACTGGTGATGATCACCATCACAGCCCGGACAGTCAGAACCGTGATCACGAATAGAGCAATGGTGCGGAGGAAAACCTCAACGAAAGTGTAAAGAGGAACAACTCTTTTCTTTTGGATCGGCAGAATCTCTTCTTCTAGTTTTCCTTGAAGGCTATTGACAAACTCATTCCTTGGCTTTACGGGATGCAAAAATTCTCGAAGGGTGTTTTCCAAAGAGAAGTCGCTCTCTTTGGGATCAGGTTTCGAGGTAATTGAAGGAGCTTTGTCTGGCATACGCGTTTTTAATTTAGACATCATCCATCTGCTCGTCAAAATAACGTTCGTATTCTTTTCTCAGGGAAAGCAAGGTGCGATGATACAGGCTCTTGATCGCCCCCTCACTTTTTCCCATGATTTCACCGATTTCCGCATTGGATAGTTGCTCAACAAACTTTAAAATAATCAATTGTTGCCTTTCAGGAGGCAACTTACGGATAATTCGGAGAAGTTTTTCAGTCTCTTCGCGCCGCACAACCTCACTCTCCGGATGCTTGCTCAATACCGGTAAGGGAATTGTGTCATCCAATGGGATCTCTTTCTTCCTACCGTTGTCCCGATGCCAATTCGCTACCAAATTATGGGCAATTCGGTACAACCATGCAGAAAACGGCAATCCCAAATCTCGGTAATTACGAATATGCCGCATTGCCCGCATAAACACCTTAGCCGTCAAATCTTCCGCATCCGCAGAATTGCCTGTGCGAAAATAGACATAGTTATAAATTCGCGCCACATATTTCTGGTAAAGCCATGCAAAAGCTTCCTCATCACCAGAGGCTGCTAAAGCTAAGATTTCCTCTTCTCGATATTCTTCCACTTGAAACACCCGTTTTGCTCACGGGGTTTCAATAATATGAAACCCCGGAAATCTTGAGTCGATACGTTATCTGATAGGATTACCTTGCAAGTTTGTTCTACCGCCAGAGTATATCATGTGTCAATACAAAAGAGGTTGGACACCTCGCAAGTTCGGCCTGCCTTTGACTCCCCGTGGCAAGAATCTCTAGTTTACGGTGCATGCCCATAACCAGACAATCACGGTCAGTTGGTCGCCGGGCTTGAAGCCCTGGGCTTTCAGGTCTGGGCGCCGGTCCAGCAATTCCTGAGTGATCTTGTATTTGGGGTAAAGGTGTCCAATCCGTTTTTCCGCCTCGTCACGCATCCACTTGCCGTAGTAGCGCACATCCTCCGCCAGTCCGGCGGCGCCTTTCCATTCCTTCTGCCAGAAGGAGAGTTGCGCCTT
>CALFWB010000075.1 GCA_937928795.1 uncultured Anaerolineales bacterium
ACGGGTGAGTTCTTCCGCGCGTTTCCGCTCGGTAATATCCTGAGCTGAGGCGACTAAGGCGATCGGGTTACCCTGGTTATCCCGCAGGGTGCGGACGCTCATCCAGGTCAGGAAGGTTGAGCCGTCCTTGCGTTTATGCCCAATCTCAGCTTGGTTTTCGCCTTTTGCTAAGACGATTTCATTGAAGGGCGCCACTTCCTTAGCTAGTTGCGCTTCGGTGTGAAAGATGCTTAGATGTTGCCCAATCAATTCTTGGGCGTTCTCATAGCCATGCATCTCCGCCCAAGCGGGGTTGGCAAATTCGATGATACCGTCCACCGAGGCGATGGCAATGCCATCCACAGCCTGCTCGACAGCGAGCGCGAGGCGCTGAAAGGTTTGATACTGGCGGATATTTTGGAGGGCAATGCCAACCTGATTAGCGATGGAAGCGATGAGTTCGGCATCTTGCTCTGTCAGGCTGTTGGCGACGTTGTTCTGCACATCCAACACACCTAAGACCTGCTCGCCGACCATGATCGGCACAGCGACTTCAGCTTTGGTTTCGGGCAGAAGCGGGTTGGGCAGCCAGTTGGGGTCGCGGGAGGTTTCGGGGACGAGCACTCTCTGCTTGGTCTCGGCGGCGCGGCCGACCAAGCCGCGGCCGCGGGGGAGTTTGTGACCGCGTTCGAGCAAGGCTTTGCCGGCTTCGCCCGTACCGCCCACCATGACCAAGTTTTCGCCGGCTTCGTCAAAGAGATAAATGTGGGCATGATAGTAGTTGAAGGCAGAGCGCAAGGCTTCGACCACTTCAATGACCAATTGGCGCTGATCGAGAATAGACGAGAGACGGCGACTGACTTCGGCAGAAGTTGTTAGTGCTTTGGTGCGCTCGGCGACGCGTTGCTCCAGGGTGCCGATTAAGCCAGAGAGGCGTTCTGCCATCTCGTCAAAAGCCTTCGAGAGCGCACCGATCTCGTCCGCTCGCCGCATATTCGTTCGTTGGGATAAGTCACCACCTGCAAGTGCCTGCGCCGAGGCTGCAAGTTGGATAATTGGTTGTGAAACACTGCGCGTAACCAACCCTGCCACAGCTACTGCAATTGCAAGCGTTATACCCAAGATGAACAAACTCGACCGCACAAAGGCATTTAGGTTAGCTAATGCCTCGTTTTGATCCACTTCGGCAAGCAAAGCAACTTGCAAGTCTGGCAACCAACGATAAACACCGACAACCCGCTGTCCGCGATAATCTTCATATATGGCAGTGCCATCGGTTTTTTGTTGAATTGCTGTAAGCGATCCTTGAGTGCGAACATAAATCCGCCCACCTGCACTCGTCTCGGCGAACAAAAGGGGAGTTAGAGCTGCAAAATTGCCACCGACAATATAAACTTCACCCGTTTCACCCAGTGTTCTTTCACTAAAGAGCAATTGCCCCAACTGTGAAAATTCAACAATTCCAACTAAGACTCCGCGAGAAGTTTTTGTGGTATTTTCAACTGGCTGTGCGAACGCGATTCGATACGCATCGGACTTAATGTCATAATAGGGTGGCGAAATATATCTCGAATTCAAACCCTCCTTAAAGAAAGTTTGTTGCTTGAGAATTTTTCCTTCTTCGGTATTTTCTGAAGAGACGATCACCGTGCCCTGTTCATCTAACAGCATAAGCTGGGAAAAGCCGGTCGAGGTAAGCAATTGTTGCCAATGCCTGCGCAGGAGTTGTTTTTCAACTTCTGGCGCCCTACTGCCAGAGGCAAGGATATTTTCTATTGTCTGTGTTATATGCAGAGAAGCAACCGTAAGCTCAAGCAGACTTTGTTTGTTGTTTAGCCAATCTCGAATTTGAATCCTTTCCAAATTTGCGCGCTCGCCTAAAACGCGAAAGGCCTCGTTTTGCAGGTTTTGTGCGCTCAACCGCAGACTGACGAGCCCTACGATCATGGCAGGAAGAATAGCTAAAGCAATTGCGAATAGCAAAAAGCGATTCGCTAGCGAAAAACGAAAGGAAGAGCGGGTTCTAGTTTTCATTTTTACTTGAGTTTCTCCGTAAATTCCATCGTATAGGCGGTTGAAACGTCAAAGGGAGTTGAAATCACCCCTTGCTCAACGAGAATCGTGTACATTTGCTGCCATATTTCGGGTTGCATGACACCGATAGGTAAATCCCCCGTATCAATCAGTGGGATAGAAGCCTCTAACATGCCTCGCTGAAATTCCGGATCCCCCTCTGTGATATACTTTAACGTAACTTCTGTAGCCTTTGTAGGATTTTGAATTGCAGCTTGCCAACCCAGAAGGGTTGCACGCAAAAATCGCTCTACAACATCAGGCTGTTCAGCGATCATTTTCTCCGTGGTAAATAAAACATCTGCATAAAAGGGTATCCCATAATCGCTTGGCCAAATTGCCCAAGCCTTTAATCCTAATAACTTGGCTGAAACCAGGCCGCTGGTAGAATAGGCATCGCAAACATCCGCTAGTTTTAGACACTCCATCGGGTCAAACGTTGGTGAGCGTTTAATGTCCAATTGATTGGGATCAATTTGGGTAAACTTTAGCAAAGCATTTAGGAGATATGTGCTTTGCCCTTCACTAATAAGCAATTTTTTGCCAATCAAATCCTGAGGCTTAAGCAGTTGTGTGTCACCTAAGGACATGTAAATCAGTGGGTTAATGCGATAAATCACTGCAATAGCCCGAACAGGCAATCCTTGAGACCTCGCTACCAACACCTCATCAGCGCTGCCAATCCCAAACGTGTTTTTGCCTTCTGCAACTTTTTCAGAACTGAGCATTTGTTCGTAGTCGACCGGTTCAATTGTGACTTTGAGATTTTCTGCAGCGTAATATCCTTCATTTTCTGCCATGTATATGCCGGCAAATTGCGTTTGATGTACCCACTTGAGACGAACAGAAACTTCGTCCGCCTTAGAAGCGGGTGTTGGGGTACAAGCGGTGACCGCCAATAGTAAACTGACGATCAATAAAAGGGGCAAAAACACTTTGGAGAGGTATTCTATTTTCATAAGACAAATCCTCTTTTTAGTACGTCTTGCAACCACAACCTACGATCATTGACTTTCCTATTTTTTTGCATGCCATTTGTTAAGAATGGTTGTCGTAGCAATTGAGCCAACAATTTCAGGTTCTGAGTGTCCATGCAAAGAAAGCCCAATTCCAACCTCGGTTCAAGGGGGTTGGAGGTTTTGTTCCAGCAACTTGGTCCGAATGCGTACCAATAAGTCGTTGCGGTCGAATGGTTTGGTCACGTAATCGTCGGCGCCCAAACTAAAGCCAGCTTGGACGTCCATAGGGTCAACGCGGGCTGCCGTGAGAATAATTACCGGGATATACGGGAGAGCCGCATCGGCGCGCATCTCGCGTAGCACTTCAAAACCGTCCTTGCGGGGCATGCTCACGTCCAGCAACACTAGATCGGGGAGTTCGGCGCGAATTTTGTCTAGGGCTTCTACGCCATCGCCAGCAGTGATGTACGCATAACCTTCGTTTTCCATGTAACGCGAAAGCAGGAGAACGTTATCTGGACGGTCATCGGCGATAAGAATCTTATAGAGTTTGGCGCTTGACTGTTCTGGTGGAGGAGATTTCGGTGGACACCAGTTGTTGACGAGGTTTTCAACCATCTCGTAGAGGTGTTCAGGGTTGACAGGTTTGACGATGATGTCGTTGACGTCCATACGCTGTGCTGACTCCCTTACCCCCGATATATCGTAAGCCGTAATCAGGATGATGTGCCTTGGTTTTCTGCCTGAATGATTCTGCAGGTTTTCAATCAGTTCAAGGCCGTTCATTTGCGGCATAACCATGTCGGTGATCAGGATATCTACCGAGCGGCCTTGTACGAGTTGAAGGGCTTCATGCCCGCTGGTGGCAGAGAGCACCTCTACTTTCGATCCCAGTTGCGCAAGAGCGCGGGCCAATGTATGTGCCGTGTTTGGATGATCATCCACAATCAGTATGCGGATGGAGGATATAGCAGAAGGATTGTATCGATAATCCATACATACATTATGGCAGAAGACTCGCTCCTTTTTCAGTTTGCGATGAGGGGGTTATAGTTGGTGAAAGTTGAGACAATCTCTATGGGTGTTTCCCGATAGAAGCGCAGCCTATTCGCATACCAGCCTGTATCCGACGCCGCGGACGTTGAGGAGGTATATGGGATGATCTGGGTTCGGCTCGATTGCCTGACGGATGTGATGAATGTGCCATTTCGCCAGTTCCCGTGCTTCACGCGCATTGACTGCATATCCTTGCGCTTCGGTGACCAGGGTTTGGTAGTCAACAAGGTGCGGGGCATGTCGCGCCAAGACGAGCAAATAGTCAAAGGAGGTAGGCGACAAGTCGACTGCGCAACCGTTTACGGTCAGGCGGCGAGCAATCAGATCAAACTTGAAAGGGGGGCGAAAGAGGTAACGGCTCTCGAACGCAATGTCGGCAATTGGAGTAGCGTTATCGGCTTCCAATTTTCTTAGCTCGCTTTGCAGCGCTTCAATTTGCGCTCGGATTTCGCGTTTACGCTGCTCTTTTTCCTGATGAAGGAGCACCTGCTGCGTTCTTTCAAGCACTGCTTCGGGGCGAAGCGGTTTTAAGAGATAGTCGGTAGCCCCAAAACGGAGAGCGTCCAAAGCCGATTGGATATCAGGCCGTGCAGTAAACAGAATAACAGGAAGGTGTGGCTGATGGGTGTGGATGATTTTCAAGACTTCTAACCCATCTATATCGGGCATGCGAATGTCGAGGTAGACCAGGTCGAGGGTTGCGTTATTGAGGATAGAAAGCGCCACGCGACCGTTTTCGGCAGTGGTAACCTCGTAGCCAGCGCTTTGTAGAATGCGCGCTAGCGTTTGTCGCAGGTCAGCCTCATCGTCCACGATCAGAATGTGGCGATTGCGGCTCACCTCTCCTCCTGCCGGAAAACGGGCAACCAGACTCTGAAAGTTGCCCCGCCATCTGGGTTGTTTTCGGCTTGAATGCGTCCTTGATGGTGATAGACAATATCACGGGTGATCGTCAAACCCAGCCCGCTGCCATCTTCCTTACTTGTTATAAAGGCATCAAAGATGTGTGGAAGAAGAGCGGGCTCAATTCCACTACCGTTATCAGAGACCGCAAGCATAACCTCACCGCTTTCGAGCGCTTCTGTCGAAACAATCAAACGCCCGTTACGGGAGATGGCCTGCACTGCGTTGATGAGCAGATTGAGGATGACTTGACGCAGTTGGTCGGGGATGCCGCGCACGGGTGGTAGGTCGGGGGCAAGATGAAATTCAAAAGCAATTTCATTTTGGCGGAGGTGAGTGGCAATCAAAGCATGCACATCTTCGACAATATCATTAAGTTGTACGGGCTGGAATTCTTCTGAAAGGGGCGGGCGATAAGAGATGCGCAGACGTTGGATTAGCGCAGCCATGCGTTCTGTTTCGGAGAGGATAATTTGTAAATCTTGCCGTGTCTGTTCGGAAAGGTTCGCTTCTTTTTTGATCAAGAAGAGAGCATTCTGAATGGCTTGCAGTGGGTTATTTAATTCGTGTGAAATGGAAGCCAGCAGCCGTCCAATCAGAGCTAACCGTTCGCTTTGGACGAGTTGTTGGCGCATGGATTTTTCTTCTTCAAGGGCAGCTTGTAAGTCTGCATAAAGCGCGGCTTTTTGCAAGGCGATTGCCAGTTGATCGGCTACGGCGCTGACCAATTGTAAATCGTGATTAGAGAGCTGTCGGGGTGGAGCTTGGTGAATGTCGATTAGCCCAAGAAAATCTTCCCCGGCGCGGATTGGGACGGCCAGCTCGGATCGGGTTTCCGGCACAAGCGGTGGCCGCTTGAAGGCAATGAGACTCTCTACGTCATTGGAAAAAAAAGGTTCACCGATTTCTGCAATATAACCAACCACGCCCTCACCGGCCGCCAGACGATAACCTCGCGCCATCATTTCCTTGCCGGCTAGGCCGCTGGCGGCGCGCAGGATAAAGTCTCCACTTTGCGGGTCTTGAACAAAGATATGAATGTGAGAATATCCAAAACTCTGCTGAAGTAGCTCTACCACCTCTTGCAGGAGTTCACCCGCATCGAGGGAAGCTATCAACTTTTTATTGATATGGTAGAGCGCTTGGGTCTCTTTCAATTGATTTTGGGTGATTTCCATCAAGTGAGCGTTATAAATTGCCAGGGCAGCTTGCCCTGCCAGCGTTTCTAGGAAAGTGAGCCACCTTTCGGCGGATGTCAGCGCAGAACGATGGAAGATTTCCATTACGCCGACCAACTGCTCTTTTGCGATGAGCGGCACGCCAATATAAGAGACAAAGCCTTCCTTTGCGATTGAACGGGAAAGGGAGGGATTGTCTCTCAGGGTCGTCAGATCAGGGATATAAACCGTTTTGCGCTCTTGTGCAGCTCGCCCGGCCAAGCCAGCGCCGAGCTCCAGTTTAGTATACTTGAGAGCATTGGTTTGGAAACCCTGACGAGCGGCAAAACTGAGCCACTGTCGTTGCGGGTCGAAGAGCAAAATAGCGGCTGCATCTAAACCCAATCGGCCTGTAATCTGCCGCACAAGCATTTTCAGAACCTTTTGTAAATCCAAGCTGCTAATAATGACCTGCTCAATCTCATATAGGATGTGCAGGCGCTCTAACTGCTGAGCGAGAAACTCCTCATTCCGTCGGTAATCGGTGATGTTATGGATGAGCCAAAAGATGAGGGTCTCCTGCCTGTACTCAAACCTTTGCGCAGAGATCGATACCCACAGCGGGTTGTTATCCCTGCTGCGGGTGCGCAGTTTGTAGTCAGAGATGACCCCATTCTGCTGCAATGCCTGAAGAAGTTGAACATAATCTTGGGTATCGGCGCCCAAAACAGTTATCTGATTGTTTTCCCGATTTGTTATTTCCCCGCCAAATAGTTCGTTGAAGCGCAGATTGGCATACACAACATTGCCGTCGAGGTTGGTGACCAAAACCGCAAGCGGGAGTTTCTCGAAAGCATAGAAGAGGGGTTCTTTTGCTTGGCCCGACATAGTTTCAAACATCTTTTCCCCGTGGAGAGAGCTCAAAGAACACTTTACCAAACAAAAGGTTAATGAAAGATATTTCGATTATAACCGAGACTGGCTAAAAACGCTAGAGAGATTGTTTCTTTTGCCCAGTGGCAGCTTGAGAGTAGCGGCTGCTTGCTTGCGTATCTATGGTCATGGATCAATATATCGCACTTGCTCCAACTTGTGGCACTGCTCAGTGGCTAGCTTGGTCTGGAAACGTTTTGACATCGCTATATCTCCGCCTCAGTTCTTCCCTCATTATGCCATATCCAGATTGATTTGCTCCGTTTCATTGGACCTGCCTGATAACAACAGATGCGTGCGGGCTGCCCAAAAGTCGGCTTCAGCCAACTTCCATGCAAATCGATCTCTATCATCATACCACAACCGATGAAACCTTTTACCGCCAATGCACGCCACAGAGCCAATGGCTGCTGCAGGTGAATACATTTGGGCAAATTCTCTCAGCGGAGCGCAGATAAATACTCTTATTTGGTTAGAACGACATCTGAGATTGCTGTACCCCCACTGTAGAAGAGAGCGCCTCCCCGCGAGGAGGAGGCGATGAAATTGCAATTAGTTTTCGAATACCGATTGCGGTAACATACCTTCCAAGATCATCTCAAGCGCCATCGTGTGACTACATCGCCCGCGTGATTGAAAAAAGTCGCAATCACAACGCCAAACACCCTCTTGCAAATGAACCGTGTGAGGGTTGTTCTCACCTTCAAACGTGACGGTCAGGGCTTCGAATCGTATGCGGTTGCGCTGTTCCGCATACCGCTTAGCCTTTTCGATCTTCCCGATCATCCCATAATCCATCATTTTTTACTCCTTTCCTCTGGCAAAAAAATGAGCAAAAGCACGCGGAGCCACGCGTGCTTTTCTTGACCAAGTAACTTTTTCCAATAACGCTCTGCGCGATACCTTCATTCAGGATCAGTATATACGGTATTAAACAGAAAGTCAATCGAAAAGGCAAAAATTCATCAATCCTTAATCCACAGTATTCTTTCCTCGTCATGTCCCTTTGAGCAAAGTAGGGCTTTTCAAAAATTTAAAGTGAGGTTCTTTTCGGAATAGCAAGCTCCGCTTAGGAGCAACCCTTGTGCTCATCCCTTCGACAAGCACTTCGACAAGGTTTCAACAGGCTCAACCTACCAGCTCAGTGCGGTGCTCAGGGCAACGCTCTAGTCCCTCCCAGCAGGCGCGGGGAGCAGCGATTGGGTCTCGGTACGGGCTGTCGCCCTACTCGACCCGCGCAACCCCGCGGGTTGAGTAGCGGAACGCAGTGGAGCGTATCGAAACCCGTTGGGTTGAGCTTGTCGAAACCGCCCTCATCCCTTCGACAAGCTCAGCACAAGCTCAACCTACCAGCACTTCGACAAGCTCAGTGCGGTGCTCAGGGCAGCGCCCCAACCCTTCTCCCATCGGGAGAGGGGAGAAGGGTTGGGGGTGAGGGAACCGTTCAAGCACATCCAATCCGCAAGAAAGGGACAAAGCGATTAGAGGATTGAAAAACTCTACGCCAACTTCAAAAAGATTGTCGTAACATGGGCTTTCAGCCCGTGCCTCCCTGCGCAAGCTAAAGCTTACGCTACTACGGTGGAGAAACACCACCAAGCAGATTGCCGAAACATGGGCTTCAGCCCGTGCCTCCCTGCGCTGGTCGCAATGACCAACCTGAATTCCCAACCCAAGCTCACCTCCGTTGACGTCTGGGATGCGAACCCTGGGGGCGATCGTCCCGCAGGAACAAGCTAAGCGCCACAGACACGATCGAGACGACCAACGAGCCAAAAAAAGCTGGCCAGAAACCATCCACAGTGAAACCCACGCCAAAAATATCGCCAATTCGACCGGAAAGCCAGAACAAGAACGTGTTGATCAGCAGGGTAAACAAGCCCAATGTCAGGAGGATCAAGGGACAGGTCAAAATTTTCAACAGGGGTCCAAAAAAGGCGTTAACCACACCAAAGATCAAGGCGAGGATCAGGATTGCCAGCCATCCCGTAGTTTGCGGGTGAATCCCCGGCACAATGCGGATCGCTACGTATAAAGCGACCGCATTGATCAGAAGACGCATTAGAAAACGAGGCATGAGATTACTCCTTAGTTTTCAAACTTGTTGGCGCAGAAAACTGCGCGCCAATCTCAACGGTGCGGGTTGGCGTTGATCGTTCATCCACAGGCGGGCAAAAGCGAGCAGACTCGCTTGGTCAACTCGATGGCCTATGGAGAGAATGCAGGGCTTCTTCATCCGCTGAGTGTACACTGCAACGCCCACTATTCCTTCCGCATCGGTCACCCAATCCATCCAAGGTTCCTCGCCGGGTTTGAGTTCATTGCCCGGCAATAACCTTTGCGCGCAGCCAATTGTCGGCATATCCAATAAAACGCCCAAGTGACTGGCTAAACCAAAGCGACGCGGGTGTGCCAATCCATGACCACTCACTAATATTACGTCTCCAACCCGATTTAGTCGCGCAAGGGCTTGCAGGATCGCCGCAGCCTGGTGAAAGGCTAGATAGCCACTGCGATAGGGAAAAGCCGCAATGGCAGAGCCACAGGATACTTCAAGGAAATGATTCCCTAGATCAACGGTTAGCGCAACAGCAACTACACGCTCGCCTCGATCGGCTGCCGCAATCGCTGTGAGCGAGGTTTGCCGATCGGCGGGGAGGGGAGCTAGGATCACCGCCGGCCGATATTCGTTTTGAATCCGCTCCGCCTCGTCAAGAGTGACATTCCAAGGGTGCGATCGGTACAGTTTGAGGACCATGAACGGTTCCTAAGCCACAAGGACAGAGTGGGATAACCGGATAGGACTTACTGGAACGATTAAGATTGCAAATTTCACCACCAATTGGGCGCCCTCAGTACGCCGAGAGCGTGCCCGCTTGGCGGCCGTAGCGCTCTGCGGCGCAATAAAGGCGATAACCGACAAAGGGCATGAAAACTCCAAAGAGGGTAACAATGACCAACTCAGCTTCAAACGGAGCAAGTTCGGGAAATCCCGCCGGAAAACCCATAAGCGCCGAGCGAAAGGCATCCACACAATAAGCAAGAGGCAATAAGCGGGAGAAGAAACGTAGAAAAGGCGGCAAAGCTGAAAAGGGGAAGAAATTGGCGCATAGGATGAGAAAGAGAAATTGCAAAAAGTTTGCCACCGTTTGAGCAGCTTCCTTGATGCGGAGGGTCAGCGCAGCAAAAGCAAAACCGATTCCAAAAGTGCCGCTCAAGGACATCAAAAAAAGATAGAGTCCCAACAGGGGATTTTTTATCGGCAGTTGACCGATCATTGAGCTCATCAAAATTGCTGCTGCAATGCTTGCCATCCCCGTCCAAAGCAAGATGTTGGTCACTCGGGCAACTAAGTTTAGAAATTTATTGGCCGGCGAGAGATAAAGCTGCTCTAACGTACCTTGCACTTGCTCATGACGGATGTTATAACCGATGCTCCACAGGGTGTCACTCAAGAACATAAACAGGATAAAACCATAGACCACCACACCCGAGTAGCTGAAATTGCCGCCTGAGGTTTCGCTATCCATCGGATTGCGAAAATTCGAAAACATCAATCCACCTAAGGTAAAGATGGCTACAATAAGGAAGACCTGCCCAAACGAAGCGACAAACTCAACCGGATAGCGGCTGAGAATGATTAACTCTTTGCGCGCCATCGCCCAAAAAGTGTGCCAATGAATTCTAAACATCCGCATAATTCTCGCCATCTTTCTAAAACTGTCCAACCCCTTCATTCCTTCTCACCTGATTTTCAACCTGATGGAAGACCCAATAGCCAAGCAGTGGGGATAGAAGCATAAACCCCCATAGGACAGCAAGGTCAAGATACCAATGCCCCAAGAAGAATCCGATGCCGAGCAAAGCAGAGCGAACCCCATTGGTCATCCACGTTGGAGGGAAAAGGAGCGCAATGGTCTTGAGGAGCGGAGGAAAGACCGTAATGGGGAAGAAAATTCCCATCAGAAAACTAACCGACCATTGCATCAGGTTGACCAAGGCGTTCGCTTCTTTGACTTTTAGGATTACCGCTCCATAAAGCAACGTCATCCCGTATAGGGGAATAAAACCCACCAAAATGAAGAGCAAAGCCAACCCCAATTCCCCTTGGATAGGGTTGAAACGCAGAATGATTGCACCGAGAAAATAAGCCGTTAGGGCGGCAAAGAGTCCTCGCCCGCAGCTATAGAGGGCAGTGCCGGCCGCAATCCAGATGCGCTGCACCGGGGCTAAATATAGCGCTTCCAAAGTGCCCGACTCCTGTTCCCATCGTAACCAGTAAGCAACGTGCCAAAAAGCAAAGGAGACAATGGTGAACACGCTGGAGCCAATTAACAAATAGGCAACATAGTTAGCCGTGCCTGTATTGCGTTGAAAGGCGATGGCAGCGTTTTCTTCGCCCCCTGCCCGCCCCAGCAAGATCGGCATAGCAGCAAAGACAATGGGAATGAACGTATCCAAGATCAGTTGACCCGGATAGCGGGTGATCGTCAACAAGCGCATCCGAGCGCTCGCCAAAACGATCGAGAAAACAGAGCGCCAACTCGGTTCGTTCATAGGCGCAGGCGAGTATCCTCAGCGAGGGTTCGGCCGGTCTTTGCGATGAAGACATCCTCTAAAGTCGGCTCTTCGGGAATGACTTTCTGGATGCGTGCCCCGTTTTCACTTAAGACGCGGATGAGTTCAGGTAAAATCTCATAGCCCGCTTCACCGACCACCGTCAGCAACGTGGCGCCATTATGCGCCGCACGCGTGGCGCGGCTGACCTGCGGCAGACGCTGCACTTGCTCCACGGCTTGAGCGGAGATCACTCCCTCGATGTGAATGATGTTTGCTGAGTGCAAAGAGGCTTTTAGCTCCGCAGGAGTACCCAGTGCCAATAACTCTCCCCGATCGATGATGGCTACTCGGTGACAAAGCGCTTCTGCTTCAGCCATGATATGGGTCGTATAAATTACCGTTTTGCCTTGTCGGTTGAGCTGACGGACGATGGCGCGCAGTTCACTCGCCGAAGGCACATCCAAGGTGTTGGTGGGTTCATCCAGCACCAACAGCGGTGCATCCTGGATCAGCGCTTTGCCAAAAGCCAGCTTCATCTTCTGCCCCGAAGAATAGGTTTCAACCGTCCGGTCGGCGATCTCTTCTAATTGGATCAAATTGAGAATTTCTGCAGCGCGTTCCTTGCGCTTTTTGGGAGGAAAGTGATACAAAGCAGCAAAATATTCAAGGTTTTCGCGGCCGGTTAGCTTCCAGTATAAGCCGCGCTCTCCCATCAACATGCATCCAACGCTGGCGCGCACTTGATCCTCCTGCTTTAGAACATCAAAGCCATTGACAACCACCCTCCCAGAAGTAGGCAGGAGCAGCGTGGTTAGAATCTTGATCAAGGTCGTCTTGCCGGCTCCATTCGGGCCGAGTAAGCCAAAGATTTCGCCTTCTTCAACCTCAAAGGAGACATCCTTTAGGGCGCAAACTTCGATTTTTTTGGACCGAAACAGCCCTTTGCGCTGCCGCACCGTGTATACTTTAACGAGATTCTCGATGATCAGTGGTTTATCCATAGCATTTTGTATTTATACTACGGTTTGGATGAGAATGGGTTTCGAGATTATCCACCGATGACACAGATGAAGCAGAGGATGTAGATTGCCCAGTGAATTCTGCAGAACGCAGTTGAGAAAGAGCGCCAAAAATGAACAGTGAGACAACACAGGCAGATGAAAAGGACGCTCTCTTCTTTCGCTGGTTGGGAGTGGGTGGCATCCAACTGCGCTGGAGGGAAAGGGTTTTACTGATTGACCCGTTTCTAACCCGTCCCTCACTCAAAGAGGTTCTCTGGCAGCCCTTAAGACCCAACGCCGAACTGTTACAGCGTGAGCTGCCCCAGGCCGATGCCATTTTGATCACACACGCTCATTATGACCACCTGATGGACACCCCCGAAATCATGCGCCAAAGCGGAGCATTTGCCTTTGGCTCCGAAAATGCGGTCAGGCTCTTGCGCGCTACTGGGGTTTCTAAGGAAAAATGTATCTCCATCCAAAATGGGGAAATCTTGGAAATCTCACCTTTTCAGATTCACGTCATCGAGGGAAAGCATATCTTCGTGCCTTTCTTTACGCCGACTCAATTACCGCAAGAGTTTCCCCCTCCGCAACGGCCTTGGGATTATAAAATGGACTGCTGCTTCAGCTTTTTAATCGCTAACACCGATCCGTCGATCCTAGTCTGGCATAGCGTTAGGGTTGATGGAGCAATTCCTGCCCAGGTGCTCGTCTTCGATGCCGAACTCTCTTTTGCGGCGCTTGAACAGCTTTTGCGCCTAGTGAAACCGCGCTTGTTAATCCCAATCCATTGGGACGACTTCTTTTTACCGCTCTCTGCGCCGCTAAAACCTTTCTTCCGTCCACTCGAAAGAGGCTATTTCCGCTTAGGAAGGTTGAATGTCATCGATTATGTTCAACGGCTTCAGTCTCTTCTTCCTACCGGGAAAGTTTATCTTCCGGAGCGGCTGAAAGAGGTAACCTTAAGCTTAATCGATGCTGCGGCGGGCTAGAGCTGAAGCTTTACCTCCTTCCAAAAACAACAAAAAAGCTTCAGGCTGATCAAGAATGATTTTAGGCGGCGTTTGGTTGGCTAACTGCGATTTAGCAGTAAAAGATGATCTGAAATGTACGCGAAATTGGGAAAAAGCGGAATTTCTGTAAGAATCCAGTTATAATGGCTCAATCTTGAGCTCTAATCTATCGATGACGCGGGAGAAAGGGTTGTGATCATTTTTAGCGTTCTAGCTGTTTTTGGATTAGCTTTTCTTGCTCCACCTCTTTGCCGGCTAACGAAAGAAAAAAGCGGCTGGTGGTTGGCAATTTTGCCGCTGGCGCTCACGGTTTATTTCTTGTCCTTGTTGCCGGGCTTGGCAAGAGGACAGATTCAATCCATTTCCTACCTCTGGTCTCAAGAACTGGGATTGACCTTTGCCTTTCGAGCAGATGGCTTGAGCTTAGCGTTTGCGCTGTTGATCAGCGGCATTGGCGCATTGGTTGCGGTTTACGCGGGTGGTTATTTTGGGACAAAGGTTCCAATCGGTCGCTTTTACCTGTGGTTGTTCTTTTTTATGGCGTCTATGTTGGGGGTGGTTTTTGCTGATCATTTGATTTTATTGTTCATCTTTTGGGAATTGACCAGCCTCAGCTCGTTCATGCTGATCGGCTTTGAACACGATCGCGAAGAAGCCCGCGCCGCAGCCATTCAGGCTTTGCTGGTAACCGGCAGTGGCGGGTTGGTGATGCTGGCTGGCTTTGTCTTGCTGGGGCAGGTTGGGCAAACGTGGGAACTCTCCACTTTGTTCCTCAGAGGAGAGGGCGTTCGAGCTAGTCCACTTTACTTGGCTATTGTCATTTTGATCCTAATCGGTGCGTTTACCAAATCGGCTCAATTCCCCTTTCACTTTTGGTTGCCGAATGCCATGCAAGCGCCGACGCCGGTCAGCACCTATCTCCATGCGGCGACAATGGTCAAAGCGGGTGTTTATCTGCTTGCCCGTCTATCGCCGGTACTAGGAGGAAGCCCCATTTGGTTATGGGCTGTGGGCGGCATCGGGGCGGTAACAATGGTCTTAGGCGGTGTTTTGGCGTTGAGTCAAACGGATATGAAGCGGTTACTGGCTTATTCGACCATCAGCGCCCTGGGCAGCTTGGTGATGGCGATTGGCATCGGTAGTGAGACAGCGCTTAAAGCCATGGTCTTGTTTTTATTGGCGCATGGTTTGTATAAGGGAACCTTGTTTTTGGTTACCGGTTCAGTCGATCATGAATGCGGGACAAGGGATGTAAGAGAGCTAGGCGGGCTGGGGCGTTTGATGCCCTATACTGCCCTAGGCAGCACGTTAGCCGCTCTGTCGATGGCTGGTGTGCCCCTGTTTTTTGGTTTTCTAGCCAAAGAATATCTCTATGAAGCGTCCTATAAAGCGGGGGCATTGTGGCTCATCTTAGCTGTGCTGGGAGCCTTGCTCAATGTCTGGATCGCTCTGCGCGTTGGAATTGCTCCGTTTTGGTTGGCTGGGTCGAAAGAAGCCGAACTGCCCAAAAAGCCGCACGAAGCCCCGTGGAGCATGACCGTGGGACCCCTTATTTTAGGGGGATTGAGCTTAGGGCTTGGAGCATACCCTCAAATTCTCAGCTCAGTTTTGGTTTCACCAGCCTTATCTGCCATGGCGGGCAAGGCGGTTGAAGTCAAACTCAAGGCTTGGCACGGTATCAATGATATTTTGCTCCTGAGCCTATTGACTTTGGGCCTGGGGGTTGTTGCTTTTGCGATCCGCAATGACCTTCAACGCATTGCCGAACAATGGACGGTACCCTGGGGATTGGATACCCTGTATCGGCGCTCGATCGATGGATTGTTTCGCCTGGCTTCATTCCAGACGCGTCTACTTCAACATGGGTATTTGCGCTATTACTTGATTACGATTGTAGTTGCGGTGGTAGGAATCACGGCGGGTGGGCTTATCCGCTGGGGAGGCGGTGCTTTGCCTCATCTATCGCTTGACTTGCGATTTTATGAGTTGGGTATAGCGATCATCATCGTCCTCGCGGGCGGGATGGCGATCCTCTCGCGTTCAAGGTTGGGCGCAGTGGCCGCTTTGGGGGTGGCGGGTTATGGGGTTGCCTCGATTTACCTCCTGTTTGGCGCTCCCGATTTGGCGATGACACAATTCTTAATCGAATCCCTAACGGTGATTTTGTTTGTGCTAGCTTTCTATCATCTGCCGAACTTTGCCCAATTAACTCCGCGGCGAGAACGCTTACGAGATGTGATCATCGCCATTGTCACCGGGTGCCTGATGACGATTTTTGTTTTTGTCGCCAGTGGCATCCAAATCCACCCCTCGATTTCGCAATTCTTCGTGGAGAACGCTTTGCCGTTGGCTCATGGACGAAATATTGTCAATGTGATCTTGGTGGATTTCCGTGGTTTAGATACTCTAGGCGAGATCACCGTGTTGGCAATTGCTGGGCTTGGGGTTTTCGCTTTATTGAAATTGCGCATCGATCAACGCTCTGCTAGGGCAGGCAAGACCACCCAAACGGGTAGGAAGGGAGGTGATCAATGACCTCGCTCATTCTGCGCACGATGGTGCGTTTGTTGCTACCGCTATTGTTGCTGTTTTCGGTTTTTTTGCTCTTGCGCGGGCATAATGAACCGGGTGGGGGGTTTGTGGGCGGCTTGATGGCAGCGACCGGATTTGCGCTGTTTTCGATCGCCTTTGGATCGTCAACGGCGCGGCGCATCCTGCAGATTGACCCTCTTGTCCTAATTGGGGTTGGCTTATTGCTAGCGCTATCAAGTGGTTTGATGACCCTTTTGCTGGAGCAACCCTTTCTGACAGGAGTTTGGTATAAACTTTCTTTGGGTGCTTTGGGGAAATTAGAACTGGGAACGCCGCTGTTTTTTGACATTGGGGTTTATTTGACGGTGTGGGGAGTAACGTTAACCATCATCTTTGCCTTGGAGGAGGTCGGTTAGGTTATGGAGATTGTCTTGCCCGTTGTCATCGGTAGTTTATATGCCATGGCGATTTATATGTTGCTGCGGCGCAGTTTGGTCAAATTGTTGATCGGCTTGGGTTTATTGAGCCATGCCAGCAATCTTTTGATTTTTACAGCAGCGGGCTTAACCCGCTCCAAAGCCCCGGTGATCCCCTTAGCGGCCGACCAACTTCGCCCCCCTCATGCGGATCCACTGCCTCAAGCCTTGATCTTGACCGCTATTGTGATCAGTTTCGGGGTAACGGCGTTTGCCTTGGCGCTGGCTTACCGGGCTTATCGGAGTGTGAATACCGATGACCTCGACCAGATGAAAACGACCGACGCATAAGCTAGAGGAAACCATGAATCGCTATCTCATTCTACCCATTCTCATTCCTCTCTTGACGGCTGTGCTTTGCTTGCTTTTGTTCCGCAAACCGAAGCTTCAGCGCTGGATTGGGGTGAGCGGCGCGGGAGTTTTGCTGGTTGTTGCTCTGTGGTTGTTGCTGTTGGTTCGGAATCAGGGCATTCAGGCCGTGCAGATTGGGAATTGGCCGGCGCCTTTTGGCATTACCCTGGTAGCTGATTTGTTCAGCGCTATCCTGATCGTCTTGGCAGGTGTGCTAGGGTTGGCGGTGGCTGTTTATTCCTTGGAAAGCGTTGACTCTCAAAGACAGTCCTTTGGTTACTATCCGCTGATGCATTTTCTTCTGATGGGAGTGTGTGGAGCGTTCTTAACCGGTGACTTATTCAACTTATATGTATGGTTTGAGGTGATGCTAATGGCTTCTTTTGTCCTTCTCGCCTTAGGCGGGGAGCGTGGGCAAATGGAAGGAGCGATCAAGTATGTGACGTTGAACTTGCTCTCGTCAGCGATCTTTTTGGCAGCTTTGGGCTTGCTTTATGGCTTGGCAGGAACGCTGAATATGGCCGATCTAGCGCGCAAATTTGCCAGCTCGGCAAGCGCTCCATCAAACGCCATTGTCACGGCGCTTTCGATGCTCTTCCTCGGTGCGTTTGGCATCAAAGCGGCTATCTTTCCTCTGTTTTTCTGGCTGCCGGCTTCCTATCATACTCCCCCCGTTGCAGTGACGGCTCTTTTTTCGGGTTTATTAACCAAAGTGGGCGTATATTCGCTGATTCGTGTTTTTACGCTGATCTTTATCCAAGACCTAGATTACACGCACACCCTTCTGCTGGTGATCGCCGGACTGACCATGATTACCGGTGTGTTGGGGGCAGTTGCCCAAAATGAAATGCGCCGTCTACTGTCTTTTCACATCATTAGCCAGATCGGTTACCCCTTAATGGGCTTGGGAATTTTCACTGCATGGGGTTTGGCAGCCGCCGTTTACTTCATTTTTCACGTTTCTTTGGCAAAATCAACCCTCTTTTTGATTAGCGGGGTCGTTGGGCGCTTGCGTGGCACCTTCGACTTGAAAAAGTTAGGTGGACTTTATAAAGGGCAAGGGTGGTTGGCAACGCTTTTCTTAGTCGCTGCTTTATCTTTGGCAGGTTTACCGCCCTCCTCTGGTTTTTTTGCCAAGTTGAGTCTGGTGCAAGCTGGTTTGGTTCAAGGACAATTTGCGATCGTGGCGGTTTCTTTAGGAGTCAGTTTGCTGACCTTGTTCTCGATGATCAAAATTTGGAATGAGGCGTTTTGGAAGCAAACTTCTGAATTGAAAGAAGAGAGCGAAGGAGAAATCTCGCTCCAGAAGGATTGGAGTTGGCTTGCTCCGATTTTGTTCTTGGTTGCGGTAATCTTGCTGATCAGTTTTGGAATCGGACCTGTCTTTCAGATTGCTGCACAAGCCGGGCAACAGTTGATGAGTCCGCAGCTCTATATCCAAGCTGTTTTAGGAGGGGGAAGATGAGCTTATTCTTAACCAATCTCCTTTTGGCTTTGTTGTGGGTTTCATTGAGCGGAAATTTTAGCCCTGCTAACCTCCTATTTGGCTACCTGATCGGGTATCTGGCATTGTTTCTTTCGCGCCGTGCCTTCGCTCCGAGCAACTATTTCGGTGTGGTGGAACGTCTGGTGCGCTTTGTGTTCTTTTTTGCTTGGGAATTGATTGTGGCAAATTTGCGGGTCGCTTATGAAGTCTTGACGCCCCGCCATAACATGCACCCGCGCGTCATTGCTTTACCCCTCCAAGCTCACACCGATTTTGAGATTTCGGCTTTGGCGATTCTGATTTCCTTGACACCCGGCACGCTGAGCCTAGATGTTTCGGCGGATAAAAAAGTGCTTTATATCCATGCCATGTTTGCCGAAGACGAAGAGAGCGTGCGCAACGATATTCAAAATAATCTGGAGGCGCGGCTGTTGGCGATCTGGCGTCAACCGCCCTCATGAGGAGAGATGCGTATGATCTTGTGGTTGACGATTGGATTGTTGATTGCAGCGGTTCTCTTATGTCTTTATCGGGTCGCACGTGGCCCGAGCTTACCCGATCGAGTGGTGGGTTTGGATTTGCTTTCTTCGGTGACAGTTGGCTTTATCGCCGTTTATGCAGTTGTCAGCGGGGAAATCATCTACATTGATGTTGCGACCGTATTAGCCCTCATTGCTTTTCTCGGAACGGTGGCATTTGCTTATTTTATTGAAAAAGGAGGTATGCCATGGCGCAAAACCTAAGTGCTTTGCTCATTTTGTTGGGGGCGTTATTTATGTTCATTGCTGCTTTAGGGGTCGCGCGCATGCCCGATTTGTTCACGCGTATGCATAGTAGTACAAAGTCGGCGACGTTAGGGGTGGGGTTGATCATGTTAGGCGCTGCCCTCCATTTTGGAGAAATTGGCATGACGATGCGCGTGGTGGCGATTATTGTCTTTGTGTTCCTGACTGCACCCGTAGCCGCCCACATGCTGGGGAGAGCTGCTTACTTTGCTGGCGTACCCTTATGGGAAGGAACCCTAAGCGATGCTTTGCGGGGGCATTACGATCGCCGCACGCATCGCTTGCTCAGCGATGAAAAGGTGGATGAAACCTCTGCAGGAGATTTAGCTGTATGAATGCCTTTACAGATGTGATGGTCATCCTTGCAAGCATTGTCGGCCTATGGGGAGGTGCCGTTTGGATTGTTGAATCAGCCGTACGGATCGCCAAACGCTTGGGCTTATCCGAGCTGATCATCGGCTTGACGGTGGTCGCTATGGGCACCTCGGCGCCGGAATTTGCGGTTACGGTTGGGGCTGCCTTACAAGGGCAAGGGGATATTTCAGTTGGCAATGTAATCGGTTCAAATATCTTTAATTTGGGCTTCATCCTTGGCGGCGTGGCGATCGTGCGGGCGATCTGCACGACAAAAACGATGGTGGTACGGGATGGAGGAATGCTAATTGTCACCTCTCTTCTGCTGCTTTTGTTTTTGTGGGATCATCAAATGAGCCGTCTGGAAGGCGGCATTCTGATGGCGTTTCTGGTTTTCTATTTAGGGTATTTGATTTGGAAAAAAGAGCCGATTGAGGATGAGGTACCCAAAGGAGATTTCCATTGGTGGGACGTTCCTCGCTTGGCGGCTGGAATTGCGTTGGTTGTTGGTAGCGGACACTTTTTGGTCGAAAGCGCTGTGCATTTGGCGCGTTTGTTTCATGTATCGGAATGGGTGATTGGGGTGACAATTGTAGCTGCAGGGACTTCTGCGCCGGAATTTGCTACCTCTCTGATCGCTGTCTTGCGCGGCCGACATGGGGTTTCTGCCGGCAATCTAATCGGAAGTGATCTGTTTAATCTCTTAGGGGTTTTGGGCTTGGCAGCCGTGATTCAGCCGATGAAGGTAGATGCCAGCGCCGTGAGCAGCATTCTGGTCTTAGTGGGTATGGTTGTCTTAGTGGTTGTCTTTCTAATGCGCACCGGCTGGCAAATCTCCCGCTGGGAAGGGGCTCTGCTTGTCTCAATCAATGTCGTGCGCTGGATTCTGGATTTTTTGCGCTAGAAGGGTGTGACGACCGACGAGTCTCTAACCTTGTCAAACCAGTGAGCTTATGCTAAAATAATTGCGCGGCGAAACGGAAACGTGCAAATCTTTCCTCCGCCGCTATTCGTTTTCTATGATGCGAAACGATCGCCATGTGAATTTAATACTCTTAAGGGATAGGATATTCTCATGCCGACAACATACTTGACGCGCGAAGGTTACGACAAGCTCCAAGAAGAATTGGAGTACCTCAGGACGGTCAAACGGCGCGAGGTCGCCGAACGCCTCCATGAAGCCATGGAAGGCGGTGAACTAATCGAGGATGCCGAATACGAGGCGGCTAAGAATGAGCAAGCCTTTGTTGAGGGGCGCATCCATGAATTAGAGACGATCTTGGCAAACGCGCGCATCATCGACCCAAGCCTCAGTCGCAGCGAGATTGTCCAAGTAGGCGCAAAGGTCACGATCCAAGAAGGAAGCAACGAACCTGAGACCTATACCATTGTTGGCCCTGCGGAGGCAAACCCGCGCGAAGGGCGTATCTCCAACGAGTCGCCACTCGGGCGCGCCCTCCTTGATCATCGCATTGGCGACGAAGTCCGCGTCGACGCGCCGGACGGACCCTTCACCGTCAAAATCTTGAAGGTGGAATAGGGTTGGGGCATCCAGAACGCCCCGCGTCTTGGGTTTGGCGCGGGGCTTTTTTTAACTCAACATCGAGGTGCAATTATGCCTGCTGAATATACCAATTTAGAGAAAATCCGTTTAGAGAAATTGGAAACCCTCAAGAAACGAGGCGTTGAACCCTATCCAACCCGTGCTCAGCGCACGCATACGAGCCGTCAAGCGGTTGCAGCCTTTGAGGAAGCCGAGGAAAAAGGCTCCGTCCAGCCGGTTCAAGCCATTGTCGCCGGCCGCATCCGCTCGATGCGCGTGATGGGGAAGATCACTTTTGCCCATATCGAGGACGGTGAAGGGCGTCTTCAATTGTTCCTGCGCGCCGATGAGATCGGCCGAGATGCCTTAGAGATTTTCAACCGCGATTTGGACATCGGCGATTTTGTTCAGGCCAAGGGCGAAATGTTCCGTACCAAAGCGGGCGAAGTTACGTTGAAAGTTCAGGAATATCGCTTGTTGGCAAAGTCAATCACACCCCTGCCGGCTGCAAAGGATGAAGTGATTGACGGTCAAGTTGTCCGCCATACGGTTTTGGCTGATCCAGAGATGCGCTATCGCCAACGTTATGCAGATTTGGCAGTCAACCCAGAAGTGCGTCAAATATTCCGCACACGGGCTGCCATTGTGCGGGCTTTGCGAGAATATTTAGACGGCTTAGGTTTTTTAGAAGTGGAAACCCCGATTTTGCAGCCGATCTACGGTGGTGCTGCAGCCCGACCGTTCACCACCTATCATAATCAGTTGAAACAAACCCTTTATTTGCGCATCTCCTTCGAGCTTTACTTGAAACGCTTACTGGTTGGTAATTTGGAGCGCGTGTATGAGATAGGGCGCGACTTTCGGAATGAAGGGGTCGATCGCACGCATAACCCCGAGTTCACCCAATTGGAGTTCTATTGCGCCTACGCAGATTATCTGCAGGTGATGGAAATGACCGAACAGATGATTGCCTACGTTGCTGACAAAGTGTTGGGAAAACGCCAATTCACTTACCAGGGGAATACCATCGATGTGAATCCACCTTGGCGGCGACTGGAACTGCGCCAAGGGTTGTTTGAAGTAACCGGCATCGACATTCAAGCTTGTCCGACCACGGCTGATCTGCAACGGGCAATGCGTGAAAGAGGTCTGCCTTATGACCCAAACGCCCCGCGCGGCAAGCTGATTGACGGGCTGATCGGTGATTACTTAGAGCCTACTCTCGTTCAACCCACTTTTCTCTATGATTACCCGCGCGATATATCCCCCTTAGCCAAAAGTAAACCCGGCGATCCACAAACGGTCGAGCGCTTTGAGGGATTCATCGCCGGCATGGAATTGTGCAATGCTTTTACCGAACTCAACGATCCTCTGGATCAAGAACAACGCTTCTTAGAAATGGGGCGTGACTATGACGCAGAAGACGAGCAACGCCATCCGATGGATGAAGATTACTTGCGCGCCATGCGCTACGGTATGCCCCCGAACGGTGGATTTGGGATGGGGATTGACCGTCTGACCATGCTATTGACCGATTCGCCCAACATTCGTGAGGTGATCCTGTTCCCACACCTGCGCGAACGGGAAGGCGAATAGTGCTTGACAGCCAGAGCGGGTTGGGTATAATCTCTTGTAGACAAGAGCAAAGGCGTACGCGGAGACAAGTAACCGTTTGCCTGCGGACAGAGAGCTGCCGGGCGGTGCAAGGCAGTTGTAGGAGGCGGTGAACTCCAATCCGCTGGTCAATCCGACCCGCTGACCTCGCAGGGAGGCTGCCGCTGGGAAGGGGTTCAGCCTCGTAAGAGGGAACGGAAAAGCCCGTTAAAGCTTTGAATGAGGCCGCATCCCCGAGCATCGTCTCTGGGGAGGATGGCAAAAGCAGGTGGCACCACGAGCACCCCCTCGTCCTGCAACGGAGGGGGTGCTTTTCGTTATCCTAACCAATTCGGAGGAGCAAAAAACCATGATTGACTTGAACCTGTTGCGTGAGCAACCCGAGGTGGTGCGTGAGGCAATGCGCAATCGCCAATTAGACCCGGCTCCCGTCGATGAGGTGTTACAGTTAGACACTCGGCGGCGAGCTTTGATTCAAGAAGTGGAAGCCCTCAAGGCGGAGAGAAACGCCGTTTCCAAAGAGATCGGCAAAATCAGAGACCCCGCTGAAAGACAAGCCAAAATCGAAGCCATGAAACAAGTGGGTGACAGAATCGCCGAGCTGGATGAGCAATTACGCACCGTGGAGAACCAACTCCAGAATGTTCTTGCCACCATTCCCAATTTACCTGACCCACGCACACCGCTAGGGAAGGATGAGAGCGAGAACGTAGTGCTAAAAACTGTGGGCGAGTTGCCCAATTTCAACAACGCATTTGAACCTCAACCGCATTGGGATTTGGGGGTCAAGTTGGGCATTCTCAACTTTGAGCAAGGGGTTAAGATCACAGGGTCGCGCTTTTATGTCCTGAGTGGTCTAGGCGCCCGTTTACAGCGGGCTCTGATCGCCTTCATGCTCGATCTACATGCCAAACAGGGATATTTGGAGAAATATCCTCCCTTCATGGTCAAGGGGCAAACGCTCTTCGGCGCCGGGCAGTTGCCCAAGTTTCAAGATAACCTCTACCGCGATCACGAAGAGGACTTGTGGATGGTGCCGACTGCGGAGGTTCCTTTGACGGGCTTGCACATGGACGAGATTCTCGATGAGAGCACCTTGCCACGCCGCTACACGGCTTATACGCCGTGCTTCCGCCGTGAGAAGATGAGCGCCGGGCGAGATGTGCGCGGTATCAAACGTGGTCATCAGTTCGATAAAGTGGAAATGTATATTTTCTGCAAGCCCGAGGACTCCGACCATGAATTAGAGAAAATGCGCCAAGATGCCGAAGAAACTTGTGCGCTTTTAGGCTTACCCTATCGGGTCAAACAACTCTGCAGCGGAGATTTGGGCTTTGGCTCGGCGATTACCTATGATATTGAGGTCTGGGCAGCGGGTTGTGGTGAATGGCTGGAAGTCTCTTCGGTATCGAATGTGACCGATTTTCAAGCGCGGCGGGCAAATATCAAATATCGCCCGGCCGATGGCGGAAAAGCACGCTTTGTGCACACCTTGAATGGCTCTGGCTTGGGCTTGCCGCGCACGCTGATTGCCGTGATGGAAAATTATCAACAAGCGGATGGCAGTATTCTTGTCCCTGAAGCCCTACGACCGTGGATGGGAGGAGTGGAAGTCATTCGGGGTGAAATTTAGTTAGGGAATGGGTTATGGAATCTTGGCTGGAGACCTCGATCTTTTGGGTGACCCAAATTGTCATGCTCATCGGCTTGCTGGGCTTGATCGTGCCAATTTTCCCCGGCTTGGTGGTGATGTGGTTGGCGGGCTTGGGATATGGGGTTGTGCAAGGTTTCACGTCGCTTGGGTGGGTGATTTTTGCCTTGCTAAGCGTTTTGATGCTAGTGGGGACGGTGATCGACAATATCCTGATGGGGGCTGGCGCAAAGAAGGGCGGTGCCTCTTGGAGCGGAATTGGGATTGCCCTCCTTGCTGGTCTGATCGGTACCCTTGTTTTTCCTCCGCTGGGCGGCATCGTTGCTGCGCCCTTAGCGGTTCTTCTCTTTGAATATTTCCGCCAGAAAGACTGGCAAAAGGCATGGGCAGCCCTGCGCGGGCTTGCACTTGGCTGGGGGTTGAGCTTTTTGGCGCGCTTTGCCATCGGTTTGGGGATAATGGGCTTGTGGTGGCTGTGGGTGTGGAAGGGTTAGCTACTGAGACTTGACAGTTTGCGGTCTTGGTGTATGATTAAACTAGTCTAAGACCGGTCTAAATGAGGCGAAAATGTCCTATATTAGTGCCTACGAAGCCAAAACCCGTTTTGCAGAGTTGATCCGGCGCGTGCGCCGTGGTGAACGCATTACCATTACGCACCATGGTGTCCCGGTTGCTGAGATGGTGCCCATAGGTCCTCAGTCTACGGCACCCATCTCGGAGACCATTGCGGAAATCAAGGCTATGCGGCGCGGACGGTCTCTAGGCTGTGCCGTCAAAGACCTCATCGAAGAAGGTCGACAATGAATGGTCGTTTTGTTTTGGATGCGTCAATCACGCTGGCTTGGTGCTTTGATGATGAAACAAATGCGTGGGCGTTGAAGGTGCTCGATCTTTTGGAAGAAGGGGAAGCGGTTGTTCCTGCCCTGTGGACATTCGAGGTGGGAAATGCCTTGATCGGTGCTGAGCAAAGGGGACGATTGACGCAAGCCGAAACCCATCATTTTCTAAGCCTCCTGCGGCGCTTACCCATTCGTGTAGAAGAAGTACCTCAGCCGATTGCTTGGGGGGAGGTGTTAAACCTTGCTAGGCTTTACCATCTCTCCACGTATGATGCTGCCTATCTGGAGTTAGCTATGCGCCATAATCTGCCTATAGCGACTCTGGATGATGCCTTGCGTCAGGCAGCCGCCCAATGTCAGGTGAGGGCTTTACAGGCAGGATAATCACTGGTTGTTGTCCTAGAAAAACGTTGCCAAAAAGGGGGCAAAAGGCTGGAAAAGCCTAAGCGGGCTTGCTCTTTGAGCTCTGGGGGTTGAGCTTTTTGGTGCACTTTGTGAGCGGTTTGGAGATGATGGGCTTTTGGTGGCTGTGGAAGGGTTAGTGGTTACGGTTTGACATAGGTAATACCCACTCCCATACGGTCTAACCCTTCGGTTGCCCAATACTCCATAAAGGTCGATTCTTCACCGAGCACAGAATACAAGATGGGAATGGCGCGCGGGTCACCGATTAAGGCAAGGGCGCGCACTGCCTCTAAGCGCGCAGTAGGGTTACCGTTTTGCACCGTTAGGATCAAATCGGGCACTGCTTGATGCCCGACGGCAATCAGGGCATCGGCAGCCAAGCGCGAGAGGAGTTTATCTGAGCTCGCCAATGCCTCTAATAAAGAGGGCACGGCATCGAAGGTGGGTTGGTGGCGTAACCCCAATGCAGCACACTGGCGTACATTGATGTCAGGGTCTCTGAGCGCTTCGATCAGGGCAGCTTTCGAACGAGGCGATGGGATTTGAGCCAAGGTGCGCAGTGCCCACCAGCGTTGGTCGCGATCGGCGGATTGGGCTAATTCGAGTAAAGGCGGCAGCGCTTGCTCACCGAATTTTGCCAGAGCCAGCGCCGCTTGTTCTGCTGTTTCGTCCTCTCCGCCGATCAGTTGTTGGATGAGCGAGTCGAACGCTGACATGCTAATCGGCTGGCGGTGGAACCGGCAGTTGCTCCTTCGGCACGTTGATCCACTTATCCCCTTCGTCAATCAGCATGATGGGAATATCTTCTTTGATCGGGTATTTCCTTCCGCAATCGGAGCAAACCAGCCAGCTTTCGCGATAGTATTCCAGCGGGTGATCAACAGTATGAACACACACCGGACAGCGCAGGATTTCGAGCAAGTCTTGGGCAACCATTCAAAACCTCCGTTGGTTTTCTGATTCAGTTTGAGTGCAGGTCATTATACAAGAAAGGGATTAAAATCACAACCGCTGTGACAAAGAGTGACTGTTTCAAAAATGGTAAAAATGGGGTTTCATAGCATTACCTGGGGCGATTTCTGAAAGGTGACTATCATCTTGTAGATGACAGTCACCTGCTGGCGAAAGCGCCGATCGCTGAGAGCGTAGAGCGGGGTTACAAACGCCCACAGTCTGCACTGAACGTCAGCCGCTTGATTGCTGATGGTGGCAATCACTTGGTTCAAGGCTTGGATTTATCCGATTTGGTGGCGTGAGCTCAAGGGGAAGCGCACCAGTTGCCTACTCAAGCGCCTTGGGGATAACGATTTACCCATTTTGAAACAGTCACGCATTCGGCCCCCACCCAGCCTCCCTCAAATCCTTTGGATTTGGGAGAGGTGTCCGACTACCAGCACTTCGGCAAGGTTTCGACAAGCACTTCGACAAGCTCAGCACAAGCTCAACCTACCAGCTCAGTGTGGCGCTCAGGGCAACGCCTCGACCGCTTACCCAGAGGGCGATGGGAATTGCTGTCTCCCTTAGGGAGAAGGGTTGGGGATGAGGGATTGCCGACTGGGTTTGTATTAGCTTTGACGACGTTCGAGCCAACCCTCACCCCTTCGGCAAGGTTTCGAGAGGCTCAACCCGTCGGCTCAGGGCGACGCCCCAGCCCTTCGCCCAAAGGGCGAAGGAAGATTCTCCCCTCTCCCGCTGGGAGAGGGGTTTGGGGGTGAGGGTCTCTCCTCTCCCGCTGGGAGAGGGGTTTGGGGGTGAGGGCACCGTTCCAGCAGGCCCAATCCGCAAGAAAGGGACAAAGAGATTCGATGATTGAAAAGCCCTACAAAGAAACCTCATAGGTGGTTCTCATTCAGGGGGGAGAGGTTTTTGTGTCGTCTCCCAAACCTCCCGCCACAGGGCTTCGCGATCCCAATTAAACCAGATGAACAAATCTCCGATGGTGAATCGCTTGCGAATCAAAGGGGCATTGAGAAAAGCAAAGCGCACTTCCACTTCTTCAAACGGTGGCTCCAGTTCCGAAAAACGAGTTGGCCCACCAACCGCAGCAAATAACTTGCGGATTTGCTCGGGCGAACGGGTGCGCTGGGCAACCTGCAGACGGATTTCCTCCCATTGGGCAAGGAATTCCTGCAGCTTATTGCGAACCGAATACCATTTCTCCAGCTTGATGCGATAATCCGACCAACATTCTCCCCCGGCGCGGTCGGTTGGGTCTAGGGGGTGGAAAGTCTTGAGAATCCACTGATGCATCGCTTGGGATTCGGGGTAACAGCGTTCGCAATCGAGTTGCTCAGGATCAAAACGTTCGAGGAAAATGCGGTAAGCGGCCGCACCTAGCACGGTGGCAAGCGCAATTTGAGTGCCGTGCAACGCCAACAATTTGCTGCGCACTTCGTTTTGCAAGTCTAAAGTATGCGAAATAATATGCTCAAAACCCGACAAAGGCGCTGTGGCATGGGAAAGCGACATGGCAATGCCGCCAAGCGTGATCAACTTGGCTAACAACGCCATCGCTTCGAGAGAGCTATCGCGAATCCCCTTTACGTTTTGAAGCAACAATTCATCGAGTGGTCCCATAAGGAGCTCAGGTAAGGGTGTCCAAGTTTCGTCCATCCCTAGGCGGTAGGCAAGGTACCAATCCGCCATGCTGACGAACACTGCTAACAGGTCGCCGACACCAGCAATGGTCATTTCGCGCGGGGCATCGCGCAAGGTCTCCAAGTCGCAGATCAGGGCATCGGGATAACGCGAGGGTAAGGTGCGTTTGACGCCTTCGATCAAGGTTGGAGCCATATTGGAGGTGTAAGCGCTCACGCTGTTAGCCGTTTGATAGACGAGGTAAGGCAGATGCGTACCGTGTTCCTGATCGAATAGATAACAGGCGTGTTTGGCGATATCGGTCACTACGCCGGAGCCCACCGAGACCACGGCCTTATGCGAACTGAGATGTTCCTTGACCTGTAAAATGTGGGGCATGTCGGTATGCACTTGCCCACTCGAATCGGGCTGTAAGACACATGGCTGCACCTCCCAACCAGCTTGGCTGAGCACAGAGAGAACGAGAGGTTTGAGGTCATCCTCACCGCGCCGCATCGGCGTGGTGTCCATCACGACCACCAAAGGTTGCTCAGTCGTCACACCAATATGGCGCAAAATTTCTTGAATGCGAAAGAGAGCGTTTGACTCAATGAGCATCGAGCGCAAACAAATTTCTTCACCATGTGGGAACCCCGGCAATTGGCGAACTTTCTCCCAAAAATGTTCATTCTCTGCAGGATCGTAAGCTAAAGGCATGTCAACCTCTCTTGATGATGATTTATCCCTGACTTTCCAGTTGGGACAACCGCTCGGCCACTTTGCCGAGGTTTTCGAAGATGAAGTCGGGTTGGAATGGCGAATCGTGCACGTCGTCAAGCTTGGTTTCGCCACTGAGGACCAGAATGGTGGTAATATTAGCCGCTTGTCCTAGGGCGATGTCGGTGTATAGGCGATCGCCGATCATGGCGAGATTTTGGAGCGGGATTTGGAGCTTGGCTGCTAGTTCATCGATGATCTGGCGGTGAGGTTTGCCGATAATGCGGTCGGGTTCCCGCCCAGTCGAGGCCTTGACAAATGCGATGATAGCGCCGATATCCGGCAGATAGCCGCCTTCCGTTGGACAGTTGTAATCTGGATGGGTGGCGATATACGGTAAACCCGCCCGTACGTAGTCACATAAGCGATGAAGTTTTTGATAGGTTAGGGTTGTATCAAACCCAACCACCACGAGTTCAGCATCCTCTTGGACTAAGGTGAGCCCGAATTGGCGAAATTCCTCTTCTAAGGCTGGTGTGCCGACTAGGTAAATGCGCTTGTTCGGAAATTCGCGGCATAGAAAGCGCGCTGTCGCCTCGCCAGAGGTAAACACCTTCTCTGGAGAGAGGGGAAAACCCATTGCCGAGATTTTCTGCGCATAGGCGAGGCCGCGATTAGAGGAATTATTGGTTAGAAAGACAAAATCTCGTCCCTGCTGCTGAATGACCTCCATGAAGCGCAGTGCGCCATCTAATAAACGATTGCCCAGATAGAATGTACCATCCATATCGAGAAGGAAACAGCGAATGGAAGCGAGCGATTTTTGGCTCATGCGTTTTTCGCCGCCTCTTCAAAGACGGGCAATAAAGCAAAATAGGCTGCCCGATAGGTCTGGTAACGCTGGTCATAGACGGCGGCGTTTTGTGCCTGGGGATAGCGGGTCTCGATGACTCGGACGCACAACTCACAGGCTTCATCTAAAGTATTCGCTAAGCCACTTCCGTTCAGAGCCAGAATAGCTGCGCCGAGGGCGGTGGTCTCTACGGTTTGGGGTAAGGAAACCGGCAGACCCGTCACGTCAGCTTTGATCTGTCGCCAAAGGGCGCTGCGCGCCCCTCCTCCAACGGCGCGGATTTCCTCTACTGCCAAGCCGATCTCCTTCATCCGATCCACAATATCGCGTAAGCCGTAGGCGGAGCCTTCGAGCACGGCACGGGCAAAGTGGGCGCGGGTGTGGGTCAAAGAGAATCCTAAAAAGACGCCGCGCGTGGCTGCATTCCAAGTGGGTGTAACCGATCCCATCAGACAGGGCAGTAAGATCAATCCTTCACTGCCGGGCGGCACGTCTTCTGCTAGGCGATCGAGCAGTTGATAAGCTTCACTGCCTTGCTTCTGGGCTGCCTCAATCTCTGCCTGACCGAAATGGTCACGAAACCAACGATAGTTGCCGCCAGAAACAAAGCCGGGATTTTCTAATAGCCAGTAATCGGGATGAGCATGGCAGTGGGTCTCGACGAGACCGCTTTGGTCGAACAAGGGAGTTTCTGCCACAGCGCAGACGGGTTCGGCGGTGCCGGTGATGTCACAAACCATCTTAGGGCGGATTACCCCGGCCCCAAGGCAAGCCGCGTGTTCATCTCCGCAGCCAAGCACGATTTGGGTTTTGGGCGATAGACCCATCTCGGCGGCCAGTTCTTTGCGCAAGGTGCCGATCACTTGGTTGGCAGGGTAGATGGGCGGTAATCGATCGAGAGGAATTTCAAAAATCTCACTTAATCTAGGCGACCAAATCCGTTGGCGGATATCCATCAAGAGCATCGAGGAGGCGTTGGAGTAATCGATCCCAATTTCGCCGCTCAAGTAGTATGCGATATAGCTGCCGGGCATCAGAAAGTAACGTGCTTGCTCAAAGGCATGGGGATGCTCATCCGCCAACCAACGCATCTTAGGAGCCACATGATAGGGGTCGAGATTCAAGCCGCTCAAATCGAAAATCTCTTGTGCGGAGTAGGCTTGTTTGACCTTCTCTACCTGGGCGACCGCCCGTCGATCCATCCAAATAATCGCCGCATGGAGAGGCGCACCCTGGGCGTCAACAGGGACAACGCCATCGACTTGAGCATCCAAGCCGATTGCCACAACGTCCTCTTTTGAAATGCCACTTTCTCGGATCACTTTGGCAATGGCTTCTTTGGTCGCCTTCTCCCAATGGCGAGCATCCTGCTGTGCCCAGGTTGGCTGCGGGTATTCGATAGGATAATCTGAACCGGCTTCGGCGATGATCTCACCCTGCTCGGAGAGCAAAATCGCCTTGACCGATTGAGAGCCGACATCGCATCCGATCACAAAGCTCATAAAAACCCCGGTCTTTTGCTGAAAGATTTCCTAGAGATACTTAGCTAAGTCGCTTTCAGAAGTGTTTGCCAGCCAATCGCTAACGGCTTGGACGTTTTGGGTAAAATCGCCACCGGGGTGGAATTTGCCCTCGAAGAAAGCGCCACCAATGGTAAAGCCCCATGCGCCGGCTTCCCAAATTTCGGCAATGCGCTGAAAGCTTGCCACACTGCCGGCGGAGACAATCGGCACTTTGGTAGCTGCAACGACTTCTTTCAACAATTGGCGTGCATCCCCTACATAGCGATAGGCGAGTAAGTCCATCCCATCCACGCCTTTGGCTTCCAATTGACGGGCTTGGTTGACGATTTCCTCAATTGTTCCGTCTAAGATGGAGGGGTGGGAGTGGACGTGACCGGGGAAAGGATAATATCGAACGGGTTTATCCTTGAGATATTCATGAATGGAGTCGAAATAGACAGTGCCCATCAAGATGTCAAAACCGGCTTCGACAGCTATTTGTGCGCCACGTAAACCCTCCTCCTCCGAAAGGCTGACGACCTCAAGATAGGTGGTTTTGCCGGCTTCTTTCATGCGCTGGACAAGTTCTTTCATTTGGTCAGGAGGTAAACCGACATCTTTGAAGCCCCAATGTTGGACGGGAAGATGTTTGCTTTGTTCAAAAAGCTGCATGGCGTTACTCACCGTAACGTCATTATGGGTCAGCATGACGATTAATTCGGGTTTCATCGTATTTTCTCCTCTATCGTTGATCGTTTTGACGGACTCATCCTTTGATAGCCCCAAACGACAGACCGCGCACCAACTGACGTTGCAGGGCGAAGATCAAGAACGCCACCGGCAAGGAAGCTGTGGTTGCCAACGCACAAACTTCACCCCACAGCGTACCATGTGGGCGGATCAAGGAGGGGATTTGCGAAGCAACCGGGCGGGTGGCATCGCTGGTCAGGATCAAGCCATATAAAAATTCATTCCAAGAGAAGATGATGGAGAACAAAGCAACGGCTACGATTCCTGATTTGACCAAAGGCAATATGGCATAGAGAAACGTCTCCCAGCGAGAATACCCATCTGTCATGGCTGCGGCGTCGATCTCTTTGGGGATGTCATCGAAGAAACTGCGCATGAGCCAAATCACAAAGGGCAAGGTGAAGGTGCAGTGAGCTAGAATGGGCGCGCCAAACGTTCCCAATAACTTGGCGCGGGCAAAGAGGACATAGAGCGGCAAAGCCAAGACGACAGCCGGAGCCATGCGAAAGGTCAAAATCATATAAAACCAACTTTCTTTGCCCGGAATAGGGAAGCGTGAAAAAGCGTAAGCCGTGGGAACGCCGATCACGATGCACAAAGCTACTGCGGAAACAGCCACGATTAAGGAATTGATAATCAGCCGCCAATAGCCTTTGTTAATCAGCACTTCAATATAGTTGTTCAGCGTGGGCGTCCAAAACCAGACGATATTCGGGCTCATGATCTCGGCGCGCGTCTTGAAGCCGAGGCTCAACACCCACAGCCAGGGGAACAGGAATAACACGACCAGCAGAGCGGTCAGCAGGTACGAGACATAAGTCAGCAACCGCCTTGAACTTAGGGCTGAGGCTTTGTTAGCGGGTGAGATAGGACGGAAGGTTTGGGCTTCGACAGACATTGTTTCTCTCCTCTCTTATTGCGCTGCTTGCCAACGCTGCAAAGCTTTATAGAGATACTCGACTAAAATCGAGATGAAGACGAAGATCACCATAATCAGAGCAGAGCCATAACCGAAATCCCAGTAGCGGAAGGTGTGGCGGTAAGCATAAACTGCCACCGTTTCCGTAGCGGTGCCGGGCCCGCCGCGCGTCATCACCCAGATAATGTCAAAGATGCGGAAGGCATCAATAACGCGGATCAACAATGCTACGATGAAGTAGGGCCAGAGCAAGGGCATGGTGACGCGGAAAAAGGTCTGGATCGGATTGGCTCCATCCACTTGAGCAGCTTCGTAAGGTTCTTTAGGTAGGGCGAGTAAACCCGCGGTTAGGATGACCGCAATGAACGGCGTCCACTGGTAGGTATCAACAGCAATAATAGCTGGCAAGGCGGTGGAAGCATTTCCTAAAACTGAGCCTTGCACCAAGCCCCATTTTTTCAACAGTTGACCGATGACGCCAAAATCAGGGTTCAATGTCAGGACGCCGATTAATCCGATCACAACCGGCGTTAGCAGGGTCGGCAAGAGCATGATGGGGATGAGTACTCGCGCTCGGCGCACTGCGCCTGCGATCAGCAAAGCCATCCCCAGACCTAGAATGCCCTGTAGCACAATCGCCGGAACCAAGTACAGGAAGGTGACCCTAAAGCTGTTGTAGAAGTCGTTGTCGAACACCAACTTGCGGTAGTTATCAACCCCAATGTATTGCCCGGTTGACACGGATGAAGTAAAGCTAAACGAGCGAAAACTGAAGGTCAGCGCAGTGACAAAAGGGATGAGAATAATTACCAAGAACAAAATTGCTGCCGGTAACACCCACCAAAGAATATATCTTCGACTACTCATACTTCAACTCCTTTATAAAGAGACGTTGATGCCCTAATCAAGCCGTTTTTCTGTGAACGGATTAAAGAAATGACAATCCTGTACAGCAAAGCTCAAGCCGACGGCTTCACCTCGGTTCGGCGCGTCTTGGGTGTTCATCTTGACGCGCACCTCGTGCGAATCCATCGTCACGGTCAGAATAGAGGTTTCTCCTAACACCTGCACGTACTTAACTTGGCCGCGTAATAAGGCTTCCCCACTGGAGGGTGAGACTAAGCGGATATCCCTTGGGCGCACTCCGACCATCAGGCTTTTCTCAATCTCCGCTTGGGTCAGTTTCGAGCGAATTGCCGCAGGTAAAGACAGTTTGGCTAATCCAAAGAGGCTGATTTCATCCCCTTCCACTTCGGAACGAAGGATATTCATGGGGGGATCACCGACAAAGCGAGCAACAAACACATTGGCGGGGCGCTGATAAATTTCTGTCGGTGAGCCAACCTGTTCGATTTTCCCTTCGTTGAGGATAGCCATGTAATCGGCGAGCGAGAGCGCCTCGAGTTGATCGGGGGTCGTGTAGATGGTGGTAATTCCCAATTCAAGTTGGATGCGGCGCAGTTCGCCGCGCATCCGATGGCGTAATTTGGCGTCTAGGTGGGCAATTGGCTCGTCAAAGAGATAGGCTTTGGGTTTGCGCACCAGAGCGCGACCGAGGGCAACGCGTTGGCGTTGTCCGCCCGATAATTGGCGCGGCAAGCGATCGAGTAATTCGTGAATGCCCAACAGGTGGGCTATTTCTTCTACTCGCCGTTGGATTTGCTCTTCGCTCCATTCTTTCTTGCGAATGGGTGCTCGGAGAGGAAAAGCCAGATTTTCGCGCACGGTTCGTTGCGGGTATAACGCATAGGTTTCAAAAGCAACCGCCACATCCCGTTGATTGGGCAACAAGTCGGTAATCTCTTGATCGTCCATAAAAATTTGGCCGCTATCGACTTGCTCAATTCCCGCAATGAGCTTGATGGTGGTTGTTTTTCCCGCCCCAGCCGGACCTAACAGGCAGAAGAATTTTCCATCCTCAATTTCGAGGGTGATGTCCTTGAGGGCTTGGATTTCTCCCCCTTTATAGTGCTTGGAAACGTTCATTAGGGTTATTTTTGCCATAGTTCTTGACCTCGTTCCTGAGCAGCATCAGTAAAGCAAGTTAACCTCTTCCACTTGGTCAAAGAGATGAATGGGCTCATTGAATTTGAGATAGACCGTCTCATCCGGGTTGGCAAAGAAATCCGGGGCGACTTCAATGAGGAAGAGTTCATCGCTATCCAAGAGAACCGACAACAAGGTGCGATCCCCTTGCGGTTCGGTGACGTACACCTTTGCAGGGAAGGAATCGTCTGTAGGCGTCATGCTGACCGAGATGTTTTCGGGACGGATGCCTAATTGCACTCGGCGATCACCCTGATAATCGCTTAGCTTCTGCGCAGCTTGTGGGGACAACTTGATTTTGAAAGAGGGGGAAACGACGAAGAGGTCCCCATTTTGGCTGGACAATTCACAATTAGCGAAGTTCATTGGTGGCTCGCCGATAAACCCACCCACGAATTTGGTGCGGGGTTGGTTGTAAACTTCTTTGGGTGTGCCTACTTGTTGGAGCTTGCCCAAATTCATCACGGCAATGCGATGAGCCATTGCCATGGCTTCGACTTGATCATGGGTGACGTAAATGGTGGTCGTGCCAAGCTGAGCGTGAAGTTCAACCAGTTCTTCTCTCATGCGTGCTCGCTGACGTGCCTCAAGGTGAGAAATGGGTTCATCCATCAGAAGAACAGCCGGTTGGCGCACGATAGCCCGCCCGATGCCCACGGCTTGCATTTGTCCGCCGCTCAAACTGCGCACGCGCAGGGGCAAGAGATCGGTGATGCCTAAAAAGTCGGCTGCCCAGCGCACTTTGCGGTCAATTTCCGCTTGGCTCATCCCTCTCAGGCGGAGAGGAAAAGCGATATTTTCATATACGCTCAGGTAGGGATACAAGGCGTAGTTCTCAAACACCATTGCCACATTGCGCTGGCGCGGTTCCAGATCGTTCACCAGAACGTCGTCAAACCACAATTCGCCTTTGCTTATCTTTTCTAGCCCGGCGATCATCCGCAACGTAGATGACTTTCCGCACCCTGAAGGTCCAAGCAGGGCAAACAGCTCGCCATCTTCGACGCGGATGCTTAAGTCTTCAACCCCAATCACGTTGCCTTCATATATTTTCCAAACATTTTTCAAGGTCAAGACCGTCATGCTCGCCTCCTATTTGACATCCATTAATTGGGGTTGATCCTTCGGAGGAGGCTTGGGGGTTGCTTTCCGTTTCTTGAAGGGGTTGAACAGCCAGAAGAAAACGACAATTGCCCAAACCACCCAAACTCCCCAAATTGTGATGTATTGCTCAATAAATCGTAGCCAGATTAACATCAAGATAAAAAGTAATCGATATGCCCATGTAATCTTATCGCCAATGTTCATGCTGGGCTCCTTTCGACCGCTATCTCCTGTTCTGAAAGATGAGATGGGAGAACAAGCCCGCTTGAGGCTCGTTCTCCTCGCTCCATCAAGCTCATTGGGTTGGAAGAATAGACTTCAGTTCCTTCTCCAGCTCTTGGAGGGCAACCTCAGGGGTCACTTCGCCGGTTAAGGCGCGGTTGACCCAAAGAATGATCGCCTCCGTCAAACGTTCTTCTTCTGGGAAGGTCGGCTTGGCGATAATGCTGACCGAGGTGTCTCCCGTTAATGGGTTGACTGCGTTGAGGTAGCGTTCGGGTACGCCGACACCGCTCGGATCGCCCACTTTGCGCACACTCAGGACGGTTTTGCCTCCGGTTTTCAAGTAAACTGAAGTGGGAACATACGGGATAGCCAAAACTTCGGCATCGTCGTAGGTGGTGATGAGGGCTGATTGACCGCCGAGCTTCATTTGGGCGATTTGAATATCTTTGCCCATTGCCCATTGCACGAAGAGCCAAGCTAATTCAGGCTTTTTGGAGCTTGTTGGGATCAAGTAATCCCATCCTTCAATTTGGGTCATCTTGTCTTTTTTGATGGGCACACCGCTATAGGCAACCTTGCCGGCTGCTTTGGATTGTTCGGGGTCTTCGACAGCGAAGGCGGCATCATCCCATTGGATGGCCATTGCAACCAAGCCGGATTGCTGAGCAGCTTGCTTCTCATCCCAAGTTGAGCTTAGCACGCCCGGCGGAGCATATTTGAGGGACTCGATGATCAGCTTCAACGCCTCTAGATTTTCGGGAGAGTTGACGACCACCGGCCCGTAGGAATCACCACGGTTGTCCGGTAGGGCGATATCGCGGCCGCCAAAGGAGTAGATAACGTTCAGGAAGTCGTACCAAGCGGTGACATGGCGCGCGCCGCCCCAGGTGTGACCATACACATCGTAGGTCAGAGTTTCACCGGCTAAGGTCTCACCAGCTTTGCGGGTGAAGAATTCGGCTACGTCCATGTACTCTTCCCAAGTAACCGGTGGCGAGGGGAGATCATAACCGTACTTTTCCTTGAAGGCTGCTTGTTCGTCGGGATGGTCGAACCAATCGTAGCGGTACCAGAGGTACATGCTGATGAAGTGGAAGGGCAGACCATAGACCTTGCCTTGATAGGTGTTGGTCTCGCGGAACCAAACGGTGTTAAGCAAGGAGCCTTCGTAGCTGAAATTCGGGTCGCGCAGAGCTGGGTTGTTGTAGAATTCATCGATCGGGCGCAACCAACCGCTGTTGACCAGTTTGCCCAAGGCGCGGTGAGGTTGGAGCACGACGTCATAAACACCGGTTTGTCCGGCGAAATCTAGAGTGACTTTCTCGACTGCCTCCTCATGACCAAGTCCCTCGATGATCACCTTGGTCCCGGTGATCTGCTCGAATTGACCCTTGAGTTGCTCCAGCGCTTCAAGGGGTGGCAGTGCTTCACCAATGAGGCGCAGCGTCTGTCCGCGCCACGGTTCAGCGGCTTTGGCTAAGGACCACTCACCACTAGGGACTTGTTCGGCTGCTGTTTCTACGGGCTTGGTTTCGGGGGTGGGAGTAGCGGCTGGCGCGCAGGCGCCAAGAACCAAGGATCCAATTAGGAATATGGAAAACCAAAGGGTTGCCTGACGGTACATCTTTCTGCCTCCTTATCTATCTCTTGAAGAAAATGCTTTCGTCTGAAATTGCGTTCAATTTACAAGACTGCGTGGGTTGAGTCGAAATCGGCGCACCTCCTTCTAGTCGGAAATTCTGTGGGCATTTCTATGCACCATGCCATCACTCAGCGACGGCGGAAGATGGTGAATGTGCTGTATTCAGCCAGATGATATTCGTAAGATAAGAGTAAGGGTTCGCGATTGCGGCTGTAGTCCAATTGTTCCATGTATAGAATCGCAGAACCTTTGGAGACTTCCAACTCAAATTGACGGATGAGTTGGGTATCGGCAACCATGGGACGCAAACGGGTAATCCCGTAGTCAATGGGTTGATGAAGATCTTCTTCAAAGATGCGATAGAGGGAGACTTTGTGACACAAGAGATCTTTTAGGGTTTCTAAGTCGAGGGGTTCATTGCTCTGCCTAAGCAAACTGGCGCGAAAGATGTCTAGCGAGGCAACCACAGGTTGATTGTCAGCGGTTCGGACGCGACGGATAAAGACCAAGGGCGTATCGACTTCTACTTCGAGGCGAGAGGCATAATCGCGCTCCGCTGGAAGAATCTGGCAACTGATGAGGCGACAGCCTGGACGGTGCCCAAGCGACTCGATCAGGGCGGTGTAGCTAAAGTTGAGGTCCAGACGGTTTTCCAGCATGGGCGTTTCGCTAACAAAGGTGCCAATGCCCTGACGCCGCCAAAGCAAGCCCTGCTGTTGAAGCAGGCTGAGGGCAGCGCGCACCGTGCCGCGGCTGACTCCCATCGCCTCAGCCAGTTCTAGTTCGTTGGGCAAGCGCGAGCCGGGTGGAATGACGCGGCTTTCGATTCTTTCGCGGATTCGATTAGCGGTCAGGACGACCAGATTATCCTGATGAGGAGGCAGACTTTGATTGAATAGTTCAAGATTAACACGCTCGTCGCTCATGAGAGGGGGAAACCGATCCAAAAGTTTGTCTAATGTATAATGTTTAATGATTGACAACCATTCTAGCACAAATCTCTTTTTGAGTCAATCTTTTTTATACCCTTCTAACAAATTTAACACTTTTTGGTATACTCCAACTATCCTAAACGAGGAGTTTTGCGCCTATGAAAGTATCTGTCTTGCAAGAGAACCTAGCTCATGGCTTGAGCATTGTCTCGCGGGCTGTCTCGCCACGCACCACTTTACCTGTCTTAGGTAACGTGCTAGTTGCCACCGATGAAGGCCGCTTGCGCCTCTCGGCGACCAATCTGGAACTCGGCATTACCTGTTGGATTGGGGCAAAAATCGAGGAAGAGGGTTCGACAACCGTCCCGGCGCGCACGTTCAACGAATTGGTCAGCACGTTGCCTGCTCAGACTGTTGAGATGTCTTTGAACTTGCGCACGCAAACTCTCAACGTGCGGTGCGGCACCTCGGATACCAACTTGAAGTGCATTGATGCCCAAGAGTTCCCCCCCATGCCGGCTCTGGATTGGGAGGACGGGATTGAACTCAGTGTTGCTGACTTTAAGGAAATGATTCAACAGGTGGCGTTTGCTGCCTCTAAGGATGAAGCCCGCCCGGTTCTGACCGGCGTGCAAATAACCGTTCGCAATCGGCAGATCGCTTTGGCTGCTGCAGATGGCTTTCGTCTATCCTTGCGTAGAGGGGAGTTGCCAAAAGAGGTCTCTACACCCCTTTCAGCAATTGTTCCCGCTCGCGCTCTGGTCGAACTGGCTAGGATTGTCTCGGATAACACACAAACGTTGCACATGCTCTTACCTTCTGGGCGTGGGCAAATTGTCTTCCGCACTAAAGACGTTGAATTGATCTCCCAACTCATTGAAGGTGCCTATCCGGAACTCGAACCACTTATCCCCACGCGTCATAACACGCGCACAGTTTTACCCACCCAAGAATTTCTCAAAGCCTGTAAACGAGTTGAAATTTTTGCCCGCGAAGGCTCCAATATTGCTCGCCTCAATATTACGCCCGGCGGCGAACTCCAACCCGGCTTGGTTGAGATCTCCGGCCAATCGGAGGAAACCGGTTCGAACGAAAACCGCATTGATGCTACTGTCGAAGGGCAGCCTCAATTGATCGCCTTCAACGTCGCTTTCTTGCGCGAAGTCTTAGATGTGATCAAAACCCCCAGCGTTGCACTGGAGACCACTTCTGAAACCGCGCCGGGTGTGATCCGACCGGTCGGCGATGAGAAGCTTGCCACCGCTTTTGTCCATGTGGTCATGCCGATGCATTTGGCTGGGTAGGGCAGGATAGGTGCACTCTGCGCAATTTTGCCTCGTGTAATCTATGACTTTTCCATCAACGCACTCTGACCTGACTTTGCGCATCTATCTGACGCTTGCTCAGTATCCCATCCTCGGCGCCCTGATCCGCGAACGGATGCGAACTGAGTTGTTTCAGCGGGGGATTATCTCGGCTCAAGCCTTTGAGAGCGAAGTACGTTATAAAGCAATCAAAAGTCAACAACTTGAAGGATTACATGACCCTCTTGTCGAAGAGCCTTACGAGACTTGGGAGCAACGCCTAAGCCATATTCGCGATCACCTAACGGATTTTTATTTTGCCTACAATCTACCCTATGAATTATTTGAACAGATCGTGCGTCAAACCCTTGCCGAACGGGGCCGTTTAGAAGGCAGCTCTTTGCTGACCTTTAATCCGGAGCTAACCCCTCAACCACTGCTTTTTGAACAAGGGTACGCCATTGAGAAGTTGCCCCCGCATGAGCGCGAACCTTACCAAGCCCGCTTGTCTGAGATCAAAGCCGTCTTAATCCGTACCCTGATCAGCGACCAGTTAGGATATGTCAAAATCGCCCGTAAGTGGTTTACGATTGGCGACTTAGACGAGATCCGCAAACGCAAGATCGGTGGGGGAAAGATTGGCGGCAAAGCGGCAGGAATGTTATTAGCTCTGCGCATTCTGCGCGATGCTGGTGATGAGGATATTCAACAGAACATCCGTCTGCCGAACTCCTTCTATATTGGCGCAAATGTGATGTACGATTTCTTTTCCATGAACCATCTGACCTGCTGGATGGATCAAAAATATAAGGGGGATCGCGAAATCTATGAGGAGTTTCCAGTTTTACAAGCCGAGTTCCTCAAAGGACAATTGCCACCGGATATTATCGAACGCTTGACGGCGCTTCTGAGGAAGTTGGGTAAGCGGCCGCTCATCGTGCGTTCCTCCAGTTTATTAGAGGATAATTTCGGCACGTCCTTTGCGGGCAAGTATGAAAGCCATTTTTGTCCCAATCAGGGCAGTTTGGATGAGAATTTAGATGCCCTCTGTAAAGCGATCATTCGGGTTTATGCTTCGATCTTCAACCCGGATGCTTTGCTTTATCGACGCGCCAAAGGCTTACAGGATTATGATGAGCGCATGGCGATCCTCCTGCAGGTGGTTGAAGGCGAGCGGTTTGGAGATTATTTTCTGCCTCATGCTGCCGGCGTGGCTTACAGTCAGAATGTCTATCGTTGGTCGCCGCAGATTCGGCGCGAGGATGGCTTTTTGCGCTTGGTTTGGGGGTTAGGTACCCGCGCTGTCGAACGTATTGGGAATGATTACCCGCGCTTGGTTGCCTTGAGCCATCCGACCCTTCACCCCGAATCGAATCTGCGTGATACCGTGGTCTATTCCCAGAAATTAGTGGATGTGATTGATTTAAGTGCCAATTCCTTCAAGACTCTCCCGATTGGCGAGGTTCTCCGCCCCGATTATCCACCTCTGAGGTATATTGCTCAGCTTGACGAAGATGGCTATCTCAGCCCGCTACGAAGTATCTTTCGCGATTTGCCCCTTCATAAACTGGTGATCACGTTTGATGAGCTCTTTCGCCGCTCCCGCCTTGCCCAACGGATGACGCGCATCCTGCAAATTTTGGAGGAGCAATACCACTCGCCCATTGATTTGGAGTTTGCGCTTCAGGTACGCGAGCAACAGACTGGGCAGGTGGATGCCCAAATTGCGATTCTGCAGTGTCGGCCGCATACTTCTATCAAAGATGAAGCAAGGGAATTGCCAGAAACAATTGCGGAAGAGGATATCATTTTCTTAACGCCGCGCATGGCGCCGCGCGGCTACATCCGTAACATCCGCTATGTCCTTTTCATCCCGCCGAGGGAATATTTTGCGTTGCCATCTTCTTCCGAACACGCTAAATTGCGCTGGGCAATCTCGCGTCTCAATCAGGCATTGGCTGAGGAGAACTTCATCTGCGTTGGACCCGGTCGCTGGGGCACTTCTACGCCCGATTTGGGGGTAATGGTGGGGTACGGCGACATCTATCACACTCGAGCCTTAGTAGAACTGACCGGTGAAGGATTTGGTGCAGAACCAGAACCCTCCTATGGCACGCATTTTTTCCAAGATTTGCTCGAGTCGCAAATTTTCCCGCTGGCAATCCATCTCAAGGATGCAAAGGTTATCTTTAATAAAGCCTTTTTCTATCACACACCCAACTGCATCGATCGTTTTCTCAACCACAAGGTTGAGATACCCTCCTGTCTGCGCTTAATTGATGTACAGGACTTTCGCCCTAATTACCGCCTCGACCTAGTTATGGATACTCCCGAAGGGCACTCGGTCGCTTTTTTGGTCAAGGAAGGATAAGCTAAAATGAAACGTTTTATTGCAGTCGCCGGGAATATTGGTGTGGGAAAATCGACGTTGGTGCGTTTGTTAAGCCAACGCTTGGGTTGGAAAGCCTTTTATGAGCCGGTAACCGAAAATCCCTATCTGGCCGATTTCTACCAGGATATGCGCCAATGGGCGTTTCATTCCCAAATTTTCTTTCTGATCCAGCGCCTGCGCGCCCATCGGCAACTCTCTTTATATCCCAGCTCGGTTTTACAGGATCGCACCGTATATGAGGATGCTGAAGTCTTCGCCCGTAACCTTTATCTGCAAGGGTTTATCCATCAACGTGATTATGACACCTACAACGAGCTGTATCAGGTTTTGTGCGAATCGTTACCGTCTCCAGACTTGTTAATATACCTGCGAGCGCCGGTTAAGGTTCTCCACGATCGCATTGTGCAGCGCGGGCGGGAATACGAGCGGCGCATCAGCCCGGATTATCTGCGTCAGCTCAATACGTTGTATGAGGAGTGGATTGCGTCCTTTAGCCTGTGTCCGGTGTTGACCATTTCTACGGGGGACCTCAACTACGTCTCGGAGCCCCAACACTTGGAGATGATTTTGAGCAAAATTCACGAGAAACTCAGCGGTAAGGATTACGTTATCTTTGACGAATACAATCAGGACTGATTCCCCGTGTGCATATCCTCCAGACGGCTGCCGCAATATTGGCAAAAGTGCGCCTCTGTGTCGTTGTGTTTGCCACAATTTGGGCAAGCTCTAAAAGTTTTGAGCGGTTCAGAGGGCAGAGCAAGCTCTTTGACCTGCGGCTTGCGCCGCAGTAAATTCGGCTTGGGGACTTTTTCGAGCAGGTTCTTTGCCCAGGCTTTGCCCTTTTGGAATGCTTCGGCATACAATTGGCGCATTTGCTGCGGGGTGAGTTGCTTGCCGGTCAGATACCACTGTAAGATCACCCGCCCGACAACATAAGTTCCCGCATAAGCAATGGCGACTTTCGGGATAATCCCCCAAGCGGGGATCAAACCAATTAGTTGGCGCGCGACTTGGCGCCAAAAGAAGCCACTGCCCAACACACCGCCAAATTCTGTGACATAATCCTGCCAACGGGTGGATAATCCCAAGGCTAATCCTAAACGGTAAGCCATAAAAGCTTGATTTTTGGTCAGCACAACTACATCAGCCACATTCAAGGGGATATTCAAGCCGGGCACAATTTCGGCCAGTCCCGTGCTGAAGGCGTAGGTTGCGTTGGTCAGACAACCTTCGCTGAGCAATTGTCGGCTGACTTGGTCACGAAATAAGGGAAACTGCCTTGCCAAGGCAAGCGATTTGTGCGGTAGGACTTCTAGCACGGCGGGAACGAAGTGACCGAGCAGGAAGTTTGTATCTCTCACATCACCCAAGAGCAGGCGTCCCTTTGCTATGCCGGGAAAAAGAGCGGGGTGAGAGGTCTGCACCTCAAGCTGAGATGGATTGGCGGAATGCACAATAACCAGCAGTCTTCGACCGCTATCCAGCCATTTTTGGGCAAGTTTTTGTTCCATTGAAAATTCTGTGAACTCCGCTAGGGCTAGTAGGATCAATAAATCCGCCTCCAATGCGGGGGTGAGGGCGGAATCGTCACCTTCATAGTCCAGAATTAGGATGGGGGTTAAAGTCTCTTGCGTGGGGCGGTGCGGATCACGACGCATTTGCCACGCTAGTTCCTGTTTGGGGGTTCCCGCTCGGCCAACGATCGCTAGATGTATTGCTTGCAGAGCTTCCTCACGGATGGGGCGTAAGTCCATCTCTTTGATGGATTGCCATACATTGCCTAAATCTTTTAATCCTGCCATAATCTGTATTCTAATCGAAATCGGGTATACTAACCCTTAATATGTCATCTCAAAGTGACTAGATTGGCATCAATTGCGGAACGCGGTGCAAAGGGTTGTTGCACCGGCGCTCCGCATTTTGATTCTCTACCCTATTCGATTTTTTATGGTAGAGTAAAGCAATCTCGCAGCTTGAACCTTCAAGCCGCAGACAATAAGGAGACCGAGATATGAAAAAAACGAAAAACCAGATTTCGATACCAGTGAGAGAACTTTCGTTAGCAAACCCTGCTGTTTGGCGGCAGTGGTTCTATATCTTTCTGGCCGTTGGCTTGGCTTTGGGAGGCTGGTTCTGGCTCAGTCGCTTGGCACAGGTCGGGGCAAGCCCGATTAACAACACTCAAATCAATGGCGGGCAAACTCATATCTGGCCTACCGAGGTCATCAACAGCCCAATGGCGAGTGGGCGCTCGTTTATCAATATGACGGGAAGAAGCCTAGCCTATTACACGGATAAGAACCACACCATTCAACGGTTGCATTTAGCATACGGGGGAAAGAATCTTTACTATGCGACTTCGAGTTGGATCAGCCCGACTTGGAGCGCTTGGACGAGCGAAGTGGTCGACCCAGCAGCCAATGTAGGGGAATGGGCATCAATTGCGGTTGATACCTTCAACCGCCCTCACATTGCTTATTACGATAAGGCAAACGGCTGTTTGAAATATGCCTTTAAAGATGTGGTTTGGTCGATCCAAACTTTGGATTGCGACAATATCCTGCTCCCTGTCTCAGAAGATGAAATCCTTACCCTAGCAGAAAATCCAGAAGTGGAAATCCAACCTACCCTGGTTTCACTCGAAGAAACCTTCAACGGTTTTCCACTGCGCCAAGAAATACTAGGCGGACAAGGTGAAAGCACCTCATTGGCGGAGCCAAGTTCTGGATCAGGCAAATATACCTCGATCGCCATTGACTCGCATGGGCAACCACATATTAGCTACACCAAATTCTACCCGCGCTCCGACCGAACCTATCATAAGCTCAAATACATCTACTTTGACCGCAACATTTCCAGTTGGCAAATCTACCTCGTTAAGGAGGCTGGTTCAGGTGTTGCTTCTCTCAACGAAGGGTTATTCACCTCGATTGCCATTGACAGCCGCGACCGCCCGCACATCGCCTTCCTTGATGACGATCATGACAAGGTGCGCTATGTTTTCTCGCCGCGGGCAAACAACTGGACCTTCAGTTATCCTACTGCGGCCGGCATTGGCAACTATGACAACCTTGGCGGCTGGAATTCTTTAGTTTTACGCCCCGGTGAACCCCAAGACAAAGCCTATATCGCTTTTTATGACAAGACCAAAGGTGCATTGAGCATGGCAGAGGGAACATATAAAAACGACCTCAAGAACTACACCTGGAATACCTACCGCATTGATAACGCAGGAGATGTCGGCTTGTTTGCCTCGTTGGCGATCAAGAGCGGCAAAGATTTCGGCATCAGCTACTTCGATGAATCCTGGGACGACCTGCGCTTTGCAATGGGAAACGGCAGTAGTTGGGATATTAAGGTGGTCACCGGCACGAACAGCCGCGCCGGGCGCTATACCTCGTTGGTTTTTGATTTCAACCAAAAACCGCACATTACCTATTTCGACTTCAGCGATGGAATGCTTTATGAAGCATATCAAATTACGACAACTTGGAAATTTCGTCCCATTGACCTGAGCGATACCCTCGGTTCAGCAGCGGTCAGCTTGGATAGCGCTCGCAATCCGAATATCTTGTATTACAATAGTTTGCTGGGAAGCTTAGAAGTTGCCCGACGCTCCCCGAATTGGACGGTAGACACCGTGATTGCTTCCCGTCTCTCAACTGAGCAGCGGGTCGCTTTCCGAGTGCATAGCAATGGGCGATCGCATTTGGCTTATTACGATCCAATCAACCAAGATTTGGTCTATGGTGTCAAAGATGGGCTTGCCTGGAACTTTGAAACGCTCGATGCGTTGGGGGATGTGGGACAAAATCCTGCTTTAGCTCTGGATAGCGAAGGCAAGCCCTACATCAGCTATTACGATGCCACCAACAAGAGGGTCAAGTTGGCTTTCAAGAACAGCAGTGGCCAATGGCAAACGGAGGTTATTCAAAATGTTGGAAATGCGGCGGGTAGCTTCTCCTCCATTGTGGTACATCCCACTACGAAAGACATCTATGTGAGTTTCTATGATGCCAATAGCCAATCCCTGAAATTGGCTCACACGCCACCCACTACTTACCATGTTTGGTCAATTGCTGAAGTTGATGGCGCAGCCGGAAGCGGCTGGCACAACGCTTTGGCGTTGGATGCGAATGGGCAACCGCGCCTTGCCTATTTCGAGGCGACCAATCAAGTGCTCAAGTTTGCGGCTGCAAACAATTCCATTCCACCCTTCAAGTTCGCAGTAACAACAGTGGATAACAGCCCTCAAGTTGGGCGGTATTGTTCGCTGGGTATTGATGGAAATGGCGCTTACCATATCAGCTATTACGATGAAGTCAACCGCGACCTGAAATATGCCTTGTTCGACGGTAGCGAATGGTCAACGCAGATTGTCGATTTTGCCGGTGATGTTGGACTGTGGAGCAGTCTGGTCATTGATCCGCTCACAAACATTCCACACATTCTGTACTTCGACAGCACCAATCGGCAGTGGAAGTATACAATCGATAAGCCATGGAAGATTGAGGGACAGATCTTTCTACCCCTGATCAACCGCTAAAACGTTGTGATCTTGCAAAGACTTCCGAAGGTACCATATCCTTCGGAAGTCTTTTTGATTTGTCAGCTCTAACTACTTGCTGCTTCACTGACAAGATATGCCGGTTGAGTATAGCGTAGCGTATCGAAAGCCGCCCTCACCCCCAGCCCCTCTCCCAGAAGCGGGAGAGGGGAGTAGGGGTTAGGTCTTAGTACGGGCTGACGCCCTACTTGACCCGCAAGGCCTCCCCCAGATAAGTTACACCCTTTCACTACGGTAATATGGTAAACATATCGCCAGCACTACTCCCCTGCACCTCCGGGAAATATAGCTCCCACACCTCTACTGGGCGCAGATGATATTCGCCGGGTTGGAGCAGCCGCAGGATATAGCGCAATTCATACGTGCCGGCCGGTAGATACTCGGCTGACCAAATGAGATGATCATCGTAAATCAAGGGTTGGCTGAAGCGCTGCCATTCCCAACCCGCTTTGAAGGGCTGAGCCGGATCGATGGTTTCACCGGCAAGTTCTGCTTCGCTGATGCCAAGCTGGGTCGTCAACAAACGCGTGTCAAGGATTTCACTCCCGGCTGGGATATAGTCCTTGACCATGACATAATAAGCGTCTTTCTCGACCGTGATGGTCAGGCGGGCTTCGAGGCGTGTGCCAGCCGCCGCAGCGTTAACGGTTGGGCAGCTCTTTAGACCACAATCTCCGCCTAACACGCGATATGCCCGCGAGATCGAAAAACCGCGTTGAACGGGTTGCAACGCTGCGATGGGCACGAAGGCTTGCAAAATCGCTCGGTAAACAAGGCGACCTTGGCCGGCTTGGCGTTCGATTTCTAACGCATTCGGAGCATCACGAAATAGCCGCTCTACCGGAATTTCCCCAACAGCAGTGCTTGTGCGGTTGTCTTGGGCTGAACCACTCACCAACGGCGCCCCGTTGAGGGTAGCGTTGAACTCAAAATTGCTATGCGTTTCTTTCTGGGTGGCGATAACTTCATAGAGGGCGAGGTATGCCCAGGCAGTGCTGAAGCTCGATCCCCACCCTCCGCTAGGGCGTTGATGGGCAATGAGATAGCGCGTCGCATCTGCAACAAGCGGTGTGGAGGCGTCGTAACTGGCAAGCGCATAGAGGGTCATGGCTGTTACGGTCAATTGGTAAGATGCCATGCGCCAACTTTGACTTTTTTCCTGCCAAGCTGCTCCACTGGCACTGCGCAGGGCTTGTCCCTCAAGGTCAGTGCGCAAGGTCTGAGCCTGTTCGCTGCCCGGATTGTTAGCTTCCAAAGCCCAAGCCAGCAGGGCTTGCGCCCAAGGGTTGAGCTGGGCGCGGCGTTCGAAGAGTTGCTCCAAAGCGCCTGGATCGGTGGCTCCTGCGTGGGCAAGGGCAAAATGGATGAAAGCCAAACGGTCTAAGGCGGCCGAATCGGTCGTTTGAGCGGGTTGAATTAATCCCGAAAGCAGATATTGACGGGCTTTTTCAAGGGTGGTTTGAGGGGTGGAGAAGCCTTCCTTCTGGGCGAGATGGAGTCCAAACAGCACATAAGCAGTGATCAGCGGGTCCCCGTTGCCTTGATTCCACCAATTCCAACTTCCATCGAAGCGTTGACGGGCAACCAATTGAGCCGTTGCCTCTTGAACGGCTTTTTGGAATTCATTTAGGCGGGCGGCAGCGCCGTAATTGGTTTCTTTCAACAAACGGTAGGCAGCTAGGTTGGATAAAAGGCGCGAAAGGATCACCTCTGTGCTCTGATTTTCCTGCAAATCGAGGGATTTGATTCCACCTAGAATCACCCCTGCTAAGGAAGGATTCATCTCCACGCGCAAGTAGCCGCCCTGAGGTGAAACGGACTTAGGCAAACTGACGACCTCTATCCGTGAACCGCCGATTTCCAGCATCCCAACCGTACTGAAAGTCTGTCTTGCAGCCGCTTCTTGAATGAGGGTATCGCCGCCTCCAATGCGCACCTGATCGCTCAGGTCACCAGCCTGAGCGGAGAGCAGAATCTCCATCGTCCCGTGGTTAGCCACTTTACCCCACCATTCCACCCGCTTCCGTCCGTTAGGTGGAATGGTCACGCTCTGAGAGGCGTTTTGACCGGCATCAAGGAGGAAAGACGTGCTTTGCAGCGAAACCTGTGCTTCTAGGCTTTGAGTGGTGTTGTTGTGCAGAACGGCAGCCAAGAGCAAGTGATCGCCAGCCACCCAGACGCGAGGGAGGACGGGTTGGATCAAGAGCGGTTTCGTTGTAACCAGTTCGATTTCGGTCTCACCCACCCGCGTGGCTTGATCCACACCGCGCACGAGAATTTTCCAAGTGGTTACGTTGTCTGGCAATCTCAATTTGACGCTGGCTTTCCCATCGGCATTGGTGACCACACTGCCGTTCCAGTAGGCGGTGTCCGGAAAGCGTTGGCGGACAACGCTGAGAGGCATTTCTCCTGCGCCACCGCCGCCCAAACCACCCAGCGGCTCGACCAATCGCCAGGCAGCCACGGCGAGGTCAAGCCCGGTTCTCACTCCTAAGGGTTGATCCCCATAAAAAGCCGAGAGGATTGGGGCGGCGTTGGGGTCGGCTAAAGCGAAGATGGCTTTGTCCACCACTGCAACCGAGAATTCCCCTTGTACCGCTTGCCCGGCACCGTCTTGAACTCGAATTTCGAGAGTAAGCTCATCACCAGGAGCCGCTTGCGGCGGTTGTAGCGTGGCGTTAACTTGCAATGATTGCTCTTGCGGTGAAACGCGCAAGGGTACATACCCATGGCGGAAATCGAGTTTTCCACTCTCAGTGCGCCCTAGCAGGGTTAGACTTACATAGAGGTTCGGTACATCTTCAGAGGAGAGTCGATATTCGATTTCCACTCCTCCGACAGGGATTTGGCGGATAACGTAATTCATCACTGTGCTGCGCTCGAAGGAGATCAAGGCTGTGGCAGCCGTTGGAAAGGGATTGGGGATGAAAATCTTTGCCGTGTCCGCCACTTGATAGGTGTCGCGGTCGGTCACCAAGCGCAGGCGTTGGTTGGGAAAATCGGGGAAGATCACATCGCCGCTGCCACCAACCCACAGAATCACACTGCTGCGTGCGCCTTCTCCCGATACGGCTAACAAATAGGTGCCGGCCGAAGGAGGCGTGAAAGCAAGGCGTGCCAGACCGTTGGCGCCGCTGACCAAATCGGCGCTGCCGATCGATTCGGTTTGAGGGAGATAGAGTGGCATCCCGAAAAGATCGGTTTGGGTTTCATCGCGCACCCAGCGGATGGTGGCAAATTCAGCCCGCAAGGCTTTGCCGGCTAATGGCTGTCCTTGCCAATCGGCAGCCAAGACCTCAGCTTCCAACGGGGCATTGACCTTTCCGAACCAAACATCCGGCTTGATGCCGATGATCAAAGGAGCAGGGTGGACAAAGACGCTGGCGCGGCTGCTGATCGGCAAGCCGCTCTCATCGGTTGCAGTCACTTCTAGGATGTAACGGCGCACTTGACGGGTCTTCTCGGTGGGAATAGAAAGCTCTAAAATGCCATTGGCGTCAGTTTGAGCATCTCCTTCAGCGACCAAATTGGTGAGCAAACCCAACTCGGCGAACATTTGAGCTTGGGGGTGGGCGTTGAACCAACTTCGCTCCGCCTCACCGCTGGAATAGCCAGGGAGGGACTCGAACTCTTCTTGCCAGTAGAGCGCCCAATGGACGGGCAATTTCGTCGCTGGGGCATCGAAGAAATAGCGTGCCGAAAGACGCGCCTTTAGGTTTTCGCCAGCTTGCAAGTGGCCACGCTCTACTGCGAAGGATAAGTCGATTTGCGGCTTGCGGTAGGTTGCCACCTCAAAATAAAGGCTTTGATACTCCGCAACCGGTGAATTGATCGAATAGCTACCCGGCTGGGCATCTTCAGGCAGGGCAAACTCGCCGCTCGCTGTACCAAATTCCGAGAGAGGCAGGTCAAGTTTGGCGATTTCTTGTCCATTCGGATCGAGCAAACGCAGGGGTAGAGTAACGATGTCTGGCAGGGCATAACGGGCGTTAAAGGCTTGGCGGACGATGGCGCGCAGATAGACCGTTTGACCTGGGCGGTAAATCGGTCGATCGGTATAGAGATAGACCTTTAGAGAGGGTGGGGAAAACTGGAAGGGAATAGCGAAGTCCCAGCTCTCTACGCCGCTGCTCCAGCTTGGCATCGCCAAACCGAACAGAGGATGACCGGGTTGATAGGCGACAGCGTAGTAATTGCGCCAGGCATCGGTGAGGGTGGGGGTCGCTTGACGGAAGATGCCTTGGTTGTCTGTTTGCCCTTGGGCGAGGATAGCGCCGTTTTCATCGTAGATTGCTAGAGGGGCATTGGCAAGCGGCGTTAGGCTCTTGCCTTCCATTGCCCAGACGAAGACCTCTTGGGGGGAGAGCTTGAAGGTCAAGTGAACATCGCTTACTACAATCAAGTAGCGGTTGAGAAAGGGCTGTTCCAGAGGGATTTCATAGTCCAAATAATACAAGCCCGGCGAGCGTGGTTGAGCGTCAGGTTGGAGGTTAACCTCAACTGCTTGAGCGCGGTTGGTTGCTAGTTCAAAGGTTTGTTCCCAAGATTGATGGTCGGCGGCGCGAAAATCGCGGAAAAGCGGATAGTTGTCAGGGACTTGCAGACGCATAAACTCGTCCAATGACAGACTGCCGCTTGCAAGGCGTAAGCGGGGCAAATTAACCGCTTGGGCAGGGAGGCTTGTCTCTTGTGTGGTGAGCAGGAGCACGCTGCTTGGTACGGTTAGAGTTACATTAGGGGGTAAGGGAGCGGTGCGAAAGCTAAATTGAAGGGGACGGCCGAGCCTTTCTCCGTAAATGTCTTGCAAGTCCGCCGAGACCTCAACGGTATAGTTCTGACTGGGGTCAAAGTTTGCCGAAAGGGCGGCTGCCCACGTCTGCTCATCCCACCAGATGGATAGATTGCTTGCAAGTGGTGAGAGGCGGAAGTATTTTTCTAAGTTTTTGTCGGGTAGAGGGCTGCTGAAATAAAACCAAACGGCCTCATAGGGCGATTTTTCGCCGTTGTCGGGTGGGGTGGTGTAAAGCACGTTGAAGGGAAGCAAAGTGCGCCAACTTGCTTGCACCTCTTGTTGCAAAGCGACGCCTCCAACCGCTTTTGCCTCTCCACTTAGGAAAACGGTATAAACTTGATTGCGCTGGAGAAGCCCTGCGGGGGTAAAGGTCAATTGCGTGGTATCTTCATTCCATTCGAATTTACCCTGTAGGCGATTCCCGCTGTCGTCCGTAAAAGAGAAATTTGCCTCTACGCTGGCTGCGTCCATCGGTTGGTTGAAGGTGATCTGAACCTGGCTATCGAGGCGCACGTTGCTTTCGCCATCTTTGGGGGAAATTTCCACCACCTGGGGTGGGGCAACCGAAAACGACCATTCGTCTGCAGGCAATTGCAAGGGGGCGCCGCTCAGGCTCTTCAGGTTAGGATCAAGGATCACGCGATAGCTTTTACCGCCTGCAAAAGCCGCTTGAGCGCGAAAGAGGTAGGTGCTGGTGTTAAGCCATTCACCGATCCCTGCTACCGCTTCGCCTTCCTCTGAAAGAACCGTGAAAGCGATTGGAGCGTTTGCTAAGTCGCCTAAGGGGACAACAGGCTGGTTAAAAGCTGCCACGACAGCGGCATCCGCCCGCACGTCTTGGGCATTGCTCTCAGGGATGCGCTGAGTCAGGCGCAAGAAGGAAGCGGTCTCATAGTCCAGAGCAATGGGTTGGGTTAGGGCTAAGCCATTTTGTGCTTTGGCTGTGTTCGCAATGGAGAGGCGCAGAGAAGATTCAGCTTGAAGTTGTTGGCGAGGGTGAAGAACCAGCGTGCTGGTATTGACCCAGCGGATTTCAGCCGCAATCGCTGGCTCAATGGACAGAGCAGCTTCAACGGAAGCCGCATCCATCGCTTGATTGAAGTACAACTTGATTTCGCCATCGAGAGGCAGCTTCTCCCCTTGCAGGGGATCGGTCTCTACGAGGGTGGGCGGAAGTGGTTGCGGGGTTGAGGTTGGCAGAGGGGTCTGGGTGGGTTCAAGAGGAGTGGGATTTGGAGCTTCGCTCAGGCGAGGGAGCGAACAAGCCAGAACGGTGAAGATCAACATCCAAAACAAAATAAACCACCGACCTACAAGATGAGGCAAAGTTCGATGGGGTCTCATACGCTCTCCTTATGGTTCAAGACGAAAGGCTCGCCACGCTGGTTCCCAAGAAAGGTTTCGTTTTGTAGCTTTCCGATCAAGTTACGAAGGCATGGATCAAGGCATCTTGAGAGGATTATACCTTGCTAGAAGTGACTTTTTAGCGCCAAGACGCAAAGATACTAAAGCGAAAGGAAAATGATGTGGGTTCAAACAAAGGTCAAGCCAAACCCTTCTGTTGATTCCCATGCCGGAGCCATAGTAAAGACTCTAATGCCGAGATGAATTTTTGTGTTTATGCCGATCACTTGCAAAATTGTTATGTTGGGTGGAAAAATCTTATGGTAAGATTAGGTCATGGACGAACTCAACGCTGGGGGAGCCAAAAGCTTACCCCTAAAAGGTAAACTTACATGAAATCTAAGCGGCATCTGATTTCTATCCTCATTGTAATTCTAAGCGGATTTATTTTTAGCTTTATTTCATGGACATCGGGAGACCCTGTTTGGGCTGCTGCAAGAATTTCCCCTTCTTCACCGATGTCTGAGTTGTGTCTTCCTCTGCTTCAGCAAGAATCCGCCGAATTCTCTTTTGACATTCAAACCAACGGCTCGTGGCAGGGTTTGCAGCGCGTTGCAAAGGCGGACTCGCTTCAGAAGAGGGGAGAGATCACTGGTAGTTCCTTAGCTGACCTTCGATATTTCTTGTTGGAAAGCCCTTGCGGCATTGGAAATTTAGGCGGGACGATGACCCTCGAAATCAGTGGGCGTGTTCAAGTCGGCCAAACCTTTAATTTGGTTCTCCCAAGCAATCCGTCCACGGGCTACTTGTGGGAAATGGAAGGGATGGAAAGGAATACCACCATCGTAAGCGGAGAGACTCAAATGCGCCAGGTCATTCCTCGCATCGGGGGAATGGCCGCTCAGATTATCCCTTTTCATGCTCTTCGATCAAGTGTAACCACCATCCGCTTGCGCTATCATCGCCCTTGGGAAACGGATGTTCCTATCGGCATTGCCTACAAGGTCAAGGGGGAGAATACATCGCTTGCCGACCTTGCTCGAGATCTGAGTCTGACCATTCCAACTGCTGAAGCGGATGATCCAAACTCGCATCGAGCTTTTCCCCTTGCCAGTACTCCCACGCCTAATGACATTGCTTCTGCTCAGGAACTTCCTACTTCCTTCAACTGGTGCTCTCAAGGAGAGTGTACCGCAGTTCGCAATCAAGGCAATTGCGGGAGTTGTTGGGCATTCTCTACAGTTGGAGTTTTGGAGTCCAAGCTGCTCATCGCCGATAACAACAACCAAAACCTCTCTGAACAATATCTAGTTTCCTGTAACACTGATGGATGGGGTTGTGATGGCGGGTGGTTTGCCCATGACTATCATATTTGGAAGACTCCACCCAGCGAAAATCAGGCTGGTGCCGTGTTGGAGAGCGCGTTTCCCTATCAAGCTAGAGAGGTGCCTTGTAACGGCCCTTATTCCCACTCCTATCGCGCCCTATCTTGGCACTATGTCAGCCGATACAACGACATCCCTTCGGTCGGTGCGATTAAAGAAGCGATTTATACTCACGGGCCAGTTGCTGCAGCGGTTTGTGCTGGTCCTGCTTTTGATAGTTACCATTCGGGCATTTTCTCAACGGACGAATGGTCGGTCTGCGGGAGTTCGCTGGTGAACCATGGGATAGTTTTGGTTGGGTGGGATGACTCTCAAGGGGTATGGATTTTAAGGAATTCATGGGGCGCCTCATGGGGTGAGGGAGGATATATGCGTATCCGATATGGAACTTCGAACGTCGGCTTAGGCGCCAACTATTTGGTTTATGACTCTGCCCCGAACCCAACAACGTCGCCATCGCCTTCGCCCCCGCCGACAACCGTTGTGCCACCGAGTAATGCGGCGAGTCTGTACCTACCGCTGATCTTACGTCTCACCCCAAGCGCTACTCTCCTGCCCAATGGGGATTTTGAGCAGGGTCGGACGACCTGGCAAGAATACTCTAAACAGGGATATGAGCTTATCTATAATATCAACCAAACCACAAATGCGGCTCCGCCGCACGGCGGGCAATGGGCGGCTTGGCTCGGCGGCGCTTATAATGAAATTTCTTTTGTTCAACAGACTGTCACGATCCCGATCGATAAGCCGATCTTGAGTTACTGGCACTGGATTGACTCGGCAGATGAGTGTGGCTACGACTTCGGCGGTGTGTTGGTGAAAGGCTCAGTTGTTGACGTTTACTCTCTGTGCGCCGATCAAGATACCCAAGGATGGGTACTTCACACCGTTGACTTAAGCGATTACAAAGGGCAGACCGTAGTCCTTCAGATCCGCGCTGAGACGGATAATCTATATAACAGCAATTTGTTTATTGACGATGTTGGATTCCAAACAACCTTAGCAACTGGGCTGCCCTCAGAAGATCAAAATTTCCAACTTCATAGCGTAGCAAAAACGGCAAACCAGTTGCAATCTTCTCCAAAGACAACCCCTATACCTCTTGAAAGAGTTTTTCCTTCACCTAGCTTTCTCCCGAGGAGAGGACCATAGAGCCAACTGCAGGGTTTGCCCTCCTTGTTCTCTCTTTTGGGAGCTTGGTTGTTGATTCTCTGAGATTGAGGTTTTGTGCGCAATCGGCGTCATCTGCAAATTTTAGGTAGGCTGATCAGTTACAACATCTATCATTAATTCGTGTCCACGAAAAAGTTGTAGGACAACTCATTGAGTTGTCCTACCAAGCAATGTTGCCAACAACTTTTGAGTGCACACATCAATTCCTACTTCTTATCCCCAAAATGTGTTATATTCGGAGGTGGAGAAAGGCTTTGCAATGGACATCTTTGCTTCACCTCAAAGCTTACAAGAGGCGCTTCAAAGGCAACAATACATTGCCAGCGACGAGATTGCCA
>CALFWB010000076.1 GCA_937928795.1 uncultured Anaerolineales bacterium
TGTGGAATATTGCGGCGATCTATAAAATCCCGTTGGCGGACTTGCTTGCCATGAACGGTCTCACCGAAAATTCGTTTATTTATCCCGGCGATAAAATCCTGATCCGGAAAGCAGAAATTACCCCGACCGCTGAGGCAACAATCCTCCCGACCGTTACGCTCACCGCGACGGTCGAACCTAGGACACCGACCGCAACGGCGGTCTTACTGATGAGTGGTGCGCCGTCTGCGACATTGCTCGCTCCTCAACCGAGTGCAGTCATAGAGAGCACAGTTGCGGGGCAAAGCCCACCTTCTCAATCCTCTGGCGAAACAAAATTGAACCTTTTACCCATGCTGATTGCGGCATTGTTTCTTGCGGGTGGAACTTTGATCCTTTTGGGAACTTTAGCACGGCCAAGGGGATAGAATGGACATAAAATCATCGAGCGTGGGGGGGACACGCTCGATGACCTAAGGAGGTCCACCGGGAGATTTCAATATGGGGGGGACATACTGAAACCCTAGCCGGGGAAGGACACCTGAAATACCAATAAAAGGGAGGGCAGGTGTCTTATATGGATAATATACACTAAATTTGTCGAAATCGCATTAAAATAAGATTAGAATTGTCCGATTTATGGGGGCTATTTTTTGCCTTTATTCTTGAATAATCCAAGCCACCTTTCAACCTCATCCGAGTCTAATTCAGCTAAACCGCCCTTTTCTGGATATGTAGTTTCGGTCGCCATATTGGATCGTTTCAGTTGGCGCGCAAATTCATTGGAGGAGAGGATTTTGGCGCGCACTGCTTTTGCCATCGCTTGCACTTGACGGTCAGAACTGACCACCGTCCAATTGCGGGCTTCCTTGCCTAAGCGGTGTAAGCGTTCAAAGATCGCTTGATCGGCGCTTTTGCCAGAGCGGGTGAAATAGGCGGTTAGCCGCCCGTAGGTTCGGGCGCGTGGAACGCCTGGCGGGGCGTTATCAAAATAAACCTCAGCGATGCGGCCATGACGGTTGCAAAAATCTTGCAGGAGTTCGATCAGGCGTTGTTCGTCATCCAACTCTGCTAGGCTTATATCGGGCATTTGACCAATGAGGTTATGACCGTCGATAATATAGGGCATGATGGGATTCTAGCCTTGCGACACCGTTCCGTCAAGTTTCCATCTTGATCGGTAAGTCGGACATCTGTGCCCCTACTGCTTACTTTTCTTGCTCTAGCTTCTGCGAGCCGTACAATGCAGTTCACGTTTACATAGGTCTATCCAAAAGAAACGATGGGACAACCCTTTACAGAATGGAAAAGAGATGCTTCAATTACAGTGGAGACCGATGATCCCAAAATTAACAAAGGAGATTTCCCTATGAAAGTAGCCTACCAAGGCGCCCCTGGCGCATACTCTGAAGCAGCCATCTTTGAAATATTCGGGAACCAAGTCCAAGCTGTTCCCTGTGAGACTTTTGAGGAAGTCTTCCAAAAGGTTGAAACCGACCAAGCCCAGCGGGGAATGTTACCCATTGAAAACTCGGTCACCGGCAGTATCCATCGCAATTACGATTTGCTGCTTGAACATCAACTGGTTATCGTGGGTGAATATCCTCTGCGCGTGCATCACTGCTTAATCGGCTTGCCCAATGCAGAGCTGAAGGATATCCGCAAAGTGATTAGTCATCCGCAAGGCATTGCCCAATGCGAAAAATACCTGCGCTCCCTTGGAGTCCATACGGAAGCAGTCTATGATACCGCCGGCAGCGTGAAAATGGTGAAAGAAAGCGGTGATCCAAGTTTGGCAGCGATTGCCTCTAACTGGGCAGCTCAAATCTATGGAATGAAGATCTTGCAAGAGGGCATCGAAGATAACCAAGCTAATTACACCCGTTTTTTGGTCTTGGCGCGCCAAGCCATCCAACCCGAAGGAGAAGCCAAAACCTCGATTGTGTTCACCTTGCGCAATATCCCCGGGGCGCTTTTTAAAGCTTTAAGCGTCTTCGCCTTGAGAGATATAGACCTGACCAAGATTGAATCGCGCCCTTTGGTCGGAACGCCGTGGGAGTACCTGTTTTACATTGACTTTCGGGGTTCAATTGCCGAAGAAAAAGTGCAGCACGCTCTTGACAATTTGTCCGAATATGCCCTGAGCTTGCGCGTGCTTGGTTCGTATCCTCGCTTGGGGAACGAAAAATCATCCTAGAGACATCACTGAGAAAAGCGGAGGATAGATATCCATGCAAAATACCTCCAAAGCGCTGATTTTACTTTGTTTGTTGTTGGCCGCCTGTCAGGGAACATCGCCCTCTTCACCGTCTACGACAAACAATCCTGAGGTTGCTGCTTCAGAGAAACTGCCTTTCCCATTTATAGCGGATGAACGAAAAACGACTCTCAGCGCAGCAAGCAATGAGTGGTTTGCAACTGCGGCGACCTGTGTACCTTGTCATCAGAATATAAAAACCGCTGCAGGAAGTGATTTTTCACCAGCCGAGCGCTGGCGGGCGTCAATCATGGCAAATTCTGCCCGTGACCCGTACTTCCGCGCCAGTGTTGCCTTTGAGATCGAAAATTCGCCGCAATATGCAACCGAAATTCAGGAAAAGTGCGCCACTTGTCATACCCCCATGGCGCACTTTAGTGCGCTTGCCAGAGGGCAATCGATATCCCTTGTTGGTGATCAGAGCGTGTATGACTCACATCATCCCGATTATTCTTTAGCGTTAGATGGAGTCTCTTGTACAGTTTGCCACCAAATCCCACCCGCCGAAGGGGCAAACTTGCGTCACAGCGGCGATCAGGCGATTGACTTGACTACCCCCTATGGTCAGAGGGCTTTATATGGGCCTTTCCCGATGTCACGCCAGAGCGTTTCGATTATGGTCGGTGCTTCGGGGTATGAGCCGCTTGAGAGCGAGCATATCCGCCAATCCGCTTTTTGCGCCACTTGCCATGAGCTTTACCTGAGTTATGTCCAAGCCGATGGCACCCTTAGTACTGACACCTTTGCGGAGCAGACTCCCTTTAGTGAATGGTTAGCGTCGGACTACGCAGATCGGCGCACTTGCCAAGATTGCCATCTAACGCGCGCCGAAGAACAAATCGCCATCTCGAATGTCACCCCTCAAAACCGTTATCCGGGCGTTTCAAAACACAATTTTCTCGGTGGGAATGTCTATATGCTGAGTTTGCTCAACAATTTCGCCAGCGACTTGAGCGTTGAAGCCGATTCAAGTCATTTCCGTGAGGCGATTGTTGAGTCTCTCGATTTCTTGCAATCGCGCACAGCGACCTTAGAAATCTCAAATCCGCAAATCGAAAAGGGTCAGTTAACTTTTGACATTTCTGTCTCCAACTTGAGCGGGCATAAATTTCCAACCAGCTTTCCATCCCGCCGCGCTTGGTTGCACATCACCGTCACGGATGCTTTGGGAAAACTCGTCTTTGAGTCAGGTCAGTATGATGAACAAGGAAAGATTCTCGAAAACGACAACGACTTAGACCCGAAGCGCTTTGAACCGCATTATGAGCACATCTCTGCTTCGCAAGAAGTACAGATTTACGAAAGCATCATGCACACTGTATCGGGCGAGGTGACTACCCTCCAACTTCGTGCAGCCGGATATGCCAAGGATAACCGTCTCTTGCCGTTGGGATTTGATAAAGCTAACGCAGCAGCCCATGTAGCGGTCATCGGAGACGCCCTGAAAGACCAAGATTTTCTTGCGGGCGGCGACAACCTGAGTGTGCAAGTGGACGTCAGCCAAGCTCAAAGCCCTTTCCTCATCCAAGTTGAATTGCTTTACCAAACCATTGGCTACCGCTGGGCACAGAACGTTCTGGCAGCTTCTAATCCGCTGGCACTGGAATTTGCGCGCTATATGCAAGGGACACCAAACCTTCCCGTTCCTGTCGCCTGGCAATCCATCGAGGTCTCTGAGTGAGTCAAAAGCGTCCGGATTTGTTCAGACGGCCATAATCCGCAGATGACACAGATGACGCAGAAATCCATAGTCCTCGCCTTTTGACCTGCGGTTAAGTGGTTAAGAGAATCCTAAATAAGAGCAACTGTTGGTGAGTTGCTTCTATTGTCCCCATTGCCCCTAGAGACTATCCTCAGATACGTGTCCACGCAAAAGTTGTAGGACAACTCATTGAGTTGTCCTACAAAGCAATGTTGCCAACACCTTTTGAGTGCACATCTCAGATACTCATCTCACGCAATGAGATTTGGAGTACAATTTGGATAGCCTAATCTCTTAAGGTAATGCTCTCTATACCCTGTCATCTTTGAAATTAAACCGCATTCCCTTGCTTTGGGTTAGAGTTTAGCTTGTTTGGATAAGGATCAAGGTGGCGAAACATTTCGGTAGTTCACCCTATCGGGTTCTGATCATTGAAGATGAGCCGGCTTTGCGTGGGGGGGTGGCTAATATACTACGAGAGACTTCGATGGAGGTCATTGAATCTCCTACCATTCAAGATGCTCTTACCCGAATTAAGTCCAATCAACCGCAATTGATCCTGCTCAGCGACACCTTGCTCCATGCCCAAAGTGGTGAGTTGGGAAGGCTTTTCAGAGAGGAAGCGAGCCCAAGACGTCCGTTGATCGTCTTGCTGGGAACTTCAGAGACCTCCTCCGAGACACAGGCTGGGGGATTAGAGTGCGGAGCCGATAGTTATATCCTGCGCTCGATTCCCATGCGGGAATTTGTCGCTCGGATCGAAGCGCTTGCCAATCTTCAATCCATCGAGGAAAAAGCCAATTACCTCAACCGCGTCTTGCGTGCTATTCGCGATATCAACCAGTTGATCGTGCGCGAGAAAGACCGGCACAGATTGCTCCAGAAAACTTGCCAAATCCTCACCGAAAGCGGCGATTACTCCACCGCTTGGATTGTGACTTTTTCCAACAACGGCAAAGTTGCGATGGTTGCCGAATCGGGCTTAGGTGAAGATTTTGAGGAAATGCACCAGCAACTGCTGCGAGGGCAACTATCCTCGGTAGAAAGACAAGCGTTGCAGCAAACGGAAGCGGTTCTGGTTGAGGACTTGCATTCTTTGGGGAGCGATTATCCATGGTTGCCGCATCAGGGACAGGCAGCAATGAGCGTATCTCTGCGATATGGGGAACGAGTGTACGGCGTGCTGACGGTCTGCCTGCCAAAGGAATTCACGGGCGAAACTGAAGAGCACTCTCTGATTGAGGAGGTTGCCAGCGATCTTGCTTTTGCCCTGTATAACCTTGATCTGGAAGACAGCCAAGCCAAGATCGCCGCCGATCTGCGGGATTCAGAGGAAAAATATCGTTTGCTTTCAGAGACCACGCCGGACATTATCCTCGTCCATGACATGCAAGGCAGGATTCAATATGTCAACCGAGCTGGGCTGGATTTTGCCGGTTTTACAGCCGAACAGGTCATCGGGCGCCGAATTATTGACTTTATCCCTGCGGAACACCTCTCTGAAATCGAAAAACGACGGGAGGGGCGTTTATCCGGCGAGTTTCAAACTTTCCGATATGAAATTGAATTTATTAACCGGGTTGGTAAACGCGTGCCGATGGAGGTGTACTCCACTCCTTTTCAGCGCAAAGGCAAGGCAAGAGAGGTCCTAATTGTAGCTCGCAACATTTCCGAGAGAAAGGCGGCTGAGCGTCAAGTTCAAGAGAGCCGCCGGCAGCTTGCCACTTTGATAAACAACCTCCCCGGCATTGCGTATCGCTGCAAGAATGATCCAGAATGGACGATGGAATTTATCAGCGACGGCTGTTTGGATTTGACCGGCTATCGTTCGGATGAGTTGGTGGGCAACCAAAATCGCTCCTTCGCCAGCTTGATCCATCCCGAAGACCGCGCTATGGTTTGGGAAAGCGTCCAGAAGGGCGTTGCTGAACGAAAGCCCTTTCAGATGACCTACCGCATTATCACGGCTGAAGGCAAAGAAAAATGGGTCTGGGAGAAAGGCGAGGGGGTTTTTGACGCAAGCGGAACGTTGATCGCTTTGGAGGGTTTTATCTCCGATATTAGCGAGAGGGTAGATTATGAAAGGAATCTACAACTCAGGATGGAACAGTTGGATGCCCTCTCACAAGCTTGTCAAATCGTAACTGCTTCCCTTGATCTGGATCGGGTGTTACAAGAAATCATTGCTTTGGCTAAACGGCTCACTCAAGCGGATTACGGTGGAATTGTTTTGGTAGATGAAGCCGGTCATGTCGGCCAACATGCCGAAGACCATGTGGGTTATTCTTCCTTGCGATATAGCCTTCGACTCGATGGCATTACCCATTGGGTTTTACGCAACCAGAAGATAGCCATCGGCGACTCTGTTTCCGCTGATGGTTCGATTGAGCCTCCGCTCGGAGATGGGGCACCGCAAACCGTCAATCCTGCCCTGATCGCAGCCAAGATTCGTTCTTTCATCAGCTTGCCTTTGATCATCAAGGGTGAAACGCGAGGGGTATTGCATTTGTACAGCAAATACCCTTCAGCCTTTCGCCAATTAGAGGCTTTATTGATCGCCTTTGCCAGTCAAGCCGCAATTGCCATCGACAATGCTTACCAATTTCAAGCTGCGCAGCAGCGGCTTGAGCGATTGGTCTCAATGCGCCAAATTGATCAAGCCATCAATAGCAGCCTTGATTTGCCCCTAACCCTTGACATCCTGATCGGACATGTCCTGACTCAGCTCAAGGTGGATGCGGCCGCTGTGCTTCTCTATCGCTCCGAGACCCAAAGTTTACATTTTGTTGCCGGTCAAGGTTTCCGAACCACTGCCCTCCAGCACAGTGAAATCCGCCTGGGGCATGGCTTGGCCGGTGTAGCCGCTCTGGAGCGCAGAATCGTCTCGATCACAGACCGCAAAGAGTTGATCAAGGTTTTTGCCCGATCCCCACATTTTGAAGACGAAAGTTTTCAAGTTTACCTCGGTGTGCCTTTGATCGCCAAAGGAGAGGTTATTGGGGTCTTGGAAATCTATAACCGACGGCCGCTGGATCCCAGCCCTGAGTGGATGGCGTTTTTGGAAGCCCTAGCCGGACAAGCGGCGATTGCAATTGAGAACACTCGCCTTTTCAACGACCTGCAAAACACCAACCTGCAACTCCTGCAAGCCTATGATGCCACGATTGAAGGGTGGGCAAAAGCCTTAGAATTTCGCGACACGGAGACGGAGGGTCATAGCCGCCGCGTCGTTGAACTGACTCTGAAGCTTGCCCGTCGTTTGGGCGTCGAAGAGCAGCAATTAACCGTCATCCGGCGCGGGGTTTTGCTGCATGATATCGGTAAGATGGGCATTCCGGATGCGCTGCTCCAAAAAGCCGGGCCTCTGGATGAAGACGAATGGAAACTGATGCGTCAACATCCCTTGTTTGCCCGACAAATGCTAGAAAATATTCCCTTCTTGCGGTCTGCTTTGGATATCCCCTATTACCACCACGAAAGATGGGATGGAAGTGGCTATCCGCGCGGCTTGAAAGGGGACCAAATCCCTCTAGCTGCCCGTATCTTTACTGTGGTAGATGTTTGGGATGCGTTAACCAACGACCGCCCCTATCGGAAAGCCTGGAGCAAAAAACAAGCCCTAGCTTATTTGATCGAACAAAAAGGCAAACACTTTGACCCTAACATTGTCGATGCTTTTTTAGCTATCCTGCGGGAGGAGGAATTCTAAGACGCCCCAGTACACCGATGTCTACATTCACCCCAGATCAGCGAAAAACGTAGATTCCTTTGTGGATTTCCCACCTTTGACCACAGTTCAGACACACCGTTTGGGTGGAATGCTCTTCAAATCGGTTGCCGTGGCATTGGGGACAAGCAAAAAATCCGTTGGGCAGTGCAGGAGCCTTGTCACCAACGGCTTGGGCTAAGGCGAAGACGCTCGGGCTAAGTTGCCACCAATTGCCGCTGGGCTGGACAAGGCTATCGAAAGCGACCAAAATCTTGAGCGGAATGGTCTTTTTTAGAAGCCCTAGCCGAAAATGAGAGACCGTCAATTGACGTTTGAGGGCAAAGTCACTTTCTTCCAACCACTGGCGGATTGCCCGTGGATGAAAGTCGAAGTTCAGCTCTGCAAATTCGATGGGGTCAAGGTCGAAGGGACTCCATTTCTGTCGCCCCAGCAGGTAGCGCAGGATGGCTTTTAAGTTTTGTTTGTTGGCATACTCCAACAAGAAAAAACCGCCATCTTTTATAACTTGCCGAACCTGTTGCAGGGCTAGTTTGGGTTCGGCAAGGTGGTGCAAGGTGCGGATCATGGTCACCGCGTCGAATAAGCCTGCCACAAAGGGCAGGTTATAGGCATCGGCAGCAACGTAGAGGTAGCGCTCGTTTTTGCCTAAGCGGGCTTGGGCTTGTTCTAATTGGCTGATGGAATAATCCAGTAGTACAATGCGTTGATAGGTGCGATAGCGCGGGGTGTTGCGCCCGGCGCCGGCGCCGATTTCAAGCAACCAATCACCGGGCTGGTTCAACAAACGGCGAATCGCAATGGCTTCAACTTGGTCTTCATAGGCTCTCTCCCCCTTGTCCCAGAAGACCTGCTGATAATCGGAGCCTTCGTAATTGCAAATCGGCGGGTGAGAGGGATGACTCACTGGTCGTTATATCCCCTGCCTAGGCCTCGGTAACGAAAGCCCAATTGTTTCATGATTTGTGGGTCATAGATGTTCCGTCCATCGACGATGATCGCTCGTTTCATGGCATTCTTGATGCGCAGCAGATCGAGTTGCTTAAATTCGTTCCAATCGGTAACGACAATGAGAGCATCACAGCCTGTGGCTAGTTCATACGGATCGTTGCACATTTCCACATTCGGTAGGATCGTGCGCGCCACGGGCATGGCGACCGGATCATAGGCGCGCACGCTGGCGCCGGCTTTGGTCAAGAGATCGGCGATGGTAACTGAAGGCGCATCGCGCATGTCGTCCGTGTTGGGTTTGAAGGATAAACCCAGCAAGCCGATCACCGCCCCTTGTAAATCGCCTACCAATTCGCGCAGGCGCTTGACAGCCAGACGACGCCGATCGTCGTTGATTTCCATAACAGCCCGCAGCAATTGCGGATGACGACCCTTTTCTTCCGCCATATAAGCCAACGCTTTGACATCTTTGGGAAAACAGGAGCCACCGTAGCCTAGTCCGGCGTCTAAAAACATTGCCCCAATGCGTTTGTCGTATCCCATGCCAACGGCAACTTCTTTAACATCCGCACCGAGGGCTTCGCAAATATTGGCGATCTCGTTAATAAAGGAGATTTTGGTTGCCAAAAAAGCGTTGGAGGCGTATTTGATCATCTCGGCGGTGCGCAGGTCGGTGATCATAATCGGAGCACGTAGAGGCAAATGGAGTTGAGCGACTTTCTCCGCCGCTTCCCGATCGGTTGAGCCCAATACAGTGCGGTAGGGTTGCATGAAGTCGGCAATGGCTGAACCTTCGCGCAAGAACTCTGGGCAGGAGACCACGGAAAAAGGAATTGGCTCTTTCTGATGTTGGCGGATGATGTCGGCCGTCCAGTCGCCGGTACCGACCGGTACGGTGGACTTATTGATCACAATCAGCGGAGCGGTCATGTTTTCGGCGATGCTGCGTGCCGCCTGGGCGACATAGCGCAGGTCGGCTTCGCCATCTACCCCAGAGGGCGTGCCAACCGCAATAAAGACAAACTCGGTGCCATTCAATGCTTCAGGATAGGAGGTGGTAAAGCCTAATCGCCCGGCTTTGACATTGCGCTCAACCAGTTCCTCAAGTCCCGGCTCATAAATCGGCATGATCCCGTTTTTTAACCCCTCAATTTTTTCTTCGTTGATGTCAAGGGCGATTACGCGGTTGCCCAAATCAGCAAAACAGGCGGCGGTGACCAATCCAACATAACCAACCCCGATAACACAAATTTGTTTCATTCGCAATCTCCTCGCAATGAAATTTTGGCTATTATCTTATCATAAGTTGCTTCCCTATTTTTGTTCAAGGTTAGCGCTCGAAACAAACCATTGTTCGGCAAGTGTTGCTATATCACTGTCGAACTCTTGTCCACCTTTGGATGAGCGTCATAATCTGGGGATGACCTCTGTCACTTGCAAATTCCCCAAAAATAATCTAATATATATGAGATAAATTGTATCCAGATAACCTAAAAGGGAGTAGGAGAAATGCAAATTACGCGACAAGCTGATTACGCTGTTCGAGCGGTAACTTTCTTGGCTCGTCTTGGCGCCGATCACCGCGCTGCCACAAGCACAATTGCTCAAGAACAACAAATTCCGCCTTCTTTCTTGGCGAAGATTGTTTCTCAGCTTTCAGTGGCTGGTTTGTTGACCACGTCCCGCGGTGCGAGAGGAGGCGTGTCACTGGCACGAGCGCCCGAAGATATTTCCCTCTTAGAGGTGGTTGAGGCGATTGATGGGCCAATTATGCTCAACGAATGTGTGGGAGATAGCGGCACTTGCAAATTTATTGACGACTGTCCCATGCATCCGGTATGGTGCGAAGCTCAACACGAATTGGTTCAAAAACTAAAAAACACAACCTTTGATAAAGTGGTAAACGGAAAAAACAACTAACTGCTTTTGGGATTTGGGCAGGGAGGCAGGTGAGGAGCAAGTTAGCTCCTGCGGTGAGGAAAAGCTTATGGGTGTGGAGAGAAAGAAGTGACCGGCTGGATGGAAGCCGGTCACTTTGCCTTGTCCACTAGGGGGTGAATTCTTCGTCGCGGTACACTTCCTTTCCCTCGAAGAAAGTGAGTAGAACTTTTACTTGGTGGATTTGAGAAGCCGGGATTTGAAGGATATTTTGGCTTAAGACAATGAAATCAGCCTTTTTACCGACCTCAATCGAACCAATTTGACTTTCTAAGAAGGTCGCATAGGCGCCGTTAATCGTGAAACTGGCGATCATCTGCTCGACACTCACGCGCTCTTGAGGGGTAAGCGGCGTATCAAAATCCCCTCCCACATAAATATCGCCTAAACTAGATGGGACGGTTCTAGTCACCCCGATTTCGATCGCATACAAAGGATTCGGGGGCCAAGAAACCGGGTAGTCGGAGGCTGAAGCGACCACAATTCCTTTATCGAAGTAGGTCTTCATGGGGTATTGGCGGTCGGCGCGCGCTTGACCAATGTACTCAACAGCTTGGGTATAGTAGGTGTCGACAACGAACCAGTAGGGTTGGGGAACAGCAACCACCCCCAGTTCAGCCATGCGGTCAATGTCGGTTGGGTTGACCAATTGCAAATGGGTGATGATGTTGCGGGCATCCCGTTGTCCGTTTTGCTGGCGGGCATATGCAAAGCCATCTAAGGTGATGCGGGTGGACGCATCCCCGATGGAGTGCACGTGAATCTGGATGCCTGCTCGGTCGAGTGCAGCGCAAACCTGATTATATTTCTGAGGGTCCCATAATAACTCGCCGCGCGAGTTAGGCAGGTGCAGATAGGGTTCTTCAAGGTAGGCTGTGCTTCCCTCCAAAACGCCGTCCATGAAGATTTTTGCTCCAATCACCTCGAAATAGCCGCCCTTTTCTCTTTCAATTAACTGTTTGATCTCGTCCACTTTTGAAAGAGGGTCTTCGGGATTGATCCCGGCAGCGGTGGGAAAACGAATGGTCATTTTGCCCGAAGCGTCAAATTCATGTAGGGCTTTGAGCGCCTCTTCTATGCCGCCGGGTAAAGAGGGGATATAAACGGTCGTGATTCCAAGGGAGTGGGCAAAATCTTGGAAATACTCCAGCCCTTCCAGATACTGTTCCACCGTATAGGGTGGAATCACATCCGCCACGAGGTCCATAGCCGTTTCGCGCAGGGTTCCGCTGGGGTTGCCATTGGCATCGCGTTCGATCACACCGCCGGCGGGGTCAGCGGTGTCTCGGGTGATGCCAGCCAATTCGAGGGTTTTGCTGTTCACCCAAACGCTATGGTAATCTTCAGAATAAAGCACAGCCGGGATGTCTGGCACAACCTCATCGAGCATTGCCGTCGTTGGCCCCTGAGCACCGAAAACGTTGTTGATCCATCCCGCTCCTTGCAAAGCTTTGATGTCTGGGTTCTCAGCCAGGAAATTGCGGATCGTTTGTTGGTATTTTTCTACCGAGTCGATGCCGTATAGAGAAACCTCATAGATATCTGAAACGCCTGAAGTGGCGTGGGCGTGGCTATCCACAAAGGCTGGCAGCACCATGCGACCCTGCAGATCGATAATTTGGGTGTTGGCGCCGATGTATGCTTGAACTCCCTTGTTATCGCCGACGTAAATGAATTGATCTCCCTTTACCGCGAGGGCTTCAGCGATGGTGCGGTCTTTATCTACGGTGTAGATAAAACCATTTTGCAAGACGAGGTCGGCTGCTTCAGAGGGCTGGGCACCGCCGAGTGGCGTGGGGGTTAGCGTGACGATGGGGCGGGTAGGGGGAATTTCCGTTGGTGGGGGCGGGTTGGTTGGTTCTGACGGCATCGCTGGGGGTGGCGTGGCACTTTGGCAGGCATTGAGGACAAGACTGAGCAAAAGCAGGATGGTCGGTAACCTGAACGGTTTCATTGGGTTCTCCTCTCTCTATAAAATTGTAAGAATCGGCAAAATATTGATAAATCTATCGCCGATAGTGACCATGTATAAGTGGATTATATCCTGATTCACTTGTTAAGGTTCTTTTTTATCAATAATTAAAGTATAAAGGCGCTAAGATTCTGAAGATGACTTCGTTTTTGTAATGTAACCCGAATTCGGGGCAAACTTACAACCTCAATATATCACTTCGAGCAACGGACCTTTGTATGTCACTTCGAGCGAAGTGAGAAGTCTTGGCGGGCCTTGTCGAAGATGTCTCACTGCGTTCGACATGACAAAGGGGAGCTTTCGACGCGCCCCCATGTCCCTTCAAGCGAAGTGAGAAGTCCTCAAGATTTCTCCTCGCTGCGCTGGTTGAAATGATAAGTGCGTATTCCTCGCTGCGCTGGTCGAAATGACGAATGCGAATGCTTCACCGCAATCGTCGAAATGACCAATGCGAATTCCTAACCTCTACTCACGGTAACTTAATTTGCTCAATCGCTCAAAAACTGCAGGTAGCCAAGATTTCGCAGAAAAATTCAAAAAAAGTGAACTCATTCCTTCTGGTTGTGTCGGATGTTTTATAATGAGCTTGTCCCAAAAAATTTTATAGTAGCAGTTTGAGGAGTTGGGACTCTGAATCCGAATCGTTGGGAGGTATCATGAACACAATCCGCTTAGCTATGATTGGGTTAGGAAATGTGGGACAAGGTTTCCTGACCATTCTGAGCGAACAGAAACCATCCCTTGAAGCCCGCTACGGGCTCAACTTTTCGGTGGTGGCGGTCAATGATCTCCGCATGGGCAGTCTCGCGGATGTAAGAGGTGTATCGGTCCAAGATTTGCTCACTGCCGCCGCCAAAGGGGATTTGAGCGCGTTAACTGCTACGGAAAAGGGCCTATCCGTGGAGGAGATGCTGGATCGGGTGGATTACGATGTACTGGTGGAGGCAAGTTACACCGACTTGCAGAGCGGAGAGCCAGCCACCACGTATATTCGCAAAGCCTTATCTTCCCGCAAGCATGTGATTACCACCAATAAGGGCCCGATTGCGTTGCACTATGCCGAATTGCAGTCCTTAGCTGAGCAAAATGGGGTGCAAATTGGCTTTGAGGGAACGGTGATGAGCGGAACGCCGGCGATCTTCTTGGGGATGAACTGGTTAAAAGCGGCGGAAATCCAGCGCATTCAAGGCATCTTCAATGGCACAACCAATTTTATTTTGACCCAAATGGAAGCAGGAAAAGAGTACGCCGAGGCTTTAGCAGAAGCGCAACGCTTAGGCTATGCCGAAGCTGACCCAACCGGAGATGTCGAGGGATATGATGCAGCCGGCAAAGTCGTGATCCTCTCAAGCGTCTTGATGGGAAGGCAAATATCACTCAAGGATGTTGAGCGGCAAGGGATTACTCATCTAACCCTGAACGATATTCAAAAAGCCCAAAGTGAAGGTAAACGCTGGAAGTTAATCGGTACAATTGAGGCTTCTGAAGGTACAATAAAAGCAAGTGTGAAACCGCTGCCCTTGCCTTTATCCAATCCGCTTTCCCAGGTGATGGGGGCAACCAATGCCATTACTTATATGACCCGTTATCTTGGTGAGGTCACGTTGGTTGGAGCGGGGGCTGGTCGCCTTGAAACGGGGTATGCCTTGCTGGCAGACCTGCTCTCCATTTACCGAAAGGAATGACATCTCAATTTTCCAGAAAGGACCTGAAATGACCGAACGTAAGAAAATTACTCTCCCCTATCTTTTTCAGAAGGCTCAAGAAGGTGAGCCGATCAGTTGGCTGACTTGCTATGACTACCCCACCGCCTATTTGCAAGAACAAGCCGGGGTAGAGATGATTTTGGTCGGTGATAGCCTAGGAATGACCATGTTGGGTTATGACACAACCCTGCCCGTCACGATGGATGACATGATCCGTCACGCCGCTGCGGTGCGGCGCGGTGCTCCGACAGCCTTTGTGGTTGGGGATATGCCGTATATGTCCTACCAACCTAGTGATGAGATTGCCGTTAAAAACGCCGGGCGCTTTATGGCAGAAGCCGGCTGTGACGCCATCAAGCTCGAAGGTGGGCAAGCCATGGCGCCGCGCATTCGGGCTATTGTGGATGCCGGCATCCCGGCTATCGGACATCTCGGCTTAACCCCTCAATCCGTTTCGGCTTTAGGTGGATTTCGCCTCCAGGGAAAATCGGCCGCTCTGGCGAAGAAGATCGTCGATGACGCCAAAGCTTTGGAAGAAGCGGGAGCGTTTGCCATTTTGCTGGAGATGGTGCCCGATCGTTTGTGCAAGATCATTACCGAGCGGGCAAAGAACACGCTCATCTTCTCCCTAGGCTCCGGTCCTCACGCCCACGGACAGTTGTTGATCTACCACGATATGTTCGGTTTATATCCCAAATTCAAACCGAAAATGGCGAAGGTCTTTGGCAATGCTGGCGAAGTGATTCTAAATGGGTTGAAGCAATATGTCAATGAAGTGAAGTCACAAACCTTCCCGGCGCCGGAAAACTGGTTTGGTATGCCCGATCAGGAATACGAAGAGTTGCTCAAGATGTTGGGGGAGTGAACTTTGTCTCTTAGCGAAAAGCTCTTTGGATTTGCCAAGCGGACTTCCCATCTGTGCCCAGAGGGGGCTTATCATGTCCTCGGTCGTGCCCTGCAGATGGAGAAAGAGGGCCGTGAAATTATCCATTTTGAAATCGGGCAGCCGGATTTCGCCACCTTTGAAAATATCTGCGAGGCAGGGGTCAAGGCGATTCGCAGTGGCAAAACACGGTATACGCCGCCAGCCGGCATGATGGAATTGCGTGAGGCACTCGCCGCCGATGCCGGCCGGCGGCGGGGAATCTCAATTTCTCCCCAAGAAGTGGTGGTCAGCCCGGGTGGAAAACCCAATCTTTTCTTCCCTACTCTAGCCTTAGTCGAGGAAGGGGATGAAGTGATCTACCCCGATCCGGGCTTTCCTACCTATGAGGCAATGATTCGGGTTGCGGGCGGAATCCCGCGTGCGGTTCCGCTGGTGGAGGAGGATGATTTTTCGCTCGATTTAGAGATCTTTGATCGCCTGATCAATGCGCGCACGAAATTGATCATCTTGAACTCACCCAATAATCCTACGGGTGGGATACTCGATCAAGCGACCTTGGAGCATATTGCCGCCCAAGCGCAGCGTTATGATTGTTGGGTGATGTCCGATGAAATCTATGCCCGTTTGGTTTATGACGGGCAGATAGCCTTCTCCATCGCTGCCCTGCCGGGCATGAAAGAGCGCACCATCCTCGTGGATGGCTTCTCCAAGACATATTCGATGACCGGCTGGCGCTTAGGTTATGGAATCATGCCTGCGGCGTTGGCGCAGCAAGTCGAGCTCCTGCTTACCCATTCGATCGGGGCGACTGCGCACTTCACTCAATACGCTGGCTTAGAGGCAATTTGCGGCCCGCAAGAAAATGTGGAGTCTATGGTAGCCGAGTTTCAACGCCGACGGGAGGTGATGGTTAGCGGGCTGAATGCCATCCCCGGTTTTCGTTGTCGCAAGCCACAAGGAGCCTTTTACGCTTTTCCTAACATACGCGAGACGGGCATGAGCTCGGCTGAGCTGGCCGATTTCTTATTGGAAAAAGCTGGGATCGCACTGTTGCCGGGTTCAGCTTTTGGGCAATATGGTGAAGGCTATCTCCGCCTTTCGTATGCCACTTCGATTGAAAAGATTACAGAAGGATTGAGGCGCATCAGGGAGGCTTTGTCTTAGGAATATTGGCGGAGTTCGTGTTCGACCAGTTTCCCGTTCTGATAGACGAATTTGCCAGTGAAGAATCCGGGTTGGTCTAACAAGGGCAAAAACAGGCGGTCGCCCTCCCAAAGCGGTAAGTTGAGCAGTTGGTTGTTTTCGATCCAGGCGAGGTTCCCTTCACCAGAGTCGGTGAGGTTGCCTTCAAACTCTTCACAGACGAAGACAAAGGCATACCAGTCTTCATTGTTGGCAAATTGAGGGAAGGTCAGAAAGCCTTTGAGTTGAAGCCTCTTAGCCCGTATGCCGGCCTCTTCGTACACTTCACGAGCGACACATTCTTCGGGAGTTTCGCCGGGTTCGAATTTACCGCCTAAGCCGTTCCATTTACCCTGATGGATATCGTTTTGCTTTTTGACGCGATGGATCATCAGCGTCTTGCCGTCTTTGCGGATGTAACACAAGGTGGCAAGTTTCATGGGAGCGTTTTTTAAGAGACGTTGCACAGAATGTCTCTATCTCCGATCAACCTTTCGGGCAACGTCTCTTCTTGTGTGCAGCGTTTCTACTCTTCTTCGGCTTCGCGCTTGCCCAATTCGTGGTCGAGCATCAAAACTGCGGTGCCGTGCGCTTCGATCATCTTGAGCTTTTCGATGATCTCGGTGGCGTTCTTTTCTTCCTCAACCTGCTCTTCGATAAACCATTGCAGCATCACTTGGCTAGGATAGTCCTTTTCCTTCAAGGCAAGCTCATAAAGATCATGGATATTCTTGGTGACTTTTTGTTCGTGGGCTAGGACCTGCTCGAAGGCTTCGAGGTTGGAATTCCAGCTTGAAGGAGGCTGGTCGATGGCTTTGAGGGCGACCGTGCCGCCACGCTCGATGATAAAGTCAAAGAACTTCATGGCATGTCCCAGCTCCTCTTGGGCTTGGATGCGCAGCCAATTGGCAAAGCCACTGAGAGTTTTGCTCTCGAAATGGGCTGCCATAGAAAGATAGAGATAAGCTGAATAGAGCTCGTTTTTGATTTGTTCGTTCATTGCGTCTTGCATCGCTTGGGGGATCATGGTTAGTTCTCCTTTTCTGAAATTTTATCTCCTAAACAGGGGAAACTAGATTTTTATTCTGTAATTCGATTGTATCACGGCAACCCTAAAAAAACAGTTGCTCAGGCGCATTTTGATGGATTTCTAACAGTTTCTGTGGAGGGTTAGGTAGAGATTGAGCCGCAAATTCACGCCAATGAACGCGAACTCATAAGAATATCCGCGAATGAACGCGAATGGACGCGAATTCATATGAATTTCCGCGAATTCACGCGAATAAACGCGAATGAACGCGAATAAACGCGAATGGACGCGGATGAACGCGAATAAACGCGAATGGACGCGAATAAACGCGAATGGACGCGAATGGACGCGAATGGACGCGAATGAACGCGAATTCATACGAATTCACGCAAATTGTGCAAATTTTTTGCGTCAAACGGGAGATTAGCGGATTAGGATTCGAGATGGTTTTATGCAAGGTTGTGCTTATCCTAACCCGGAATGGGTATTATTCTCTTGCCGTCAGAAGCAAAGCGGACGTGTCATAACGTTTGCGATGAATGTCATATTTTCTTTTCAAATCCTTTGACAACAACTTTTGCCAACCTAGTTGACAAGGTGTTCAAGGCTTGCTACAATGAAATTAGCTTCATTGACCCGTCATCGCACCAATTCAGGCAATCCCTGATTGGTCGAGAGGGTTTCATTGAAAAATCCATTGCCATCGCCCGATCTGAACCGATCAGGGAGGGTGTGGTTTTTTATTGGTAGGTTACAGGCAAGTTGCAACCTACCGTCACTGGAGCGATGGCAGTCCGCAAGTCTTTTCGTCAGCCAATTCGTCCCAGACCAGCTTCAGCGATGGTGATTGGAGGTGGGATTGGGGGTATGCGCGCCGCCCTCGATTTGGCTGAGGCGGGGCTGAAGGTTTACCTTGTTGAGCAGACTCCTTGTTTGGGCGGGCGAGTTGCCCAATTGGGTTTTATGTTCCCGCAGCACGATTGTGTCTTATGCCGCGGCACTGCGGATCATGGCTATGGTTGTACACGCCCTTCAATTTCTCCCGCATATATTCAAAACAATCAGCATCCCAACATCGAAATTCTGACTCTGACCCGCGTGGTCGATGTTGCCGGGCAAGCCGGCGATTTTACCGTCTCGCTGCGCCAAGAACCGCGCTATGTCGATAGCTCTCGTTGCATTAATTGTGGTTATTGTGCGCAGGTTTGTCCGATTGAGTTGCCCGATTCTTATCAACGCGGCTTGACGCTGCGCAAGGCGGCTTACAAGGTGGCGGCGCGGGCGACGCCGGATGCCTATGTGATCGATTACGGTCCTTACTGTGAAGATTGCGGAAAATGCGTCGAGGTTTGTCCAACGGAGGCGATCAATCTTCAGGAGCAACCGCGTCTGTTGACCGTTGAAGTTGGAGCCATTATCTTGGCACTTGGTTTTCAAGTTTTCAACCCAAGTGGCTTAGAAGAATTAGGCTTTGGCCGTTATGTAAACGTGCTGGAAGCGATGCAATACGAACGCTTAGCCAGCCGTTCGGGACCTACCGAGGGCATCATTCAAAGACCCTCTGATCATAAAAAGCCACGCTCTATCTTATGGTTGCAGTGCGTTGGCTCCAGAGATCAAGAGAACACTTACTGCTCCTCTATCTGTTGTATGTTTGCGACCAAGGAAGCTATCCTCGCCAAACAACGTTTGGGAAAAGAGGTGCAATGCACTGTCTTTAACATGGATGAGCGGGCATTTAACAAAGAGTATAGTCGTTATTTTGCCCGAGCGCGCCATGAACATGGCATTCGTTATGTGCATTGCCGTTTGTCAGGTATCTACGAAGACCCACAAACCAAAGACTTAATCGTTCATTACGCCACGCCCAACGGCAAAAAGGTCAGCGAACGCTTTGAGATGGTGGTTTTAGCCACCGGACTGCAACCCTCTGGCGCTGCCAGGGAATTAATCTCGATTTTGGGCATTGAGCAAAATGAGTTTGGCTTTTGTCAGACGGATAAATTTATGCCCTTGCAGACCTCTCGTCCGGGAGTGTTTGTCTGTGGGGCGTTCTCTTCGCCCAAAGAGATCGCCGAGACCATTCTGGATGCCAGCGGAGCGGCTGCGGAGGTGATGCGGCTGTTGAATGACCGCTTGAATGCCTATCGCTTCTCGCACGAAGCGCCTTTCCTTGCCAACGAAAGTTTTCCACCCGAACGGGATGTCAGCGGCGAAGCGGCGCGGGTGGGGGTTTTCACGTGTACCTGTGCCGGCACCTTGTGTGAGACCCTCAACCTTAAGGCGATCACCCAGCAAGCTGCCGCTTGGGAGGGGGTCAAGGTGGCTGAATTGCTTGATTTGGCTTGTTTCCCTCATGGGCTACAACACATCCAAGCTGCGATCCAAGAACAAAATTTGAACCGGGTTGTGATCGGGGCTTGCAGCAACCGCACGCACGACTCGCTCTTCCAGAAGACCATCCGCGCCGCAGGGTTAAATCCCTATCTGCTGGAGGTTGTTAATCTTCAACAGCAATGCAATGGTGTGCACCGCTCGCAGACCGAGTTGGCAAACCGCAAGGCGCGCGAGTTGTTGCGTATGGCTGTCGGACGGGTGAGCTTAGCTAAGCCGCTTCATAAAGAGAAGCATGTTTGTTATCCGTCTGCTTTGGTGATCGGCGGCGGGGTGGCCGGCATGATGGCTGCGTTGGCGATCGCGGATAGTGGTTATGATGTGCACTTAGTTGAGCGTTCGGAAATGCTCGGCGGGAGCCTGCTGAATTTGTATTACGTAGCCGAAGGCTATAACCCGCAGCGGCTTTTGCGAGACTTGGTCAATCGGGTGCGCGCTCACACCCGCATTCAGGTATACACCCGCACAGAGGTCATGCGTCATCGCGGGCATGTGGGTGACTTTCGTTCGGAACTCCAAACCTCCCTGCCGGATGGTCGGTCGGTTTACACGCAGATCCGCCATGGTGTGACGGTGGTGGCTACCGGCGGACGGGAAGCGCATGAACATGCTTGGTTGCAATTGCCCGGCGTCATCACCCAACGTGAGCTTGAAGAGATGATCATCCACGAGCCACAGAAGGTGGCAGGATGGAAGAGCGTTGTGATGATCCAATGTGTGGGCAAAGACGGGATGGCGGATTATTGTTCGCGGGTATGCTGTACCAATACGATGAAAAATGCCATTCGCTTGAGATTGTTTAATCCAAATTGTCAAGTTATTGTTCTATATCGCAATATCGTTACCTATGGTTTCCGCGAAAAGTACTACACCGAAGCGCGCCAACGTGGTGTGCTGTTTATTCGTTGGTCAGACGATCAGCCACCAGAAGTGTTGCTCGATGAGCAAAGCGGCAAACCGCTGGTGCGCGTAAAAGATTTGGCTTTAGACCGCTGGTTGGAAATTGGCGCCGATGTGGTACCGCTGAGTGTTTCGGTTGTGCCTGCCGATGGAAGCGAGACTTTGGCGCGCAAATTGCGCGTGCCGCTCTCCAGCGAAGGCTTTTTTGAAGAAGCTCAGTTGAAGTTGCGCCCGATGGACTTTATGCGCGAGGGCATTTTCCTCGCCGGCATGGCAGCCTATCCAAAATTTATTGAAGAGAGCATTAGCCATGCCTTGGCAGCGGCCGGTCGCGCTTTGACCTTGCTCACTCAGAAATCCCTTTATCTTGGCGGTGTGGTGGCTCAGGTTGATCCGCAAAAGTGCGTTGGATGTCTGACCTGTACGCGGACTTGCCCCTTCGGCATCCCGCAGGTGGTGCAGCCCACCGAGTGGAGCGAGATCAGCGGCGAGCAAGCTGGAGAGATGCTTTATGCCGATTTGCCCTCCCGCCATCAATATCCGCGTAGCGGTGTTGGCGGCCTGGGAGGGGCGGCCTTTATCGATCCGGCTCAATGCCAAGGCTGCGGCACTTGTACAGGAGAATGCCCAGCCAATGCGATCCAGTTGGTGCATTACACCGACGAACAAATGATGCTGCGTCAGATTCAAGGGCTTGGAGCATGGTTGAGCGAACCTATTCACTAACCCAACCCAGTGCCGTGGTCGATAAAACGGCCATGGCAGATTTTGAGCCGCAAATCACCGCTTTTTATTGCATCTATTGCGGTTACATGGCTGCCGATACGGCTGGGATTCTCCACGTTCAATACCCGGCGAATATCAAGTTTGTGCGCATGCCCTGCACTGGCAAGACCGATGTTCGCTATATTTTGGAAGCCTTCGAGCAAGGGGCTGATGGGGTCTATATCGTGGCTTGCCCGATTGGCAATTGCCACCACGTGCGCGGCAATGAACGCGGCTGGGCAAGAGTCAGACGGGCAAAGAAAATCCTTGATGAAATCGGTTTGGGTGGCGAGCGGCTGGAGATCTTTTTCATGTCGGGCAGCCAAGGGGCTTCGTTTGCCATTGCTGCCCAAACGATGACGGATAGAATTCGTCAACTGGGCCCAAACCCGATCAGACAAATGGTGAGGGAAGATCGGGGCAGGGTTGAAGAGGATGTGGATGAGGAGGTTGATTTTCGGGGCAGAAAACCGAAAAAACGAGATGGATAGCGAGGCGAGGTAGATTGCCATGAGCGATATGCCGAAGGAGGAAGAGCGTATCTCAGCCGAAACGGATGCTAGCCCGGTGGGGGCGGTGATGGTGGTCGGGGGCGGCATTGCCGGGATGCAAGCTGCCCTCGATCTTGCCGATCAAGGGTTTAAGGTGTATTTAGTTGAAGCCAAGAGTGCCATTGGGGGCAAGATGGCTCAATTGGATAAAACCTTTCCGACCAACGATTGTGCCATGTGTACCATCTCGCCAAAGTTGGTCGAAACGGGGCGGCATCCCAATATCGAAGTGATGACCCTAACCCAAGTGGTCGACCTGCGTGGGGAAGCGGGGAATTTCACCGTCACGCTCCAGCGTGAACCGCGCTACGTCGATCCGACCAAGTGTGTGGCTTGCGGGGATTGCGAAAAGGTCTGCCCGGTCATCGTCCCAGATGGCTTCAACGAAAACCTAATCAAGAAACACGCCATTTATAAGTTATACCCCCAAGCCGTTCCGAATGCGTATGCCATCGAGAAGCGAGGCATCTCTCCCTGTCGCGATGCCTGTCCAGCGGGGCAACGCGCCCAAGGGTACATCGCCTTGATCCGCGAGGGACGCTATCAGGATGCCTTGCGGGTGATCAAGATGGATAATCCCTTCCCCGGCATTTGCGGGCGGATCTGCAATCACCGTTGCGAAACGGCCTGTAATCGTGGCTTGGTTGACGAACCGATCAACATTCGGGCGCTTAAGCGTTTTGTTACGGACAAGGTGTATGCTGAGCCGCGTCAGGCGGTGGATCCAGCGCCTAGGATTTATCCACAGCGGGTGGCGATTATCGGCGCCGGACCCTGTGGGCTGACCGCCGCGCAGGATTTGGTTAAGGCTGGCTATGGGGTTACTGTCTTTGAGGCAATGCCGGTGGCGGGAGGGATGTTGCGCTTAGGTGTCCCAGAGTATCGTTTGCCAACTTCGATTATCGAACGGGAGGTTCAGGATATTTTAGATTTGGGGGTAGAACTGCGCTTGAACACCCAGGTCAATAATCTGGATGACGTTTTTGCCGAGGGGTTTGATGCCGTCTTGATTGCGGTAGGGGCGCATGAGGGGATCCGCTTGCGCATCCCAGGCGCCAATTTGGATGGTGTGTTGGTCAACACCCATTTTCTGCGCGATGTGCGTTTGGGGAAATACGTGGCGCGCAGCGAGGACGGTAAACCACTCGAAGTAGGGAAGTTGCAGTTAGGGAAAAACGTGCTGGTCCTCGGCGGCGGCAACGTTGCCGTAGATTGTGCGCGCACGGCGGTTCGCTTGGGTTCAAAGGTGGCGATGGCTTGCCTTGAGTCACGCGAGACGATGCCGGCACATCCCTGGGAAGTGCAGGCTGCGCAAGAAGAGGGAGTGCAAATCTATAACGATTTGACCTTTGAGCAGATTCTGGCGGACGAGAACGGGCGGGCTTGTGGCGTAGAATGCATGCGCGTTGCCTCTTTCCATTTCGATGAAGCTGGCCGCCTGCATGTTGAAAAAATTCCCAATTCAAATTTTGTCATCCCGTGTGATACCGTCATCTTCTCGGTGGGTCAACGGGCTGGTCTGGCGTTTATCCCTGCCGATGCCGGAGTGGGCATCACTCAAAAGCAGACGATTGCCATCAACCCCAACACCATGGCTGCCACTCGGCCGGGGGTCTTTGCGGCTGGCGATAGCGTTTCGGGCACGGCATTTGTGATTGAAGCGGTTGCCAGCGGTCATCGTGCGGCCGAGTCGATCATCCGCTATCTGCAAGGAGAGGCGTTGGAGAAACCGCCCAAACCAGAGTTGCCGGTGGTGCGTCTGAGCCAGCAAGAAATCGAGGAGCGCATTGCGCGTGGAGAAATCCGTCGTCAACGGCGGGTCCCCTTGCCGGAGTTGCCTCCCGAACAGCGTCGGGCCAGTTTTGAGGAAGTTGAAAGAGGATATGACGATGAAAGCGCTCAGGCAGAAGCGGCGCGCTGTTTGGCTTGTGGGGTTTGTTCGGAGTGCATGAGTTGTGTGTTTGCCTGCGGGGCGAAGGCAATTGACCATGATATGCCGCCCCAGCGGGAGGAAGTGCGGGTGGGGGCGGTGATCCTCGCGCCGGGCTATGAGGTTTACCGCGCCGAGCTTTCTGAGGAATTTGGCTTCGGACGGTATCCCAATGTCATTACCTCCTTGCAGTATGAGCGGTATCTCTCGGCTTCCGGTCCCACCTTTGGGCACATTCAACGACCTTCCGACGGAAGGCAACCCAAGCGGATAGCCTTTCTCCAATGCATTGGCTCACGTGATCAAAGCCATGATTATTGCTCGGCGGTGTGTTGCATGTATGCCACCAAAGAAGCCATCATGACCAAAGAACACCATCCGGAGATCGATATCCAAGTGTTCATGATGGATATGCGCGCTTTTTCCAAGGGTTATTGGGCATACTTTGAGCGCGCTGAGAAGAATTACGGGGTTCAATACACCCGCTGTCGGATTAGCTCTCTCAAAGAAGACCCGCTGACCCATAACTTGTCGATTACCTACCAAGATGAGGATGGGAACCTAGAGGCGCGGGAGTTTGATCTGGCTGTCCTCTCGGTTGGGATGGAAATCTCCGAAGCGGTGCGCAATCTGGGACGGCGCTTGGGAATTGAACTGGATGAATATGGTTTCTGCCATACGGTGAAATTCAACCCGGTGCAAACCAGTCGAGCGGGGATCTATGCAGTTGGGCCCGTCCGTGAACCAAAAGATATTCCGGAGTCAGTGGTCGAAGCTAGCGGAGCGGCAGCCTGCGCAGCAGCCCAGTTGAGCCGGGCTCGCTTTCAGTTGACCCGCACGCCCGAATTCCCGCCCGAACGGGATGTGAGCGGTGAGGAACCGCGCATTGGGGTCTTTGTGTGTCATTGTGGCTCGAACATTGGAGGATATTTGGATGTGCCGGCAGTGACCGAGTATGCGCGTCACTTGCCCTTTGTTGTCCATGCAGAGGACAATCTCTATACCTGTTCACAAGATAGCATTCGCCATATCACCGAGCAAATTAGGGAACAAAATTTGAACCGCGTTGTCGTGGCTTCCTGCACGCCGTTGACCCATCAGCCACTCTTCCAAGATGTCTTGCGGGCTGCGGGTTTAAATCCCTATCTCTTTGAAATGGCGAATATCCGCAATCAGTGTTCCTGGGTGCATTCTCATGATTGGGAAACCGCTACCCAAAAAGCTTGTCAGTTAGTCCGCATGGCAGTAGCAAAAGCTGTGCATCTCGCCCCCCAAAAAACGGTATCTGTGTCGATTGAACACCGCGCCTTAGTGGTGGGAGGCGGGGTTAGTGGGATGGCGGCGGCTTTGAATTTGGCTGGGCAAGGCTTTGAAGTGCATCTGGTTGAGAAAGAAGCCGAGTTGGGCGGCAATCTGCGGCGAGTCTATACCCCGCTCCCTGCCCTAGATCGGCGAGGAACTGTGGAAGCGCCGCAAGAACTCTTAAGATACTTGGTAAGCCAAGTCGAAAGTCAGGCGCGCATTCTTGTTCATACCCAAAGTCGCGTGGTGGATTTTAGCGGGTTCAGCGGTAACTTTCTGACCAAAATTGAAAGGCGTGATGGAAAGCGTGAAGAAATTCGCCATGGCGTGACGATTCTAGCTACAGGTGGACAGGAATATCGCGGCCCAGAATATGGTTTGGGCACTCATCCGGCTGTGATGACCCAGTTGGAACTGGAAGAGAAGATTGCCCATGAACCGCAAGCTGTCCTTGCATGGAAATCGGTTGCGATGATCCTGTGCGTTGGTCCGGCGGAACAATATTGTAGTCGCATTTGCTGCACGGTGGCACTCAAGAACGCCATTGCGCTGAAAGAGATAAACCCTGAATTGCAGCTCGTTCTCTTTTATAAGGATATCCGCACCTATGGTTTTAAAGAGCGGCTCTATACTCAAGCAAGGCAAAAAGGGATTCTCTTTATTCGCTACACCAGCGACCAACCCCCGCAAGTGATCGGTGAGAATAGAAGCCAAAGGATAGTCATTGAAGCAAAAGAACCTGCTTTAGGGCAAAACGTGCGTTTGTCGTTCGACGCATTGGTCTTGGCGATGCCGATTGTCCCCTCTGAAACTGCGCCTGAAATCTCCAAACTGTTTAAGGTGCCCCTCGGAAGCGATGGCTTCTTCCAAGAAGCGCATGTCAAACTGCGTCCGGTGGATGTATCGACAGAAGGGATTTACATTGCCGGCTTAGCGCATTATCCGAAATTGGTGGATGAGAGTATCATCCAAGCTCAGGCGGCGGCTTCGCGGGCTGGGCGGGTCTTGAGTCAGGAAGCCATCCTCGCCGGCGGTCGAGTGGCGGTGGTGGATGCGACAAAATGCACCGCTTGCCTAACTTGCGTGCGTATCTGTCCCTTCAACGTTCCACAAGTCAGAGCCGAGCTGAGCGGAGTCGGTGGAATTCAAGGAGCAGCCTATATCGAGCCATCGGTTTGCCAGGGCTGCGGCACCTGTGTTGCAGAATGTCCCGCTCGGGCGATCCAATTAATGTATTTTACGGACACCCAAATCTTGGCGAAAATCTCGGCTTTGTTTGAAGCCGAAAAGGTGCAGAGATGTCTGGTGTGAAGGAAGATACCCAGATCGTTGCTTTTTGTTGCCAATACTGCGCCTACGCCGCAGCCGATTTAGCGGGAGGGTTGCGCTTGCAATATCCGCCCGAGGTCAAAATTATCCAAATCCCCTGCACGGGCAAGATGGATATCTTATATGCCTTGCAGGCTTTTGAAGAAGGAGCCGACGCAGTGATGGTGGCGGGTTGTCTGCCGGGTGACTGTCACTTCTTGGAAGGAAACTATAACGCCATCCGCCGCGTTGAACGAGTTAAGGACCTCTTACGCATGATCGGCCTCGAGTCGCAGCGGATCAAGATGTTTCATATCTCCTCTTCGATGGCGAGCCAGTTTGTCAGAGCAGTGGAGGAGATGCTTGACGTTGTGGAGCAACTGGGCCCCAACCCATTGCGCGCAAACCATCCAGAAAATCCAAAGGAGATGATTAGCGAGGAGACGCGTTGAACTCCCGATCCATCCTATTGTGCTTGGTTTTTTTGATGTTGGAGGTGCGAAGTGATTATCGCCGAACAAAAACCGTTTGAAGAAATCAAGAGCTTGGTCGGAGCAGCCCAGAAAGTCCTTGTGGTTGGCTGTGGCACCTGTGTGACGGTCTGTTTTGCTGGCGGCTCGCGTGAGGCCGCTATTTTAGCTGCTTCCTTGCGCATGGCATCCAAGCTGAATGGCGATCCCAAAGAGGTCAGCGATGTCACCGTTCAACGCCAATGTGAATGGGAATACCTGGATAGCATTGCCGAGCAGGTGAGTGCGGTCGATGTGGTGCTTTCTCTGGGGTGTGGCATTGGCGTACAGGCGATTGCTGAACATTTTCCTAAAACTTGGGTGGTGCCCGGCTTAAACACCGCATTTCTAGGATTGCCGGCCGAGCAGGGGGTATGGGTAGAGCGCTGTGCTGCCTGTGGCGATTGTATTTTGGGGTTAACCGCCGGGGTTTGCCCGATTGCGCGTTGTTCCAAGTCGTTGCTCAATGGGCCTTGCGGTGGCTCCCAAAATGGCCATTGTGAAGTCAATCCAGATATTCCTTGTGGCTGGCAGTTGATTTACGACCGCCTAAAAGCTTTAGGAAAACTCGAGATGTTGTATGAGATTCGTCCGCCGAAGAATTGGCGCACCTCACGAGATGGTGGACCGCGCAAAATTGTCCGTCCTGACCTGCGCTTGAGCGAGGAGGAATAAAGATGGCAGAAGCAATGGCATCTAATGGTTACGTAAGCGGCTCGAATTTGGAAAAGGTGCTGAGGGCTGGCCATTTTGCAGTGACGGCTGAGCTTGGTCCCCCTCAAAGCGCCGATGGTGAGGTCATCCGCAAGAAAGCCGGGCTGTTGCGCGGTTTTTGTGATGCGGTCAATATCACCGACAATCAGACGGCTATTGTGCGCATGTCCAGTATTGGAGCAGGGGCGATCTTGGTGAGAGAGGGGCTGGAACCGGTCATTCAAATGACCTGTCGGGACCGCAACCGTTTGGCGATTCAGAGCGATCTTTTAGGAGCTTATGCGTTGGGAATGCGCAATGTGCTGTGTTTGACCGGCGATCACCAAACCTTCGGGAATCACCCGCAAGCCAAGAATGTCTTTGATATCGATTCGGTGCAGTTGATCCAGATGGTGAAGACTCTGCGAGATGAACGCGCCTTTCAATGCGGTGATCCTTTGAAGGGGAGTGAACCGCGCTTTTTCATTGGCGCTGCCGAATCGCCCTTTGCCGATCCGGTGGAGTTTCGCCCCTATCGGCTGGGGAAAAAGATCAAAGCCGGGGCAAATTTCATCCAGACCCAGTTGGTTTTTGATATCCCAGCTTTTGAAGCCTTTATGGAGAAGGTTCGTTCACTGGGCTTGCATCAGCAAGCCTACATCCTTGCTGGAGTTGGCCCCCTAAAAAGCCCAGCCATGGCAAAGTACATGAAAGAAAGCGTGCCGGGCATTCTGATCCCGGATGAGTTGATTCAACGGCTGGAGGAGGCAGGCAAGCCTTGGGCGGGCAAGAGCAAAGATGAACTGACCAAAGAGGAGAAAAAAGCCCGCTCGGAGGCTTGGAAGCAAACCGGAATCGAAATTTGCATTGAACTCATCCAACACATCCTGCGGATTGAAGGGGTTGCCGGGGTGCATATTATGGCGATCGAATGGGAAGAAGCCGTTGCGCCAATTGTCAAGGGAGCCGGTTTATATCCCCGTCCGGTTGTCGAGCCACTACCTGCCTAAAAGCGCAAAGATTGGAGTGCGTGATGGAAACCGAGAAGATAGCCAGTCCGCCAATTGCCGAAATTCGACCGCATCTTGCCCGCCGCGTTGAACAGGAATTGGGGCAGAATGTTTACCTGTGCTATCAATGCGTAAAATGCACCAGCGGTTGCCCGATGAGCGAATTTTTTGATTGGCAGCCGAACCAAATCATGCGGGCTTTGCAACTGGGGCAGGAAGACATTGCTTTGCAGAGCTTGACCCCTTGGTTGTGTGCAGCTTGTCAAACCTGTTCAACGCGTTGCCCTCAGGGGTTGGATATTAACGCCATCATGGAATTCCTGACTCGCGAGGCTATCGCTCAAGGGATTAAACCCAAAGTTCCCGAAGTTGCCATCTTCAACCGCGCCTTCTTGCGCCAAGTGCGCATTTGGGGACGGTTGTACGAACCGGGATTGATGGTTGAAATGAAATTGGCTAACTTGCGCAGTTTGTTTGATGACATCGGTCTATATACGCGCATGTTGCGGAAAAGAAAGGTTGGCTTTTTCCCGAAAATGGTGCGCCCGCTGCGCAAGCCCCGTCCCACCCAGATTGCTGCCCAAGCAATCGCTTATTATCCGGGTTGCTCTCTCCATTCAAGTGCCAAGGAGTTTGATGAGTCGGCCCGTGCCGTTTGCCAAGCCTTAGACCTTAAAATCGTCGAGCCAGATGGCTGGGTGTGTTGCGGTAGCAGCGCAGCCCATCGGGCTGATCCCGATCTCGCCTTCAAATTGCCCATGCAGAATCTCAAACTTTTTGAGCAAAGCGGCTTCAGCGAGGTGACCATGCCCTGTGCAGCTTGTTACAACCGTCACCAAGCAGCGCTCTATGAGATGCGCCACCACCCCCAGCAACGTCAAATGCTTGAGAAAGAACTGGACTATCACTTTCAAGATACGGTTCGGGTGACCACATTGGTTGAGTCCGTTTATGCTCATGCCACAGGGGTAAAAATAACCCAACGCACTAGGAAGCCTCTAAAGGGATTGCGGGTCGCCTGTTATTATGGATGTTTGATGACCCGTCCTCCACGGGTGACCGGGGCTGCGCATGTGGAAAACCCGACCGAGATGGAGAGCCTGTTGGCTGCCGCTGGGGCAGAAGTGGTTGATTGGTCGTATAAAACAACTTGTTGTGGTGCGGCCCACTCCTTAACCCGACCGGAAATCGTCTGGAGCCTAAGTTCAAAACTGTTGGTCGAAGCTCAAAAAGCCGGCGCCGAAGTGTTGGCTGTGGCTTGTCCGCTCTGCCACACCAATTTGGATGCTCGTCAATTTCAGATGGAGTTAGAGAAACCTTTGCCTGTTTTGTACTTCACTCAATTGTTGGGCATTGCCTTTGCCTTAACACCTTCACAGCTTGGTTTGGAGAAAAACCTGACGGATCCGTTTCCGCTGCTTCGCTCCAAAGGGCTTATCTAACAAAAAGCGCGCCTGATGACCCATTCTCGCTGCTCCGCTACAGGCTGAACGGAGAGCAAAAATGTTTCTGATGGATCATCCGAAAGAAGCGATTGACCCGATCGAGGTAATGCAGGACTTGCTGGCAAAAACCTGGACGGAAATGTGCCGCTTGTACGATGTCTCGGCAAGTTTACCCGACATTTCACTGATCTTCGATCATGTGCAATTGAGCGATGCCTGTGTTGCTGCCGAGAAAATCCTCGTCAACTTGCTCCTCGAAGTTATGGAATCAGTAGGGCGTTTTTCGCCGTTTTACCGCCAACCGCCACGCGCTTTTGGAGTGATGTCCTATCGCAACCCGCAAACCCAGCGTGTGGAATGGATTTTGGCGCCAGAGGGGCAGCGGCGCTGGGAAGTAGCGTTGAATCAACTCGAATGGCTGCTCAGTCAATACGGAGGGATCTTCCGCGCCATGCTATTTGTCGAGGGATTGATGGCGCGCAGTACCCCAAGCGACCCGCAAGTCCTTGCCCATTGCCATTGTGAGCCGCCTCATACCATTCAGCTAAAACGATCGCTTGTCCAAAAAAAAGAAGTCATTTGCGATACTTGTAAGCAACCCTACGAAATGTACGAAGTCAACTCAAGATAGGGGGTTTTGACCAGAAATTGGAAGAGGCGTCCTTTGCGGCAAGTTTTGCCGTGACGGAAATTGCACAAAATTGCTCATTATTGACTTGATCAAAAACTTGCAAATTCCATCAAAATATTATATAATGTTGGAAGTTTTTGTCTTTTTCTTTCATCTAATCCTTCAAAAGTAGGTTCTCAACTGGTGAGTAAACCCCTAATTCCAGCTCAACGGCGTGAAAGAATCCAGGCTTATCTCGCTCTGCATCGCATTGTGCCTTCCTCTGAGTTGAGCCGCTTGTTGAAGGTCTCTGAAGCTACCGTGCGGCGGGACCTAGAGTGGTTGGAAAGAGAAGGCATTGTCGAACGAACCCACGGTGGTGCGATTCTGAGCCAGCGAATGCGCATGGAGCCGCAATATACGCAGCGCGCCGCCCGCAATATAGAAGAGAAACGCGCCATTGGACTGCGCGCCATCTCCTATATCGAAGAAGGCGATATTGTTTTTATCAACAGTGGGACGACCACCACCCAAATGATCAAGCAAATTCCGCGGGATGCCAATATCACCGTCTTTACCAACAACCTCCAAGCCGCTCTCGAAGTCGGTGAGGTCGGCTATGAACTGATCTTATTGGGGGGTAACTTTCAGCCAACCTCGAATTCGGTTGCCGGTCGCTTTGCGGTCGAAATCTTAGATCAGGTCTATGCTAATAAAGCTTTTGTCAGTGTGGATGGAGTCAGCTTGCGCCATGGTTGCACAGTCCCCTCTAGCATGGAGGCGGAACTGATCCGCAAGATGTTGGAACGAACGCAGGGAGTACGCACCCTTCTGGTCGATCACTCCAAGTGGGGTGTGGTGTCGAATTTCGAGGTAACCCGCTTGGATCAAATCCATCGTCTGATTACGGATGATGGCTTAGATCGCCATACGCGCGAAATGTTGGCAGATTTGCCAATTGAGGTGGTGATTGCGAACGTTCAGCGCTGAGCTGTCGTTCTTGTTTATTGTTATCGGTTGGTTGTAGTGTTTCTTAACTTTTGTCTATTTGGAGGCATTCCATGTCGTTCTTATTTAAGAAAAGCAAAAAGAACTTTACCCGCCTTTTCTATGCTACCGATCTGCATGGTTCGGAGCGCACGTATCGCAAATTTCTTAATGCGGGGAAGTTTTATGAAGCCAATGTCTTAGTCATGGGCGGGGATATTACGGGCAAGTTGCTTATCCCGATCATCAAAGAGGGCAACGGACGCTACCGCGCCACCCTACAGGGCACGGTTCATCATGTTGAGAGCGAGGAAGAACGAAAAAACTTGATCGATCGGATTGGCTTACTTGGCTTTTATTATAAGGTCATGGAGGAGGACGAATTTGACTCTTTGCAAGGGGACAAAGCTGCGGTGGAGCAGTTGTTTCACCAACTGGCGCGCGAGCGATTAGAAAGTTGGATTGATTTGGCCGAGACACGCCTGAAAGGCAGCGGCATCCGCTGTTTCGTCACAGGGGGCAACGATGATGACCCAGAGGTGTTAGAAGTTTTGAAACGGGAAGGGACGGAAGCCTTTGTGGCTTGTGAAGGTGAGGCGGTTTTTATTGACGACGATCACTGCATGATCAGTGTTGGTTACAGCACTCCGACCCCGTGGAATACGCCGCGCGAGGTCACCGATGAACAGTTAGGTGCTTACATCGAAGAGATGGTGAAGAAAGTGCCCGATATGAATAAAGCCATTTTCAACTTTCACGATCCCCCTAAAGATTCGACCTTGGATACTTGCCCAATGCTAGATTGGAGCACCGATCCGCCTACGCCGATTGTCAAAGCCGGACAAATCGTCATGCATGGCGCAGGCAGCCTTTCCGTGCGCCAAGCCATCGAGAAGTATCAACCGCTGTTAGGTTTGCATGGTCACATTCACGAGTCGCAGGGGGTGATCAAAATCGGGCGCACCACCTGTCTTAACCCGGGCAGTGAGTATGGTGAAGGCATCTTACGCGGTTGTTTGGTGAACCTATTAGAAGGTAAAGTGGAAGGATACCAGATGACCAGCGGATAGCTGAAATTCAAAAGTTAACCGTAGGAGGTGAAACGCTTAGGATTCTTCGTGAATTTGTGCCTATATTTCGGAATATTTACTATCCTGATTCCTATACCGAATTAGAAAGGAGCCAAAGATGGCAACAGCGGTGGCAAAACCAGAAGTTTTCACCCGAAAAGCCTCAGGCTTGGTGCGGGTGATGTCTCCCTATTCAGCTTTTATTTATAACATTCTGACAATGGGATTGATCTTCCCATGGACTTATTTATGGGGTCCGGGTGCCTTGCCCGGTGGCAATCTGTTCTGGGGGATTATTCTCGCCATGCTCTTTGAGGTGCCGATTGCCTTCACCTATGTTTGGCTATCCACTGCCATGCCCCGTTCAGGTGGTGATTATGTCTTTCAAAGCCGTGCGTTTGGCGGTTTCTGGGGATTTACCATCCTGATGTCGGGATTTGTGATCTGGATTCTGCAGTGGGTTGCTCTATCGGGATGGTTACTTTCTTACCTTGGCTTTGCACCGCTCTTTCTAGGTCTCGGTGCCACCCTATCGAACCCCTCCCTGTCTCAGATCGGCGTTTGGTTTACAACTCCATGGGGAATTATCATTGTTAGCATCTTGAATGCTCTCCTTTCCATGCTCTTGCTGGTTAGTGGCTTCAAGAACTATGTTAAGTTTCAGTATGTCATGTTCTATGGCATTCTGATTGCCTTTACAACCATGCTGGTTGTTTTGTTCACCACGCCTACCTCGCAGTTTGTGGATCGCTTGAACGCCTTTGCACTTGCTTCAGGCGGGGTTCCGAATTTCTATCAGACAGCAAAAGAAGCCGCCCTTGCCGCCGGCATTGACTTGAATCCTCCTTTCAGTTTCTTCAATACCTTGATGATTGCGGCAATTGCCTGGACAAGCCTACAATGGGCAACCTATTCGGCCGAACAAAATGGTGAAATTAAGGATGCTCGCTCGTTCAAGAGCCAAACTTTTATTCTAGTTGGTTCCTTGATCGTGACCGGCATTCTGTTGGCGCTCCTCGGCGTGGCTTTCCAACGCGTCGGTGGCACGGAGTTCCTATATATTGCCGGTGCAGGATACTGGTCTGGAGTTTCTGAGGCGACCATTAGCGGATTCTGGCTCTGGCCGAATATCCTAGCTGTGGCGCTAACGGCAAGCCCAATTGTCGTCATTTTGATCGGCATTGGCTATATTTTGAACTCCTTCCAAATCGTTAATAACTGCTACATCGGGGTAACCCGCATCATGGTCGCTATGTCCCTCGACCGTTTGTTGCCGGCTTGGTTCTCAGAGGTGAGCGAGAAATTCCACACTCCGGTCAACGCTCACATTGCCTACTTCTTGGCAAGCATTCCGGTCATCTTGCTTTACAACCTCTATGGCGGTTGGGCTTCTTTGACCTTAGGGGTTACTTTTGCCTGCGGATATGTCTTTGCCTCGAGCAGCCTAGCCGGAGCAGTTTTCCCCTTCCGGGCGAAAGAGATTTACGAAGCCTCGCCCGGCGCAAAATATAAGCTGGGCAACATCCCGTGGGTAACTATCCTCGGCGCGCTGGGGGCGATCTTTGGCTTTGGGATGGTTCTCAGCTATCTGTTGGTGCCTGCGCTTGGCTTAACCAGTCCCTTAGCTTATAGCGTGGTGTTTGGGATTATCATTTTCTCGGCTCTGTGGTACTTAATTGTCAAACGGGCGCAAAAAGCGCGTGGCATTGACGTGGATTACGCCTTCAAAGAGATCCCGCCCGATTAGTCAGCCTTGAAAGTTTCTGCAGGAGCTATCGCAAGATAGCTCCTTTTTTGTGTTATAACTGCAGGCATGTTCAATTTAGCTGCAATAACCATTCTTGGATTAGGACCTGGCGACCCTAAGTTGCTCACCCGTCAAGTTTGGGAATTGCTGGGGCAGGTAAATGAGATTTACGTCCGTACCCAGCGCCATCCCGCTTTGGCGGGCTTACCAGCTCATCTTCAAATTCATTCATTTGATTATCTCTACAACCGTGCCAGCTCATTTGAATCGGTCTATCAGCAGATCACGGAACAAGTTGTCCAACTCGGAAAGCGTTCTCAGGGTGTCGTTTATGCTGTGCCTGGCCATCCGTTTGTGGCGGAAGCAACCACGCCGGCAATTCTGAGCCTAGCGCGTCAGGAAGGCTTGAGCGTCCAGGTGCTCGATGGAATCAGTTTTATCGAACCCATCCTGACCGCTTTGGAAATTGACCCTTTGCCGAACTTGTTGATCTTAGACGCCCTAGAGATTGCCGCCTCGCATGTGCCCCAATTTCCCCCTCATGTTCCTGTTTTGGTTGCTCAACTCTATTCCCGTCAAGTGGCTGCGGATGTCAAATTAACTTTGATGGAAGTCTATCCGCCGCATCATCCAGTCCGCTTGGTGCATCAGGCTGGAACTGCTTCCATGAAAGTAGAGGCGGTGGACCTTTATGAAATCGATCGCAGCTTCTCAATAGACTGGATGACTTCTTTATATCTGCCGGGCTTACCACGCCAAACCTCGTTTGAAGCCTTTCAGGAAGTGGTCGCCCATTTGCGTTCCCCCGAAGGTTGCCCGTGGGATCGCGAGCAAGATCATCAAACCCTCAAGCCGTTCTTGCTCGAAGAGGCTTATGAGCTGGTGGAAGCAATTGATCGAGAGGATATTGCAGCGATGCAGGAAGAGCTTGGGGATTTACTGCTGCAAGTGGTTTTACATGCTCAAATCGCCAATGAAGACGGCGATTTTGGCATGAAGGATGTTTTATCTGGCATTCACCGCAAACTGGTCAACCGCCATCCGCATGTCTTCGGGGAGTTATCCGTCAAAGACAGCGGGGAGGTTTTACGCAATTGGGAGAAACTAAAAGCTGCAGAGCGACTCAAGAACGGCGAGGGGCAAAAAGGGCTTCTGGATGGCATCCCACGCGCTCTGCCAGCCTTGAGCCAAGCCCAAGAAATTCAACGACGCGCGGCGCGGGTGGGCTTTGATTGGCCTGTGATTGAAGGGGTACTCCAGAAGGTGGAAGAGGAATTACACGAACTGGTGGCGGCAAAGGGCACGAAAGATCAAACGGATGAGTACGGTGACCTTCTCTTTTCGATGGTCAATCTGGCGCGTTGGCTGAAGATTGATGCAGAAAGCGCCTTGCGGCAAGCTAACCAACGCTTTCGCCGGCGCTTTGCCCACATCGAGCAGCGTGTCAAGGAGCAAGAGAGAAGCTTAGGCGATTTAACCCTCGAAGAGATGGATGCCCTTTGGAACGAGGCAAAACGGTTGGGGTAAAACTCTCACGGAGCTGCTCCCAACTCGTTCAGTTGGTACAAGGCTGGCTCGAAATCGGGATGGTACTTGAGGGCAAGCTTGAAATCGGCGATTGCGCCGCCGCTATCTCCTAAGGCTTTCTTTGCCATGCCGCGCCAGTAGAAGCTTTCTTCGATGGCT